>DBVR01000024.1:0-30934 GCA_002308755.1 Christensenella sp. UBA1259
CAGGACGGTATCCTATTTCTCTGCCTTGATCAGTTTGCTTTTTCCGTATCGTTTTTAATTCTGTTTCGCTTTTCTGTTCTTCGATACTACGATTAATACCGCCGCGATAAGCGTTACCAACGAGACGAACTCGAATCCGCTGCCCAAAATGTTACCGCCGCAACCGGACTTTTTGGCGTAAGACGCATACAAAGTCGTATCAGCGGTTATATTTTCTCCGTTATACGCTTTGGTGAGTCCTTCGTCGGTAAATAAGCCTTTGAATTCGTAGCCGGATTTTTCGCCGAGTTTATCGGCGGAAACCGCCGTGTTATAGTCTATCGTGAGAACCACATCGTCAAAATCCGCACTCTTAACGGTTACAGTCAATTTCTTAACGTTATATCTTGCCGTAAGAGTTATATCGGACGTGAGTGTGCCGCCGAATACGTATTTTTCCGTTCCTAAATACCAGGCGTCGAATACGAATCCTTCCTTTTCGGGGACTTCTTCGAATTCTTCGACGGTCTCTAACGCGGTATACGTCTTCGCCGCTATCTGACTGCCGCCGTCGGTATCAAGGGTTATAGTGAAAGTTTTAATCGCGTAAACCGCTTCGGCGGTAACGTTATCGGTGATGGCAACGTCGTCTCCTATATTCCAGCCTACTATATCGTAGTTTGCCTTTTCGGGAATGTCAGGCGCTTCTATCTCGCCGAAAAGCGTGCCTTTCAATATGTCGCTTACCGTGTCTATCGTTTCCCCGTCCGCCGTGAAAGTTACGGTAACGGTGGGAAGTTGTTCGAATACAACCGAATAGGTAACGTCGTTTTCAGCGCTTTCCGCGTTATAAGTATATGCGCCGTCGATCACTTCTTCCGTAACGTCTTCTCCGCCTACCGTCAAAGACGCAAGCGCGTATCCTTTATCGGGGGTTATTACGAAATCGTTCGTCCCTACTAATAAACCTACCGCGTCGCCCGCACCGTTGATAGTGACGCTGCCGTTTTCAATCGCCGCACTCGGATAAAGTCCGGGAAGCACCGTTGCGGAAGTTACAAGCGAGAAACTGTCGTTGGAAACCTTAAAGGTCAAATCTCCTTTCGTTGCAAGCGTATAAGTCCAGTCGGCGTCGGCGGTTTCGGTCGCAATCAGTTCGTCGCCTTTATAGATCTTAACGGTTGCGGACTCTATCGCTATCTCTTCACCCGCCGTGAGAGTAAAGTCTGCGAGAGATATCTTTTTACTCACGAACAGATTGTCCGACATTTCGAAAGAAGTTACTTCGGCAAGTTCGTCCTGGGCGTTTTTAGCCGCAACGGCGAAAGACGCGGATCCCACGGACGCACTGTTGACCAAATACTCTATTTCATACGTTCCTATCCTATCGAAAGTGAAAGTCGCGTCGGAATAATTTTCCGTCGTGTTGCCTTCGGGATCGGTGATATTTACGGCAAAAGTATCGATAGCCGTTTCACCCTTAAAGAAACTGTAACTTACAGGCGCGGGAATAGCGGTAGTTCCGCTTGCGATAAGTCCCGACGCGGGGATTTTCGCATCATGTTCGTCTATATCCATTATGCAGAATCTCGTGAACTCGTCGGTACTTCTTCTCGTCGTTCTCATTATACCTACGGACAGTTTGACTTCGTCGTTCGTAAATCCGGGGAAATAATGCGTGCCGTCGGCGGAGAAATTTTTGAAATCACGGATATGCACGCCGTTTATGGAAAGCGAACCGTTAGCGTTGTCGAATTGTACTTTTATGGAGTTCGCGGAAGTTCTCGAGAAGTTTACGCTCGTTTTGGTGTGTCCGTACTCTTCGGAGTTCAGGAAACAACCGTCATCAGGTTTACCTTCACCGCCTACCGCACCGTCGTGCAAATCATCACCGACTCTGTTGAATATTGCGTTTCCGTTATAGTTATTAGTATCGAAACCCGCTTCGCCGATGTAAACGTCACCTGACGTAAAGTTGGTCTTTTCCCAGGTGCCTGCCGCGGCCGCTATTACGCTACCGCCGGTCGCATCCGTATTAGAATACGCACTCCAAACAAACAACGCGATATAATTATTAGGATCCGACGCGTCTTCGATAATGACCTTAAATCCCCTGTTCTGATAGTTATCGTTAGTTCCGGGGAAAGCAAGTTCTATCAAAGTATCGCTTGCCGTATTGTCGGAAATATCGACTACTTCGTTAAACTTAACGCCCGTGGAATATTTTACCGAAGGGAAATCGATAAGCATCGGGTTGGTGCTATTATCTTTTTCCGTGTGATCGACAAGTTCCGCCGTCTTATTTCTGGTCTCAACCATAACGCCTTCGCCGGAAAAGTTTGTATTAGTAAACGTGCCGTAAGATATACCGTTTACGTACTCTACGTACTCCACACCCGTCTTTGTGTCTACGTCGCCGGCTGCGGTAAAGTATCCGACGATCGTGTTTTGTTCGTCTTCCGTCAAGGCGCCAACGCGTTTTACGGCGGTCGTATTGCCTACGCCGAAAGCGGTGAACACCAACGCAAGACAGGTAAGTAAAGATACTAAAAATGCCTTTTTCGTTTTCATAATTTTCTCTCCTTTACATTTTTTATAATTTATCCCGTCAGAATAGTTATTCCTTCGGTAAAAACTTACAGATCAGCGATAACTACGTTTTTTTCCGCATATACGATACCGAGAGTGGCGCACATAGACTTGAAAAGCGTCTTATCCGCGCCCGAATAACTGAACTTTACCTGTAAGTATCTGTAGAAAAGCGATAAATAATCCAAACGTTTCGTAATTTCCGCATTTCCGCTTACCGCCGCGTAGGCAGAATCGAAATATCCTTTTACCGTGCTTACCCAAGACGAACTGTATTTGGATCTGGTAATGTCGGCTTTCCCTACACGGAAAGAAGTTGAACCGAAAGCCGTATCTATTGCCGAAATATAGTTTTTAACGTAAGTTGCCGCCGCACCGTAGTACGCGTCTATAAATTCGTTCCTTAACGTGGTGTAAGAAAGCGAAGTATCCCATAACATTCTGCTTCTTACGTAATTATCCAGTTCTTCAAACGGGAACAGCACGTTATGAGACCAACCTCCCATCCCCTGCGCGAATACTTCCATAACGCCGAGAGATTTAAAGTATTCTACGTTGTTTTCAAGCTGTTTCCAGAACGGGAACGGTTCGAGATAATCGGTAAAATCCGAACGGTAATCCCAAACGCCGAGGTGTTTTGCTTTTACCTTCCAGCTGTTGAATATTGACTGCCAGTTGGCGCTGCCGAGGTTTGACTCCGCATTATAATTAGACGAATCGTTATACGCCTTATTGTAATACGCAGTGTAAGGGCATATACGGATTATAACGTTATCCGCGGCGGTTTCCACCGTAGGCGCAAGAGTATACGACATATAAGAGTACGCCATAATGTAAATTTCCCTTCTCGGGCAGTTTTCCGCCTGCCACTTTTTTACGTCGTTGGCGATTTTGTTTACGAATCTCAAGTACACGTCGCTTTTGCCGTTACCGTATGAACTGCAAGAACTGCAATTACAATAACCCCAGTTGTCGCCGATGCCCAACTCGAAAACAGTCTTGTTCGGGTTGACTGTAATCACCGCTTTAAGTTTGTTAAAAATGGTATTATACATTTCGCTGTTGCTGTACGCTTTGGAGAAACATATCTGTTTGGGAGTGCCGCCATCCAGAACGTACCAGTCCGGATGCGAGGTGCCGTAAGTATGCCCCGTTGCGTAGTAATCCCAAGAGTTATCGTAGGGTAAAAAGTAAGTCAAAAGACTCTGGTCGTCAAGCTGTGCAGCAAACGGCGGAACGGAATCGCCGTACATACCGGTCTTATAAACCGGCCCCGTAACGGAATTGTAAAGGTTGTAACGCGAACCGGTCGTATAAAGGTGCATATTGATATACGCCGCGTTTAATTCGGTGGGAATAGTATTCTCGTCTACGTCGCCGATATGATAGGCGTTTTTGGTCGTCTCGCTATGCAGCGAACGGTATCTGATGTCGGGATAGTCTTCGTAGTCGAAGGCTTTGAGAGGTTGCGTAGAACCGCTGTTTATCACCTGACAATCGTAGGCGTAGTATTTGTAGCCGAAATTCTCTTCCAGAAACCTATACATGCCGTAATAAAGCGCGTAATCGTCTTCCGCATAGATAGCGACGCCGTTATTGAAAGATTTTATCCTGAAACCGCCCTGTTTTGCGGCGTAAGCGTCCAGCGTTATGTTCGCGTCTTTTTTGAACTGCGTGTTCCCCAAAGATATTACGTTAGAATTCGCCCCTTCGTATTCACTCGTTATGGGCAACGTAACGTCGTAACTGTCTTTTAATATTCGCTGTAATTCCTCAGCCGCATAATTTTCCAACGTAGTGGCGTTTTTAGGAACTAATATGGAATAAGCGGTGTTCCCACCGCTTATTACGTTTTTACCTTGACTCAATACGCTTACACCCTTCGTCGGTAGTTTGAACGCTACCAGAAGGTTGCCGCCATCCTCATACATCGCAAGATTTGTTTGTTCCGGTACGGTACCGCTGCCCGCATGATACGTTGCGCCGTCATAAACCAAACATCTTGCGCCGTTCGCACCGGATACGGTCAGATATATTATGTCGCCGCCGCCGGAGAAACTCACCGACGAAATCGTATAACTTGCGCTGTCGCACGCCTTTTCGCCAAGTTCGTTTATCTCGATAACCTTGTCGATATAATTAGCTTGCAAGAAAGTCTTTTCCTCCGCCGAAGTTCCGCCGTTATTGTACGCCGTCTTTGCCAGATCGTAAGCGCTTCTCGAATTGTTGACTTCGGAATAGGCGCCGTAGAAATACGCCTCGGTGCCGTCGTAATATTCGACTTTGACGTAAGGTCTTGCCGAGAAACTTCTCGCGAGATTCTTGGCTTGGATATCCGTTACGGTTACGAAGAAATAGGTATCGTTATCGCCGTCTTTCAGACTGTAAGTCGCCTGAACGACTTTCAGTTTGCCGGGCGCCGCGTCTTCAACGGTAAATTCTTTATTCTCTATATAATCGGTAGGCGCAATCAGCATACCGAATTCGGACACAATGTTCACGGTCTCGTCAACGTTGTGGTTGTTGCCCTTTAACCAGCCCTTGAACCTTATACCGGTAGGCGAAGCAACTCTTACGTAAGCGCCGTCAGTCATCCAGAAATGGGCGTAAACTATATTGTAGGTCTCGCTTGAACTGACCGTCAATGCGGAAAGTTCCGCTATATCGTGAAGTTCGTTGCCGACCATATACCCTACCGCCTGTTTAGCGCCGTCGGTAAACAAATTTCCGACGTTGTACGTATTGCCGTATTCAACGTTTCGTACGGCGCCGGTGGTAGCGTCGGTTATGGTCATATTCAAAAGACCTTCTATACCGTAATAACTGACGTTATCGCTGCCGTCCGCGGTAAAATCGTTGCCGTCTATGTTCATTACGCAGAATCTCGTAAACTCGTCGGTACTTTTCTTCGTCGTTCTCATTATACCTACGGACAGTTTGACTTTGTTGTCAGTAAATCCGGGGAAATAATGCTCGCCGTCGGCAGAGAAGTTTCTGAAATCACGGATATGCACGCCGTTTATAGAAAGCGTACCGCTAGCGTTGTCGAACTGTACTTTTATGGAGTTCGCGGACGTTCTCGAGAAGTTTATGCTCGTTTTGGTGTGTCCGTATTCTGCGGAGTTCGGGAAACAACCGTCATTAGGTTTACCTTCACCGCCTTCCGCACCGTCGTGTAAATCACTACCCACTATGCTGAATATGGCGTTTCCGTTATAGTTATTAGTATCGAAACCCGCTTCGCCGACTTTAACCATTCCGTCTTTAGTCGTTTCTTCCCAGGTGCCTGCCGCAGCCGCTATTACGCTACCGCCGGTCGCATCCCAGTTAGAATACGAACCCCAAACAAACAGCGCGATATAATTATTCGGATCCGACGCGTCTTCGATAATAACCTTAAATCCCCTGTTCTGCCAGTTATCGTTAGTTCCGGGGAAAGCAAGTTCTATTAAAGTGGTGCCGGTCGCATTGTCGGAAATATCGACCACGCCGTTAAACTTAACGCCAGCGGAATATTTTACGCTCGGGAAATTGATAAGCGGCGGGTTGGTATCGTTGCTGGTTTCCGTATTATCGACAAGTTCAGCCGTCTTATTTCTGGTCTCTACCATAACGCCCGCGCCGGAAAAGTTGGTATTAGTAAACGTGCCGTAAGATATACCGTTTACGTAAGCGTCGAGTCCGTCGTCGCCGGCTGCGACAAAGTTTGAAACGAGAACGTTCTTATTTACAGTACTGAAAGACGGAGTCGTCAAATCGAGACCGCTGTACGATACGTTATCGCTGCCGTCCGCGGTAAAATCGTTGCCGTCTATGTTCATTACGCAGAATCTCGTAAACTCGTCGGTACTCCTTCTCGTCGTCCTCATTATACTTACGGACAGTTTTACCTTGTTGCCCGTAAATCCGGGGAAATAGTGCGTGTCATCGGCGGAGAAATTTTTGAAATCACGGATATGCACGCCGTTTATGGAAAGCGAACCGTTAGCGTTGTCGAACTGCACTTTTATGGAGTTCGCGGACGTTCTCGAGAAGTTTACGCTCGTTTTGGTGTGTCCGTATTCCGCGGAGTTCAGGAAACAACCGTCATTAGGTTTGCCGGATCCGCCTACCGCACCGTCGCTTATATCACTACCGACTATGCTGAATATGGCGTTTCCGTTATAGTTATTAGTATCGAAACCCGTTTCGCCGACTTCAACCATTCCGTCTTTAGTCGTTTCTTCCCAAGTGCCTGCCGCAGCCGCTATTACGCTACCGCCCGTCGCGTCCGTATTGTCATACGCACTCCAAACAAACAGCGCGATATAGTTATTAGGATTCAATGCGTCTTCTATGGTAACCTTAAATCCCCTGTTCTGCCAGTTATCGTTAGTTCCGGGGAAAGCAAGTTCTATTAAGGTAGTGCTTGCCGTATTGTCGGAAATATCGACCACACCGTTAAACTTAGCGCCCGCGGAATATTTTACGTTCGGGAAATTGATAAGCATCGGGTTGGTGGTGTTATTGTTTTCCTCGTGACTGACAAGTTCGGCAGTCTTATTTCTGGTCTCTACCATAACGCCCGCGCCGGAAAAGTTGGTATTAGTAAACGTACCGTAAGATATATCGTTTACGTAAGCGTCGAGTCCGTTGTCGCCGATTGCGGTAAAATAGCCCGCAAAAGTATCTTTGTTGACAGTCGTCGCTTGCGCGGACTTAACGGGAACTATCCCGCCCATACCCAAAGACAGGCATAACGCCGCAATCACAGTCAATAAAGGCAAAAAGAATCTTTTCTTGGTTTTCATAATTTTCTCTCCTTATTTCTCCGTTCCGACCGCATCAATCAAAATCGTCGCCGGTCCAGTTGTCGCCGTCGTCTGCCGACATCGTAATTACGTCGCCGCTTCTTACAGATTCAAAATAAATTATCGGCGCATCGTAAAATTGCCTTTTTTCGTTTGCATCTTTTACTGTCTTTTCCATTTTCTACCTCTATCTATTTCATTATTTTTTCATTTTTTAAGCAAAACTCTTTTATAATTTTCGCCGATCCTGTCCCACAGTTTTATGGGATCTTTCGCGGCGCAACTCGTGCCGTATCCCCCGCGGTAGGTCCACGTTCCAAGCCTGTCAACGCCCATTTCGACGTATAAATCCACAACCTTGTCTATCTGGTCAAAATCTTCCGGCTGCCCGCTGTATCCCTTGATCCAGCGTTCCGCTTCCTTGCCGTATTTATGCGCTATCTTTACCGTCCTTTCCGTTATATCCTTAAAGAAGGACTCCGGTTTAGCCCAGTCTATTATGGTGGTCGCCAAAACGTCGAAATACGGACAAGCCGCAACCTGCTCCCAGTTGTCGTACCCGCGAAGTTCCGTGCAATAGTAAGACTGGTTGGTCGCATGTACGCATATGGTTATTTCGAGTTTCGGGTTTATCTCTTTTACCGCTTTCGAACAGTCGGACAAAGTTTTAAGCGCCTCTCTCCAACGGAAATTCTTTACGTCGTCGTTCAATATCTTCGGCATCTCGTAGCCGTAATAATCTTCAAATTTTTTCATGCACTCGGGACACCTGCAAGCCCAGTCTTCCCCCGCGCCGTACGCAACGGAAGTACCTGCTCTCGGTAACGCGTAATGCGGTTCGTCCCAGAAAAATCCGTCTATTTCCGTTTCGCGGGCAAGTTTTACGCAAATCCCCGTAAAATAATCGCGGAAAGCGTTACTCGTAAAGCACGCAGCGTTCAAAATTTCACCCGTCTGCGCCGACACCTGCCTGTGATGGATATTTTCCTGCAAAAACAAACTGACCTGTTCTCCGCCGAAATATTTGCCTATCCCCCAGGTATCCGCTATCGCACGCAAACCTGCTTTGTGCGCCGCCTTTACTATATTGTTTATGTTGGGAAACCAAAAATCCATGTCGAATTCGGTTATCGCAAGTATCACCGTGTCGCACCCGTGCGCTTTCATCTCTTCGAAATCTTTCTCCGCGTGCTCCACGTAATTTAAACCGTAATAACTTACCGAAGTATGTTTTATCATTCCTGCTCCTTCTTGCCGAAATACTATTTCTCAATATTAAATCTAAACCATAAAACACCCGATTTCAACACCATTTGAAAAATTTTTATATATATTTTCAGATTTTATATATTTTGCTCACTTGCTTGACTTATCGTTTCGTATGTTATAGAATAGAAATATATAAGGTTTCGGAGTGCACCTATGAAAATACAAAAAATCCTGAAAGAAGTCCGATCCGACCTGCTGTCGGGAAAACTCGGTGCTTCGGGCGACAAGTTCATGATCGCCGAAGATCTTATGAAACGGTACGACGTTTCTTTCGTGTCTGCGCTTAAAATTATAAATTATCTCGTCGATAACGACCTTATAGTCCCGATAGGCAATAAAAAATTCATAATGAACGGGCTTTATAATAAAGACTGCGAACTTTTTAAACTCTTCGAATCGAAACGGAAAAAAATAGGAATACTCCCCAAACACATCACAAATCCGTTTTTTTCCAAGGTAACCGAATCCATCTATAATACCGTCCTTAAAAACGGCAATATCCCCGTCTTGAAACTTTCTTCCGGCGAGACGGAAAAAGATACGCTTATCGCTCTCGTAAAAGAAGGGTGCCACGGCATTATTTCTTTTTTCCAGAACAATACGCCCGATATCGTCGATATTTACGAAAGATTGCCCGTGCCCGTGGTCTTCATTCACGACGCCGTACCCATAAAAGATGCGTCCGTAGTCAATTCCGATAACAGGATATCGGGCTATTACGCCGCAAAACATCTCGTCGAATACGGATATTCTTCTCTCTATACCTGTTCGAGTTTTTACGCCGTAGGGAGTCAGCGATTTCTCGGCTTTACCGATTATCTTAATGAACACGATATACCTTTCGGAGAAGAAAAATCGTTGTTTTTCAACCTTTCCAACCCCTACAAAAATCACTCTTTGATAAACACCATAAGATCCGACCCCGCCAAAAGAATAGGTATATTTTGCTACCACGACCTTATCGCCGAGTACCTTTACAACCTTCTGAAAATAAACAGGATAAACGTTCCCGAAAAAGTAGGTATCGTCGGATACGATAAACTCGATACCATTATGCCTTCGGGACTTAATCTCACGACTTTTTCCTATTCTTTCGACGACATAGCGCGTTCTGCCTACGACCTGCTTATGCGAAATTGCGAAACACTTATCCCCAACCCCGTTATGATTCGCGAACACACGTTCCTCGTTATAGGTAAAACCACTTCCAAAACATAATAAAGTAAAATTCAAGCGGGCACGAATTTCGTGCCCGCTTAAAAATTGGAGAATATGAGATGAAATAGGACGGTGTATCCTATTTTTTCACAATTTAACCGTCTTGCCCGTATATATACTCTCGTAACACGCGTTTATTACCCGCATCGTCTTTTCGTGATCAGAAAGGGTGAAATCGGGGGTATATTTTTCACCGCGTATCGCACGGGCAAACCGTTCCATGTACGCCTTACGAGTTCCCGAAATATCGTAAAATCTCGTATTCACGCGGTACTCTAAATCTTCAAAACGCATTTGCTCCGTCGTGTTGGGATTATACAGGTCGCATATAGCGCCGCCTTTTGTGCCGCACACCTGCATTTCCACCTGAACCGATTTCGGATAATGACTTAACCTGTCCTTTTTCAGCACCAGACGCGATTGTTCGTACTCCTTGTTTGCGTACGAAGGATCCAAAGATACGACCACGCCGTTTTTAAGTTTACCGATAACGTAAACCATATCTTCCACCGCCGCGCTTTCCCGCATATTAGGCGCGATCTCGGCGTACACGCTGTCAAACTCGCTACCCGTCATATATCTCATCAAATCGAAAACGTGCGGGTGATCGGTCAGCGCACCACCCCTGAATTTATTGAAATTCGGCTTTAAAGGCACAACTTTGCCGTAACTTTCTTTCGGATCGTTCATCCAGTGATTCCACCACATAGGAAAATGCGAATAGTTGTACGCATTTATCGCCGTAAGTTCGCCGAAAACGTTCTGTCCGATAAGTTCCTTTACACGTTCCACCGCCGCGTACCAGCGCATTTCGAGTTCTATGCTTACCTTTATTCCGCTTTCTTTTTCCAACCGCAGCATTTCCGCGTATTCCGCCATATCCAGAGTCGGAACTTTCATCATAACTACGTTTATTCCGCGCTCCGCACACAACTTAAATTGACGGAAATGTTCCGCATTACTGCCGCCGCATATGCACAGTTCGAGTTCGGGGTGTTTTTTCACCATCTCTTCGTCGTCGCAGAACGTATCGTACTTTTTAAACAGGTCGGCGTTGCCGTAACGGTCTTCGAATTTACATCTCGTTTCGGGATCCAAAGATAGCGCAACGACTTCAAACAGCGGACTTCCCTTCATAGCGTTGAACATACCTTCGGCATGCCCGTTCTTTAACCCCATAACGCCTACTTTTATAGGCTTGAAATTTCCCTTATTCGCGTTCATAGTTCTACACTCTCACCCGTGATATCGGATTTTCTGACTATCTCTATGTACTTCCGTAACTGCCCGTCTCTTTCGGTCAATGCGGCGTAATCGGTAACTTCCGTAAGCATCTTATATATGCTTACCGCAATCGTCGATTGTTCGAGAGTAAGACCGTATAATTCAAGCGTCGTGTCGTTATAAGTATACGGCGTCTTGCTGTCGGTAAAAACGTATACGGACTGCGGACGAACTTTCGTCGAAACCACTCTCGTCGATTCCATACCTTCTCTTCCCCAAGCAGTGTGGCGCGTCTGTTCTTCCGCGCCTTCCGGCAACGCCGCGCCGAGTTCTAACGTCGCCACTTTGCCGTTTTCCATTTTCAGTATTACGGCCGCCGCATTTTTGTTCAGCGTCGCCGTTATCTTCTTTATATCCGAATCGAGTATCCACTCCGCCGCGTCGAGTTCCTTATACAAATACGCCTCGATGCCGTACTCTCTTTTTATAAGCCCCGTCGTCTTCGCACTTACCGACCCGCCTATATTGAACTTTGCGTTCCGCGCTATCGCCTGCACCTGCGGATCGTATCTCCAGTAAAAAATCGGGTACGCTTTGCCGTCTATTATAAGACTGTCGGTCATATCGTCGGGCTTTTTCTCTCTGTATTCCCACTTTACGCCGACGCTTTCGCCGTTTGCCTTCAACAGACTTTTTACGCCGTCTTCTACGGTCTTATTGTGAGTTACTGACATTTTTATTTTATACGCTTGCCGTTGTACGTTACGTTTTCGCAATCGTCCACGTCGTACTCGCGAAGCTTCTCCTTGTTATTTATTCTGATGTATCTAAACGTTATATCCTTTACTTTATCCGTAGCGTCTTCAAATCCCCTTACGTATATATACGTGTCCGCTTCCAAACCGAAGTTGGGATCTCCCGAATTGTATTCTATATCTACGTTGTCGAAAGTTATATCGCTTATCTCGGTGAGTTCTTTTGCCGCCGCCCCGTCGTCGTTATAATCAACCTGCCTTACGAATACTCTCGATATCTTGCTGTCTCTTACTTCCACGTCCTTTACGTATCCGCCGCGCTTTCTCGTCGTCTTTATATGCACTCCGAAAAACGAACACGAAAAATCGCAGTCCCAGATCCTTACGCCTTTCACTCCGCCTGAAACTTCGCTGCCTATCGCAACTCCGTGGCTCTTGCCTTTTTTGACACGACAAGAAAATATATCTATATTTTTCGCGGGTTTGTCTATAATATTCCCTTCGGGATTTTTGCCGGATTTTATCGCTACGCAATCGTCGCCTGTATCGAATTCGCAGTCGAAAAGCGTGCAATCTTTCGACGAATCGGGATCCCAGCCGTCGCCGTTCCAGATCCCCTTGGAAAATATCTTACAACCGCAGGTTACAACGTTTGCGGAATATATCATATGTATATTCCAGCAAGGTGCGTTGCCGAGTTCAAGCCCGTCTATGATAACGCCTTTTGCATTGCTTATATTTATAAGCCTGCCACGACTGCGGAACTTCTCTTCCTTATCGGAAAACAGGTCGTTCTGATACGCCTTTAACTTCCGTCTTTTCTCTCTTAAATTTCCGCCCGCTATACCGATCGTATCGAAGAGTAATTCTTCCCCGCCGCCGATTATCTTGCCTTTGCCGCGGATAATTACGTTTTTAACGCTTATTTTACCCGACCTGTCGAGATGCCCTAAGTTGATAAGCGAAGAGTAACATAACGTTTCCTTTCCTTCGAATCGGCTGGGAATTTTGGGTAAATAATCTTCCTTTTTTTCGCTGCCCTTCAAAACGCCGCACTTTTCGACGTATAATTCCACATCGTCGTGCAGTCTTAACGCACCCGTCTTAAAAACGCCTTTCGGTATCACGACGCGGAAGTCCTTGCCGCAATCGTCTATGGCGCGCTGTATTGCCGCGGTGTTAAGCGTCTTGCCGTCACCCACCGCACGGTAAGGAAAATCGGTAACGACGATATCTTTTTTAACTTTTGCGGTACGGCATTTCGTTTCTGAAACGATATCCGTCTTTTCCCCGCGACCACGCACTCCTACCGATACGCCGTACTCGGTCTCAGGTTCAAGATCTTTTATTCTGAAAAACGTCTTTGCGGTTTCCCCGATCTTTTTTCCGTTCAGAAAAATTTCGTATAACGAGGCACCTTTGACCGTTTTATCCCAAAATAAAACTATTTCGTCGCCGTAGGAAAAACATCTCAGCATTATAACGCTACCCTTTAATTTTTATCGGCAAATTCGTTGATCCTTTTTATCAGGTCTATTTCTTTCGGGTCGTACGGGCGTAGATTCGGGCGGAAAAGGTCGTGTTGCCACTTGGTAAAATCGTACTTGTCCGCTTCTCCGTTTTTCTGTTTTTCCCAGAAAACTTCCCACGGTTCGTAAGTCTGCATCTTGCCCGCGACGAACCCCCAACAGTAATTGCCGACGTCCGTTATATAAAAAAGCGGATACATTTCGAACACGTTGTTATGCATTATCCTGTGCAACCACTCGGTACAGAAAACCGGTCTGCCCGTCTTTTTTAGACAACTGATCATTTCGACCATTTTTTCGTAAGAACCGTAATGGTGAAAACTGATAACGTCGGAAAGTTCCAACGCCAGACGTTCTTCTTCCGTCGTCGGATTTCCGTCGTCGTCTATTCCGCGCCAGATATCGGCGGTAAGGGGNNAAGGGGTTGTACGGGATCTTCCGCACGCACGACTTCAAAAAGTTCTTTAAGTACCGCGGTAGCCTGTTCGGAAGGCAATCCGTTGCCCGGCTCGTTATATACGTTCCAACAGAACACCCTTTCGTCGTTAGCGTATCTGCGGACGGTCCTTCTTATCATTTCCCAGAACTTATCTTTCGTTTCCGCGTATTCGGCGTAATGATAGGGTTTTTGTTTCAGTTCTTCTTCCGTTAAAGGATAAAAATTCTGGTGATACCCGAGCGCCATAGGCTGTTCGCCTAACGTTTTCGGCACGAACTTGTCCCCGCGGGACAGATGTTCTTCGTGCGTCAGCACTACCATTACTTTCAAGCCGTGTTTGGCGCAAAGTCCTATATATTTATCGAAAATCTCTATATAGGACTCGGGTTCCTGATAGTACGTCTCGAAATCCGCCCACAAACGCACCGAATTGAACCCGATCTCCCCGCACATCGCAAGTTCCCTGTCCGCCGTGGCGAGTTTTTCTTCGCTTTTGTATTTTTGGAACATATCGGGACGGTTTGCGCAATCGCTGCCGTTAAAATTGCAACCGCGCATCCAACCCAACTTTTTATACCATTCGTTTGCCTGTGAAGGCGTCCATTTGGTTTTCATTTCGTATTCTCCGTTTATTTTAAGACGTAACCTACGCCCGATGATTTCAGTATAATATAAAAGACTGCTTTTTGCAATACAAATCAGAGAAAATAAATAGATAAAATTTAAAATTGTATAGAAATTACAGTCCCGTCTCGTCGAATTTAAGCAACGCTCTTGCGCATATTGTGTCGTAAGGCGGAAATTCCCCCTCGCACTTTCGGGAACGACGTCCCCGTGTAGTATTACCCGGTAATTTGTCCGTCATAATCCTTTTCTTTTTTGTGTTTTCCGTTGAATATAAGATACACGGCGGCCAACACGGCGGATATTGCCGCTATACAGATAAGAGTTACTATGGCACCCGTCCAACCTATGCCGTCCGCCACTACGCCCAGCACGTACGTAGACGCCGCCATACCTACGTAACACGCACCGTTTAAGTATCCCGCTAAAAATCCCGCGTCGAATTTCCCCTTGAAAGTTAAAGGCACTTGTACGGTCGTAGTATTTGAGATTATACCCATAGAAAGCGCTTCCATAGTAAACAGTATTATCACGGGTAGCCAGTTAACGTCTAAAAACAATAGCACGCCCGTGACCAGTATCCCGCCAACGACGAACGCCACTAACGACGTCAAAATATAGTTGCCTTTGAACTTTTTATTTAAGAAAGGCGCAATTACCGCAACGGGTAAAGTGAATAAAGGCAGTAGGATCGACATAAATATCGAAAGCGAGTCCGACATACCGAAATTCTCTTTTATTATAGACGGTACCCACGACTGCAATCCACCGGATATCGCGTAACAGTTAAGCGCAAACACGCCGAGTAATATCAATAATATGATGCTTTTTTTATCGATTTGCCGTTTGGCCGTTTCTCTCGGCAACTCTTCGGGCGGTTCTGTTCTTTCAGGCTTTTTGATCCTGCCCGTGGCGAACAAGAATACAAGTGCCATAGATAAAAGCAATATTCCCGCAGTCAAAAAACAGTACATAAACCGTTCCGTATTTATGGCGAATACGGCGCATACGCCTATCGCTACGAATTTCCCGCCGGTGGATGCCGTTGACATCACCACACCCGCCGTCGTCATTCTCTTTGCCGAAACGTTCTCTCTTATTATCAGCAACATAACTGGCCATAAGTTAGCCTGCGCAAAACCGTTTAAAAACCATAAATATTTTATGGTTAAAAACGGCGCGCCGAAAAACACCACGAGATTGATCGCGCCCGAAAGCACCAACGCCGACACGACAAGAATTTTTCTGTTGAATTTATGACAAAAAATTCCTACGAGAATTTGTCCGATACCGTAGGCGAAAAAAAACAACGTTGCGGGTAGAGAGGCTTCCGCATGTTCAACACCGAATTTGTCGATAATCAAAGTTACGTTGGATCCGTAACTATCCCTGCCGATTTGCGCAAACACGTACGCTATCCAGCATATTATAATAAGCCAAATTTCTTTTAAGTTCCCGTTCCTGTCAGTCATTGTTCCCGATGTCTTTACCCTATATGTTGAAAATCGCTTACAGTCAGATTATACTACTTTTCTGCTTGCAAAACAATACAAAAAAATATATAATCGGCATAAATCCTATATATCTTAAAGCAACGGGCGATGTATCGTAAATGTCATAGCGATCGAAAAATCCATAAAGAGTGGGGTATAACCTTCGTTATCTCAGGTGCTTCGTCGTAATAATACAGCGTGATATCATCCGGATATACGAGAGAAATATTTAAGTTTAATGCATAATCAGGCTTATTACAAAAGAAAAAGGCGTCCAAAATCAGGGTTCTGTTTTGGACACCTTTGGCGGAGGCTGAGGGATTCGAACCCCCGTGGGCTTGCACCCAAACGGTTTTCNNCCGCCTCGTTATGACCGCTTCGATAAGCCTCCGTCCTTTTTATCTCGATATTTAATTGTTGAAAACCGTTACACGGTTTGCTGCTCCGCTTTCGCTACGCAGTCCTGCGGACACGACACGCCACGTTTTTACCGCTTCGATAAGCCTCCGTATTCTAACTCGTCGACGAGTTAAAATATCATATCTGTTGTCGCTAATATATCAGACTTGCTTTTCCAAATCTTCGTACTTTATTATCTCTACGTCCGACTGCGCGAAAAGTTCCAACGCAAATTCGTCGGGATAGCCGTTCTTATATACTACCCGTTTTATTCCCGAATTAAGTATCATGCGCGTGCATATAACGCAGGGCTGGTGCGTAACGTACATGGTCGCGCCTTCCAAACTCACGCCCATCTTCGCCGCCTGTATTATGGCGTTCTGTTCGGCGTGAACGGCGTAGCATACTTCCTGCATAGTACCGCTTGCAATATTCTTTACGCGCCTTAAACACTCGCCCCTTTCCGCGCAACTCGTTATCCCCGACGGCGCGCCGTTGTAACCCGTGGTAAGTATCCTTTTATCCCTTACAACCACCGCGCCGACGTGGCGGTTTTGCTGGTAACAACTCGACCAACCCGCCACCGTTTCCGCCATTTGCATAAATCTTTCGTCCCACTTGTTCATACGTTCACCCGTTACTTTCTTTTGTCTTTGTTTACGAATTTTTCAAGTTCCTTTATAAACGACGTGCTGTCGGTAAACGACCTGTAAACAGACGCGAACCTGACGTAAGCCACTTCGTCTATATCCTTTAACCCTTCGCACACCATTTCGCCTATTTCCTTGCTCGGTATTTCCTGAACCAAAGAATTGTATATCTTTTTCTGTATGTCGTCCACGAGTTTGTCTATCGCGGAAGCGGGTACGGGGCGTTTTTCGCAGGCTTTTATTATACCCCGTTTTATCTTGTCGGGATTGAAAGCCTGTCTTGCCCCGTCAGCCTTTATGACGAATATCGGGGTATTCTCCACCGTTTCGTAGGTAGTGAAACGCTTGCCGCAGTTGACGCACTCTCTTCTGCGGCGGATTATCGTTCCGTCTTCCGTCGAACGCGAATCTATCACCTTACTGTCGACGCAACCGCAATACATACATTTCATAAAAATCTCCTTTTCGGGTTAAAATCCCGCAAATTACTCATACTTTGAATATGCCCGTCATCATTTACATCGTTTTAGCCGTATATATCGTCGCCGTAAACTTCTACGGAATACTTATGCTGAAATTCCAAAAACAGGATCGGGAGTTCGGCGACGAAGAAAATTCTTCGGTCAGCGACGCGAAACTCCTGTTTACCGCAGTCCTCGGCGCGGCAACGGGAATATTTACCTTTATGTTCATATTCCGCTACCGATTGAAAAGCCTTTTATTTATGGTGCTGTTGCCGGTAATCGCGGCTCTCAACGTATATATCGCCGTCCTTGCCTTTACCGGAAACTTTATGTTCTTTTAACTTATTATTTCACGCACGGCGCAAGGCATAGCCGAAATTATATCCGTCGCCGTAACGGTAAATGTGTTGCCGTGCGTTTTCGCCGCTATATCGCCCGCCTTTCCGAAAAGATACGCGCCCGCGGCGACGGTAAATCCCAAATCTTCTTTTCTTAAAAGCATACCGGCAAGCAGTCCCGACAAAACGTCCCCGCTGCCGCCTTTCGCCATACCGCAATTTCCCGTAACGTTCAGATACACGGCTTTCCCGTCGGTTATAACGCTCACCGCGTTTTTAAGTAACAGCGTAACGCCGTATTCCGCCGCGAAATCTTTCGCAAGTTCCACGGGATTATTTAGCACTTCTTCCTTTTCTTTTCCCGAAAGTCTGCAAAACTCCCCTATATGCGGGGTGAGTACCGCCTGACATTTTTTATTTTTCAAAGGCTCTTTGCCGAATTTTGCGAGCGCGTTCAACCCGTCGGCGTCTATAAGCAGTCTGCCGTTATAATTTTCGAGAAGAAACCGCAACGAATCGTACACGCCTTCGGTAACGCCCATACCCATTCCGAACGCTATCGCGTCGTTTCTCATAAGCGGTAAAAGCGCGTCTTTATCGAATTTTACCGAATTTCCGTCGTCGGAAAGCGCCGTCAGTACGCACTCGGGGTCCAACCCCATAACGCCGTTGAAAATGCATTCGGGAACGGCTATCTGCGAATACCCCGCGCCCGTTTTATACGCCGAAAGCGCGTTCTTCGACAGTATCACGCTGCCCGAATAACTTTTACTGCCGCCGACGACCGCCACCCTGCCGAAATCGCCCTTGTTGGACGTTCTCTTTCTTTCGGGAAACAGCGTTGCCGCGTCCTTATCGGTTATTTTGTGCGCGCAATTTTCCGTCCAGACGCTTATACCTATGTCGCGCGCGACCGTTTCCCCCGAATATTCTATCCCGTCGCCCAAAAACAAGCCGGTTTTATATTCCTGCACGGCTATGGTAAGGTCGGCTTTAACCGCCGCGCCCATCACTTTGCCGCTGTCTCCGTTTATTCCGCTCGGAATATCGCAGGATATAACGAACGCGCCGCTTTCGTTTATCTTTTCTATCGCCGTTTTGTATCTGCCCGTTACTTCTCGGTTAAGCCCCGTGCCGAACAGACAATCCACGATTATATCGAATTTTTTATCGAACAGTTTGAAAAACGCCGTTTCCGCATTGAACACCGACACGCTGAACCCGTGCCGCGCCGAAAGAATTTTCGCCAGCGTTTTTCCGTCTTTGCCGTTATTGCCGCGCCCGACACAAACGAGTACCCTGCCGCCTGCGAACCTTTTTATTATCTCGTCCGCAAGCGCGACGCCCGCCCTTTCTATAAGCGTGCTTTCGGGTAGTCCGAGAACGCTTTCCGTATAACGTTCGGCTTCGCGCATTTCCGCTACCGTTAAAACCCTTTCCATTTCAGTCCCGTCCGTCGTCCGTTTCCGCTCTGAATTTCTTTATCGCGTCGTCCGCTTGCTCGTAAGAAAAACCCCTGCCGATAAGATACTTATACGTCTTTCGCACGTTTTCCGCGGTGATCTCTTTGTTGCGCAGGTGTTTTTCGGCAAGCCTGCGGGCGTTTTCCGCGTCGTCCGTTTCGGCGTTTTCGAAAGCCTTTTCTATATCTTCCTTTTTAACGCCTTTCATCATAAGTTTGTATTCGATAAGTCTTTTGCCCTGCGTTTTCGCCGTACTTTCTATATAACGCTTCGAATACTCCCCGTCGTCTATATACGAATACTCTTTCAGTTTGTCTATGCAGTACCAAACTGTGCTTTCCTTGTATCCCCTGCGAAGAAGATAGTCCTTTACCTGCTTTTTGGTCTTTAACGACTTTGCAGAATACGCTATCGCCTTTTCCGTCGCTTCCTGTTTTTCGGCGGAATCGAGTATTTCGGCTAATTTTTCCGCGTCGGTCTCGGAATTGACTTTCAGGCGGAATCGCATTACCGTTTCCAGAGAAACGCCCGCGAAAAACTCGCCGTCCACGAAAAGGTTGCACCTTTCTTTATTGTTTTTCTGAAGGGTTATAGCGGTGATTACCGACATTATCCGAACGGGTGATACCCGACCCCCTTTTCCGTTACCGAAACGCCGAAAGCCGTTTCTTTTATAAAACTTAAAAACTTTTCGGAAAGTTCTTCTTTTACGGCGCAATCCGCCGTAACGTCTTCGCCGTACGAAACAGCCGTTACGTCGGCGTAAAGGGCTAAACTCTGCGATATTTTCTTATACTCGGAATAACTTGCCTTTATCCCGTAAAACACCGACGGAAACATCTCTTTTACCGCCGAAAAATTCACCGTTTCCGCCACGGCGTTGCCGTAGGCTCTGGTAAGCCCGCCCGCGCCGAGTTTCACCCCGCCGAAATAACGCGTTACCACGGCTACGACGTTGAAAAGCTTTTTTGCCGCAAGTACGTTCAGTATCGGCATACCCGCAGTCCCCTGCGGTTCGCCGTCGTCGGAAAACTTTCTTATAAGCCCGTTGTCCCCGACGATATAGGCGTAGCAGTTATGCGTGGCGAAAGGGTGGTTTTTGCGCGTTTCTGCCACGAAAGATTTAGCGTCTTCTTCGCCTTTTACGCCCTTTACGGCGCATATAAACTTGGACCGCTCCACGATAAAGACCTTTTCGCAAAGCCCTTCTACCGTCTTATAGGAATTCATCTTACGATTATCTTGATATGGACTTTCTTGCCCTTATGAAGGATAAACTCTCCATTTTCCCTTAACTTTGCGGGAATCGTTGCGAAGGCGTCCTTTACCTTTTCGTCGTTTAAGGACACCCCGCCGCCTTCTATAAGGCGTTTTGCTTCCCCTTTGGACTTTGCCTGTCCGCAAAGCACCAGAAGGTCCGCAACCGTTTGCGTATTATCGTCTATTTCCGCAGTCGGCATATCTTCTTCGCTGCCCGCGCCGAAAGCCGCCCTTGCCTGACGTTGCGCTTCCGTCGCTTTTTCTTCGCCGTGTACGAGTTTCGTCACTTCGAAGGCAAGCCTTTCTTTCGCGGCGTTTATCCTTTCGTCTTTATACTTCGTCAGTTCTTTTATCTCTTCCATATCCATAAAGGTGAGAAGGCGCATGCATTCTTCCACCTTTACGTCTTCCACGTTGCGGAAATATTGATAGAAATCGTACACCGAACACTTGTTTTCGTCCAGCCACAGCGCGCCTTTCTGCGTCTTTCCCATCTTTTTGCCTTCGCTGTTCAATAAAAGCGTGCAGGTAAGACAGAAAGCGCTCTTGCTCTCTTTACGGCGGATAAGATCGACGCCCGCAAGCATGTTCGACCACTGGTCGTCCCCGCCCACTTCGAGTTTACAGCCGTATTTTCTGTTGAGATACAAAAAGTCGTACCCCTGCATCAGCATATAGTTGAATTCCAAAAAGGTAAGCCCCTTTTCCATACGTTGCTTAAAGCACTCGGCGGTAAGCATCTTGTTTACCGAAAAATACACCCCGATATCCCTTAAAAAATCGACGTAGTTAAGGTCTAAAAGCCAGTCGGCGTTGTTTGCCGCGACGGCGGCGTTTTCCCCGTCGAAACGTATGAATCTCGACATCTGCGCCTTAAAACACTCTATATTGTGATTTATGGTTTCTTTGGTAAGCATCTGGCGCATGTCGCTTCTGCCCGAAGGATCGCCTATCATACCCGTGCCGCCGCCGAAAAGGGCGATGGGCTTATGCCCGAATTTCTGCATCCACGCCATAGCCATTATGGGAATATAATGCCCTATGTGAAGGCTGTCCGCCGTGGGATCGAAACCGACGTAAAAAGGCACGCTTTCTTCGCCTAACAGTTTATACAGTTCGTCTTCGTAGATAGTCTGTTTTATGAATCCGCGCTCTTTCAATACGTCCAACACGTTAGCCATAATATCTCCTTTGCGCGCCGTAGCGCGCACATAAAGTATTTTAATTATACTACTATATATTGTGGTTGTCAACGTTTATAAAACATATTTCGTAGCATCGGAACGCCTGAAAAAAGCGTTGCGCGGTCGCGCAACGCTTTTTTTATCGCTTTTACACCGCCGTATCCGGCGGCACCGAAGAAAACGCCCTTACCGCCGTCGCCGTAAGCGTTACGGTAACGCGGTAGGCGTTGCCCGTCTTTACCACTTCCAAAACGGGTTGTTCTTTATAGTCGAAGTATTCGCGCATGACTTTATTAACGTCGGAAGAAAGCAGTTCCGTAAAGTCCGCGGAATTTTTGAGTCTGTCGTTGTTAATAAGGTTTTCCATGCGCAGAAGGTAATTCTTTTCCGATTTCATACGCTTCTTTTTATACTCCTTCTGATGCTCCCGAAAAACCCGCTGTACTTTGCGGTAACGTCGTATATTTTCCCCGAATTTTTGTGAAGGTTATTAGCGAGTATCTTGTACGCCTTGTAGGAATCGCAACTTTTCGGAAGAGTGTAACCGCTCGACAAAAACACGGCGTCTTCTTCCGGCAAAACCCCGATAAGCGGGATTTTAAGCAGCGATTCTATGTCTTTCGGAAACAGCATTTTATCGCTCATGATAAGATCGCCCCGCGCCCTGTTGACAACGAGAGAGATTTTATTCAGCCTGTAACTTTTAAGGATCGTTACGGCTTTGTCGGCGTCCCTTAGACTCGGAAGGTTGGGGGTGGTAACCACCACCGCTTCGTCGGCGCAGGCGACGGCGCGGTGAAATCCGCAGTCCAGCCCCGCGGGACAGTCCAAAATAACGTAGTCGAAAAGTTCCGAAAGACTTTCCGTTATGAGTTTTAATTGCTGACCGCTCACGGGGGACGATGCGGTAAGACTTCCCGACGGCAGAACGAACAGGTTTTTATGCCCGTTATCCTGCACGAGCGCCTGTTTTACACGACACCTGCCGTCTAAAATATCCGCCACGTCGTACACTATTTTGTTTTCCACTCCCATCACGACGTCTAAATTATTAAGCCCGAAGTCCACGTCCACCAGCACCACTCTCGCGCCCGTTTTCGCTAAAAATATGCCGAGATTTGCCGTAACCGTGGTCTTTCCCGCCCCGCCTTTACCGGAAGTAACGACTATTTTCCTTGCCACATCTTTCTCCTGCCACTATTTTACGGCAAAAAAAACCGCATATTTTGGGCTTTACCCCCAAAATATGCGGTAATATGTCGCTTGAAATATCAGTCGATTTTAAGCGTTATTTTCTTCAATATATCTTCGTTGCCGAGCGCTATCCCGCCGCCTAACGCGACGCTGGTTTTTCCTTTTTCGGCGACGTTTATCTTCATGCCGAAAAGTTTGCCGTAATAACTTTCAAGCCCGTAAACTCCCGACTCCGCGCCAGAAACGTATATCCCCGCGTGGGTTATCTCGGCGGACACTTCCGGCGGAAGTTTTTTTAACAGTTCCGTGGCAAGTTCCGCTATCTTGTCGTAATATTTCCTTACGGGTTTTACGAGATCTTTCGCCCTTACCGAAACCGAACAAGGCGTACCCGTTTCTACGTTTCTGCCGTTTACGAGAGTGGAAAGCGCGTCGTTTTCGTCTAAACTCGCTATCTCTCTTTTAAGGCGTTCCGCCGTCTGCAATCCTATCTGTACGCCGTAATATTCCGAAAGATAGTCTATCACGTCCGCGCTTATCTTGTTGCCGCCGAAGTTCACCGATATTCCCGCTATAACGCCGTCCAGCGATACCGCGGCGATATTCGTTACCCCGCCCGCCATATCCACGCAAAAACACGGCGAAGATTCGGTAAGCGGTATTCTTTGCCCCAACGCGGCAAGAATGGGACTTTCCGCGAAACACACCTTTTTTATGCCGCATTTCGCCGCGACGTAGCGGTAGTTTTCCACGGTCTTGGGACTTACCCCGCAGGGCACGGAAAAAAGCACTTCGGGACTTAAAATCTTCCCGCACCTTATTTTGTTCAGAAACCCCGAAAGCACCGCCGCGCAAACGTCGGCGTTGACTATCTCGCCTTCGAATACGGGAAAAACCATCTTGGTGTTTTTGGACGTTTTACCGATAAGTTTGTACGCCTCCGCCCCGATAACTTTTACCGTCGGTTTTTCACCTGTTTCCACGCCCGCGACGGTGGGTTCGCTTAAAACGAGCCCGCTGCCGAGTTTGTAAATATTCGTGTACGCGCTGCCGAGATCCACGGCGAATTTTTCCCGCGCCATTTTATTCTCCTTAAAAATATGCGCCGTGCTGAACACGGCGCAAGAGTATTATACCGCTTAAAGTATCTCTAAATTCTTTTTGAATATCTTTCTGAAATCCGAACCTATCTCCATAGCGGCGTTGAGTTCCAAAGACGCTTCGCCGTCGAGTTCGGTCTTCATAATTACGGAGTCGCCCAGAATATCGCAGTTGACGCCTAAAACCACCGAAGACATGCTACGATCCAGCGCGTTTCCTATCCTTAAAATAACGCCCATCTTACGCACGGCGTCCATATCTTCGTCGGTTAACAGGTCGCGGTATCTCGCCCAGTCCATCATGTTTATATCGTCTATCCCCGTGCTTCCCGCGACGAAAGACGCCATTACGAGATCTCTGTGGCTTACGCCGTAAACGTTCGCATTGAGTATTATGTACGCGCTGTGCTTTTCAAAGTTGTAAAACCCGACGCGTTTTCCCGATTCGTACAGGTACGCCGCGATTTTAAGTATCTTTATGTATTGCCTCGGGAACTTGTGCAACACCCTTAACTGTTTGAATAACTGCACCGAAAGGAGTACCGTGTGTTCTACGTGCTGACGGTCCAGTCCGTATTCGTCCAAAATTGTGTTGAGAGAGAATCCCAAAACGTCGGAAAGAGGCTTGTCTATGGTGGTCGGTACGGCGTAATTGAACATTATCCCCGTTCTTAATCCGCTGCCTGATATCACTACGTCGCCGAGATTCATATAATCTTTGAAGGCTTTTATCGCCGCGAACGCGCTGGGAAGGATATCCGCCCTGCCGCTCGAAAGCCCTTTTATTCTCTTTTTCCTGTCGAGATCCAAAGTCTTTAGTAGGTCGTAGACGTGCCCGAAATCTTCGTCCTTTACGACGTAGTTATGTATCGTGCGCATGGGATACTTTTTCATTATCTTGGTCATACGGCAAAGATTACGGAAAGATCCGCCCACGCCTATCATCTGCGTTTCGGGATCGACGGTCTTTAACCACTCTATTCTCTCCAACTGATCCTTAAAGAACGCTTCCACCTTGTCCGACTGTTCCGCGGGGGTAAGGTTTTCACCCTCGAAAAGTTCCGTTAAGGTTATCGCCCCGAAAGGCAGGGTTTCGTAATTCAAAAGATTACGCCTGTTGTAGTAGATTATCTTGGTGCTGCCGCCGCCGATTTCCAAAATTATACCTTTCGGTATATCCATGCTGTTTATGACGCCGCGGTAAACGTAAAGCGCCTCTTCTTCCGCCGAAAGTACCCTTAATTTTATGCCGCACGTCGCCGAAACTTCGTCCAAGAAACTGCGCTGGTTTTTGGCGCGCCTTACCGCCGCGGTCGCCACGGCGATTATTCTTTCTATCCCGTTGACGTCGCAGAGTTTCCTGAACATTTTAAGGACTCTTATCGTGGCCTGTATCCTTGCCGGTTTTAAGAACCCTTCCTTTTCCATTCCTTCGCCGAGCCGCGGTGCTTCTTTCAACTGATCCACTATACGGAAGTAGCCCCCTTCGCTTACTTCCACTATCAATAATCTTGCGGTATTCGAGCCTAAATCTATGATCCCTATCTTTTCCACTTCATTCACCGTCACAAAATTGCTTTATTTTCCGAATTTATCATAATTATACCACAACATATTGTGTTTGTATAGTCGTTTTTTTAAATTTGTGCAATTTTTCATCAAAAATTTTTCTGCCTGAATTATAAGGGCGCTGACGGGTTTTACGGCGCGGTTTTTTTGGGAAGTTTTGTCGCAAAAGTCGGATTTTAAGGAAATTTTCCGCATTTTTTGTAAGCGCTTCCCCTATGTCAAAATGCACAAAAAATTTTTCAGTTTTTCGCCCTTAAAGCCGAAACAAACTGCACTACGGACAACAGAAGCAGAAACCCGCCGAACACTTTTTTAAGCACGTCGGAAGGGGTAAGACTTGCAAGGTACGCACCCAAAGCGCAGGATAAAAGCCCCGCGAGTATTATCGTTAAAACGCCTTTTTTCTCGACGAGACGGTTTTTGAAGTGTATTACAAGCGTAACCGCCGCCATGGGGATAAAACTTATAAGGTTCGCCGCCTGCGCGATATGCTGGTCCACGTCGAAAAATATACGCAGTAAAGGTATGGTAAGAGTGCCGCCGCCCATACCCATACCGCCGAGAACTCCGCCTAACAACCCCGCAACAATCAATCCGAATTCCATTTTTTCTCCTTAAAAAAACAGCATTTTAACGCCCGCCGCCGCCATAACCACGGAAAATATCACGGTAACGACCTTGTTTTTGAGTTTTTTCAAAAATATCGCGCCGACCACCCCGCCCGCCGTTACGCCCGCCGTAACGAGAAGCGAGATTTTAAGATCGAACTTCCCGAAAGTGAAATATATTACGCCGCTTAAAACCGACAGCGGGAGTATTATAAGTATCGCCGTGGCGTGGGCTTTTTTTACGGGATAGCCGCAGATAAAGGTAAGGCACGGCACTACCGCCATGCCGCCGCCACCGCCGAAAAGCCCGTTCAAAAGCCCCGCGATAAGCCCCGTTAAGATTTTTTTCCACGTTTCTTTTTTCGCTTTTACGGGTTTTGCCATAGAAAATATTGTCTGCAATTCCGTTTTTTTTAGGCATTTTTCGCCGAATAAAAGAAAATAGCCCCAAAAAGTTTATTATTAAGGTTGATTTTTGTCTTAAAATAATATATAATAAATCTATCGTGCGCCTGTGCGCGCAAAAATAACAGCGTACTTTTTTCTCAAAGGTGAATCTATGACTGACAATCGCAACTCAAAAATCAAAACCCGTATTCTGATACTTCTCACCGCGGTGTGCCTTATAATGACGTCGTGTTTCTTCTTTACCGCTTGCGGTAAGTCCGACGACTCGTCGTCTTCCGACACCACGACCTATTCTTATACGGAAGAAAATACCTCCCCCGTTTCAAACGCCGACTTCGCGTTCGGAACGTATAACAAGAAACTTTCCGATTTCCCCGTAACTTCGGCGACCGGCTGGTCGAGAGCGGCGGATAATTCCGCGGCGTCTTCCACCGTCAATTCCGGTATCGTCGATACGAGTGAGATAGCTTTTAAAGAACTCATTTCCACCCTTTACGGCGACAGCGATTTCGTCAACTATTTCAAGAACAGAAATAACGTTACCGACGAAGATATAACCGCGGCGATAAGAGCCGAAAAAGGCGACGAGAACTACGAACCCACCGCCGAAGATATCAAAACGTACGTCGTGGACACCTATATCACCCCCGCTTTCGTAAACCCCGGAACGCACGAAGGCGCGGAAGATTCTTTCGTTTATATGATGAACAACTACGCCAAGAACACCGACTACGGTTTCGGTACGGCGCAGAAAATAACCTCCGCTTCGACCGTGTCCGTTGAAAAGGGCGAAGTCTATAAAATATCCGTTTGGGTAAAAACTCTGCTTTTAAGTAAGGGCGGCGCGAACATAAGAATAACCAACTCCATAGACGGCAATTCTCAGGCGCAGTTCAAAATAAGCAATATCACCGATACCGAGTGGACTAACTACGTCGTGTACTTCAAAGCCGACGCCGATTACGTTTCTTCTTTTACCGTCGTATTGGGTTTGGGTTACGGCGACGGATCTGCCACCGAAGGACTGAACTTTGCCGAAGGCACGGCTTTCTTCGACGGCATTGAAGTTGAAAAAATAGAAGATTTCGACGCGGAGATAGCAGGTAAAACCGTTAACGACACTCAAGGCTTCGTTCTCGGCGGAGAAGACTCCCCCGAATACGTATTAGACGGCGAACAGGCAAACAGAACGGTTTACTATCTCTACGATATGAGTATAGCAGGCAGCGTAGCGGCGTTCTTTACACCCAAAGCGTTTGCCGGCGATTTCGGTTACACCGTTTCCAACGTAAAGGAAGGCGTCGAAAATATAACCAGTAAAACCCTGGTGGGCGACGACAGTACCGTCGCCGCCGAAATCAGCGGTAACGACGTTACCCTTACCCTTAACAGGGCAAGCGGTACTTTAAAAGTAGCGGGCAACGAAGAATTTACGGTCGCCGCCAACAGTTACGCACTCGTTACCTTCCTTATCTCCAACCGCTTAAAGACTCTCGGTTCTACCGACGTTACCGTGGATATTTTCGATATCTCGGGCGAAACGGTGGAAAAACGCGCCGCGGCGGCGTCTTTCTCTTCCGTAAATAAGGAAGGCGAATTTACTTCCGCGACCATACTCGTAAAGAATAACTTTAAGGTCGGCGACAGAAAGTTCCGTCTCGAAATAGTGGTGGGTCCCAACGATATCAACTCCGTTAAGAGTGCACAGGCTTTCGCTTCGGGCACGGTCGTACTTAAAGACCTTAAAATCGCCACGGGCACTTTGGATCACGACGAAGAAAGCGCGGAACACAGAATATATCATTTCTTCTCCGACGGGGCGGACGCCACGCAATCGCTTTACGCTGGCTACACCGCCGATTACAGCGAACAGTCCGATACGTCGACTTACGGTCTTTATCCCGCAGGCGGGAACGTCGGAACCATCACCCACAGCCCGTCGCCCGTGAAAGATTACTTCGGTATAGTTTCGAATCACGCCTATATCAAGGAGGAGACCGAAGGCAGCAATCTGGAAACGGCAGTCAACACGAGAACCGATTTCGGCGGCGAAGACGGGTACGCGGGACTTATCAATACCAAATATCTCGCGGGCTATGCGGACGCGAACCTTGCGGCGAATCTCGGCGACGCCTATAACGGCGAAGACGATATCCAACCCATAGTTATCTACAACAAGAACGCCGACCATTACGGCTTTATAGGCGCTTCCAAAACGATAAACGCAAGCGCGTACGCGAAAGTTTCCGCAAAAGTAAGAGTTACAGGCGACGCCAAGGCGTATATCTATATAGTCGATACGTCGAAGGCAGACAAGACCGTTATGGAATTTGCGGACTTTACCTTAAACGGCGAGACCGTTAAGGCGGAAGATCATAAATTGCAGATAATCTTATCCGCGGAAGAAATGACAAAAGCCGTCGACGGATTCGTTACGGTAAGTTTCTATATCGCGAACGGCGCTTCGGCGAAGAACTTCCGCGTGGAAGTATGGAACGGCGGCAGGGATGGAAACGACGCCACCGCGTCGCAAGGCTACGTTTTTGTAAACGGCATCACGGTAAGCGTTTCGTCGGGATTTTCCGAACCGTCTTCGCAGGCTTCGGCTTTCAGTAAGTCGGGCAACCCGCTTTACGACATAGGAAGAGACGAACTCACGCTTATCTCTTACACGAGAGAACTTACCGAGACCGAAGAACAGTTCAACGCAGAATACCCCGACCAGGCGGTATCCTACTCGCCGAAATATATCTGGGCGGAAAGTTCCACCGATATTTACGCCGTATATAACACGGTAGATCCCGTAATAAGCGATCCTTACGACAGCATAGACGAGGGCGACGAGGAAGGCAGCGGCTGCGGCGCAAAGACCGATTCTTCGAGTTTCTGGTTCTCCTTCTCTTCGGTACTGCTTGCGGTCGCGCTGTTGCTTGCGATAGCCGCGCTCATCATCAAGAACGTCAGAAGAAAACACATAGCCAACAAGAACGACGCGAGATCGCACTACAAAGTTTCCAGCAGAACCGCGGCGCAAAAGGCGATAAAGGAAAGCAAGGCGAAAGCGGAAAAGGTAAAAGACGAACCCGCGAAGAAAATACAGGAAGAACCCGTGCAAGAAACCGAAGAACCGCAGGTCGAAGAACCCACGGAAGAAATAAAAGAAGAAACGGAAAACGACGCCTACGTCTACGGCGAAGTTCAGGACTTCGGCGAAGAAGAAAAGCCGCAGGAATCGGACGACTCCGATAAAACCGAATAACGTTCGTTAAAAACACAACTCCCCGATCGTGAGGTCGGGGAGTTTTTTATTTTTCCGCGATTGTTTATTCTCTGTATACCTTCGCCGCGTTTCACGCATATTATATCGTATGACTACGATAATACTTACGGGCGGCGGCACGGCGGGACACGTCACGCCGAACCTTGCGCTGATCGAAAAGCTTGACCGCAGCGAATGGGACATCCACTACATCGGCACGTCCGGCATGGAAAAGGACCTGCTGAAGCCGGTCGAGGGCGTGACGTATCACGAGATCGACTCCGGCAAGCTGCGCCGCTACGCAAGCCTCAAGACGCTGACGATGCCGTACCATGTGCAGAAGGGCTATCACCAGGCAAAGCGCATCCTGAAGGAGCTGAAGCCCGCCGTGCTGTTTTCGAAGGGCGGCTATGTGTCGGTGCCGGTCGTCGCGGCGGCGAAGAAGATCTGCCCCGTGCTGACGCACGAATCCGACTATACGCCGGGCCTCGCAAACAGGATCGACGCGCGCTATGCCGACAAGGTGCTGGTGACGTTTGCGGACACCGTGCCGCTCGTCAAGGGCGGCAAGGGCGTGCACACCGGCACGCCGATCCGTCCGGAGCTCTACGCGGGTTCGCGCGAAAAGGCGCTTGCGTTCACCGGCCTGTCCGGGAAAAAGCCCGTGCTGCTCGTCACCGGCGGCAGCCTCGGCGCGNNCGGTCAACGTCGCCGTGCGCGAAGCGCTGCCGGAGCTTCTGAAAACCTTTGACGTCGTGCATCTGTGCGGCAAGGGCAAGCTGGACGAAAGCGTAAAGGCCGAGGGTTACCTCCAATATGAATACATCCGCGACGAGATGGCGGACCTGTTCGCGCTTGCCGACGTCGTCGTGTCGCGCGCGGGCGCAAATGCCGTGTTCGAGCTGTTGGCGCTTCATAAGCCGATGCTGCTGCTGCCGCTGTCCGCGGCGTCCACGCGCGGCGATCAGGAGCTGAACGCCGAGTATTTCAAAAAACGCGGCTATGCGCGCGTATTGAAGGCCGAGGAGGTCGGCGCGGAATCGGTCATAAAGGAGGTCACCGCGCTGTATACGCAGCGGCAGACCTATATCGAGACGATGAAAAACGCCGAGGGCGTCGACGGCACCGA
>DBVR01000024.1:30945-31153 GCA_002308755.1 Christensenella sp. UBA1259
CGAAGCGGCGAACGCATGACGGCGGCCGATCTCGTTGCACAACTGAACGGCGAGACCGCGACCGAAGCGCTGTCGGCGCTTTGCACGCTTGCAAAGACCAAGCAGGGACGTGCGGAGATCGAAGCGGCGCTGGGCGATCACGCGCTGCTTGCCGCGCTCATGAAGAGTCCGCAGCCGAAGGTGCGGAAGAACGTCTACCGGCTGGGAC
>DBVR01000024.1:31258-31425 GCA_002308755.1 Christensenella sp. UBA1259
GTGCCGGTCTCGCAGTCGGAGGCGGAGGACAAGCATATCGCGGAGATCGGGATCGCCTACGAAAAGGCGATGCAGCAGTTTTCCGAGCTGCCGGAGCGCACGCTCGAAACGCTGTCCGCGCCGCGCGAGGTCCTGTGCTTTGCGCCGCACGGCTTTGCAAAGGAGCT
>DBVR01000024.1:31441-31566 GCA_002308755.1 Christensenella sp. UBA1259
GAGCTTTCCGCGCTCGGGTTTTCCGGAGCGTGCAAGGGCGACGCGGTGCGGCTTGTGACCGCCGACATTGCGCGGATCTATCGCGCAAACTGCATGATTGAGGCGCTGCTGCCGATCGCATACGA
>DBVR01000014.1 GCA_002308755.1 Christensenella sp. UBA1259
AACGTCAGCTTCGTTTGCATAAACGAAAGACGCTTGCTCTTTAGAAATTTCAAGCGGAATAATGATATTATCCTTAATGGCATCGGTATGAATACGGTAGTTTATCTTCGCAAGTTCGCGTTTTACCGTCCAGCCAAGTTGCTTTTGCTCGTCCGCTATGAGTCTCTGGAATTCTTTGATAATATATAAATTGATTTCGGGCGAAATCCATGATGCAAATTGTAAAGCAATATCTTTGTGCGCGTATGTACCGCCGTTATATTTTCCCGCTTTTGAAATGATTCCGATAGCGTTTACACCGTCTATCCATTTTTTCGGCGTCATTGTAAAGTAATTATGACCGGCTTCGCTTCTAAACGTATCGAATTCGACACGGTTAAAATTCGGGTTGTTGAGTTGTTCCCATAAGCCCATATATTGAATCGTATCGATTCTGCGCATCCAATTTTGTATAACAAATCGCGGATCTTCGGCATTTTTATATTTTGCAATATCGATTAAAGAGAAATAATCGTTTTTATTGATATGTATTTCCTGATCCAATACGGTAATTTCTTTGTTTTTCATTCGTTTGCGACCTTTTAATAATTTTTATTTTATTTTTTGACAACAAAATCAAGCACAAAGTATACGTGAGCATACTGATTCTTCTAAATGTAACAAAACCAACCCAACCCCTAAGGCAGAAATCTTTTCATTCTGCCTTAGGGGTTGGTTTTCATGCGTAATTACTATGTAATAACTTAAAAGTTATTGACATATAATAATTTATATGATATAATCTACTTGACTAAAAGATAAGGAGTTTACTTATGCCTGTTATTTCAAGATTTTACGGTATGGTCGTCAAAATGTTTTTCCTTGCGTCCGAACACAATCCCCCGCATATTCACGTCGTTTACGGCGAATACATGGGAATTATAGATATCAGGACTACGGAAATGTTGCAGGGCGACCTGCCGAGCAAAGCACTCAATTTAGTCAAAGAGTGGACTAATCTCCACAAAGACGAATTACTGAAAATGTGGGAGACGCAAGATATTTCCGAACTGCCTCCCCTTGTATAAAATTAAAGGAGGTGCAATTATGTTTGTTAAGATAACTTCTCTTGCAACTTTGCCCGATTATATTTTGCTCGTTGGCTTTTCTACCGACGAATATAAGAAATTCGACATTAAACCGCTTATCAAAAAATACCCGCCTTTTAAGGCTCTCGTGGAAACCGAAGGTCTTTACGAACAGGCGAGAATAGACGTGGGCGGCTACGGTATCGTTTGGAACGATAACCTTGATCTTTCCGCAGACGGCATTTATGAACAGGGTGCTCCCTGCGAACCGCCGGACAATATCGAAGTCTATAAACAACGACTTTTGGAAGAACTCGTGAAAGTCCGCAAAAACGCGAAACTTTCGCAAAAACAACTCGAAATCCTTTCCGGCATTGCCCAGCCTTGTATCGCCCGCACGGAAAAAGGCTCTACCGATCCGAACCTGACAACTCTTCTTAAACTTCTCGAACCGCTCGGTCTCACTCTGTCTATCACGCAAATTTAATCTTTTCGGCGGCTGGTGCGTCTCGTATCAGCCGCCTTTTCCTTATTCCTTTCCCTTCCGTTTTCTTATGCCCCTAATAAAGAACCTTATCGCCTTAAACGGCAATAAAATTACGTTAACTGTCGCTTTTAAGATAAGCGGTAATATGCCCGTCGCCGTCAGGAATAGTAAAAGCAGAATAATAAGCGCATACATAAGCAGCGTTTTCCACCAACTCGTTGCTTGTTTAGGTAGCGTTATGTCGTTGTATATATCCACGGGACTGTTTACTACGGGTATCACCGTATATTCCCCGTCCTTATTAAACGTAAGTTCAATAATATCGAAATTAAGGAACACGCTCTCTTGAACTACGTATGTATCTCTGCCGTAATCACCGCTTAAATTCCTGCCCGTAAACGGGTTATAACACATAACCGGTAAACACTCGTAATCCGTTTGGGCAAATCTGAATAACACTACCGTTTCGTTATTATCTTTAGCGTTATTACAAAAATCCTTAAATTCGTTCAGTTCCGTTTCGTTTCCGTTAATAAGCAAAGTTCTCGCCATGTCCGCATTTCCCATATCTTCGTCAGTCACTATCCGTATGGGAGATATTCCCGTATAACTCTCGTCGAGATCTCTCGGCGTTAGTCCGAACAGCCCCGCAAAAAACCTTTGCCAACCGCTGCTCGAATCCGCGTAGTTAAGCATATCAAAAGTGTCGCCCGCGTCGAAGTCCACAAGTTTATGATGTATATCGTCAACGTAAGAAACTGCCGTCCTGCTTGGGGAAAGTCCCCTTTCAAATAAATCCGCGCTTATATTCTTCCCCGGCACGGCTATTCGTCCGTTCTTATACGTTTTGGTATAACTTTCCGCATAGTTTTTAATCCTTTCGGACGACAAAACATATTCGGATATACTCCTGCCTTCGGTAGAGAACAGATAACATATCTCGTCGCACCGGATATTCACCGCGTCGGTATAATCACAGTTATACGCCCAGTCGTATTTATCGTAATGTCCGTTACTTCCCACCATTTCCTGATACCCCGTATATATCTGTATGGGTATCTCGTTGTTCTCGTCAGCGTTTTCGCCTAAATACGGATAGAGTAAATCGTAAACGGAATTGTTTGACGTTATTACTATCGGCGTCGTTACGTACTCGTACCACTCGGCTTTTATTCTCTGCAACGCCCCGTAGGTCTCGAAAAACCTATCGGGAACGGCAAAATACACGCTCGTTAAATCGTGCTTACGGTTTCTCGCGTACTCGCCCGTCCTGTAATACGTAGAGTGCGTTTCAAGCGTTATCGTTTCGAGTTCCTTTACTTCGCAACTTAACGTGCTTTCGGTGTCTTCGTCCGAACCGTAGCCTTTCGCATAACCCGTAAACCTGTAACTTCCCGCTACCTTGTATTCCGTGGCAAGCGTATCCCCGTAAGTCAACAATTCTATGCCCGACACGTCGTATCGCCGCTCATTGCTGTTTACCCTGTCAAAAAAGGTCGTGCCGTTTATCTCTCGGTCTGTTACTTTGAACTTATAAAACAGATTCCTGTAATTGCTTTCTTCCGCTTTGCTTAAATACTTTAACCCGAACTTCTCATAATCTCTCGGGCTTCCGTTTTCGTCGTAACTTACCGCCATCTGTATAAAATCAGCGTTCCCCGTATCCAAATTAAGTCCCTTCGGGTTGTAGATATATATGTACAGTCCGTAGTTTTCCCGCATATTCGCTTTATACGAATAGCAATATTCCACGAAATTTATTATCCGCACGTCCTTACTCTCTGTAAACGGGTAATTTAAGATATTAAACCCGTCGGCGCTTCGTAAATCGTCAAGGACGTTCGTGCTGTCAAAAGAAACATCGTTCTCCGCTTTTACCGACCGCGGCGGTTGTACCGTCGTTAAAACGGTACATACCGCCATAATAAAAGCGAGAAACGTCTTTATCCCCGTCTTTATTATCGGTCTCAAAACACCATCACCCCCTTATCGAAGGTCACGTCCTGCACTACTCCCGTTATATTGAAGTCAAGTTTTACGACAGATTCCCCGCCTGCCGACGTTACTATCAGCGTAAACATATCTTCGTACACGTAAGGCTCGCAATCCGATACGGCTTTACCGGCGTATATGCTTTTCAACACGTCCGTTACCGTTCCGCCTTTCGGGGTTATAGTGAAAGTCTTTTCGCCTTTCTCTACGTCAAACCCCGCAGCCAGATCCTTTTCCGCAAAAAACGAATACGTTTCTCCGTTGACCGTAAAGTCGAAATTCTTGCCTTCTACCTTATTCGGCATTACCTTTACGGAATATCCTTTAGTTTCTCCCGACAAAAAACCGAAAGTGTATTTGACGCCTACTTCCAGCGGTTCAGTTTCGGATATCTCATACCCGCCTGCACTCGTCATTACATCTTTGCCGTTTACCGTAACGTAAAAGGTCCTGACATCTCCCTTAAACCCGTCGGTAAAATGCGCTAAAAAACCTATAACCGCCACTACGACAAGTAATACCAAAAGATAACTTATGAATTTCCATATTCCTTTTTTAGCCATTTTGTCTCTCCTTGTCGCTTATACTCACTAAAACGTTATGGTCTGCGTATTCATCCGCACGCTCTCTATTTCTTCCCCTATAAAGAACCTGTACTGCGCCGAGAACCCAAGCGTTCTGTGCCTTACGGTCAGAATAAAATACGGTAAATTCCCGTCCGCATCGGTGTTAAACGCATAAAACATATTAGTGTAGGTAGTGGTCTCGCCGTTACCTTCTACATAGTGCGTCGTACTCGATTCGTAATAACCTCTGAACGCCTTGCTCGGCGTTACGGAAACCACGTCGCCCGTCACGCTTGCGGTTATAAACTCGCTCGCTATATCCGCAACGTCAACTACGTTATTATGCGACGCCCAACCCGCTCCGCGCGGAGATCTGCTGTACGTCCCGCAAGTAATCGTGCCCGCGCCGGATATTATTACTTCGTAATCGTCGAAACCGTTCCCTGCGTCGTGAAACACGTTGTCAGATATAATATTCAGCGAATAGGCTTGTCCTACGAATAACAGATCCACCGTATCTCTGCCGAGATTAAACGTTTCAACGGAAGTCGGCGGATTTATACTCATACTCGAAGGCACGCCTTCGTAAACCACCTCGCACGTCCCTTGTTTGTTGCCTTGTCTCGTAGTACAGGTAAGTATTGCCCTGCTGCCCCTGAACGCCTTATAACAGTTAACCGTCGCCGTTAAGTTGCCTTGTGATTCTTCCGTCACTTCCAGATACTCGGAAATGTCCGCGTCTTTAAGCGGTGCGTCGGGCGCCCAAGCCAAAGTCCAAGTGACGTATTTATCCACGACTGTCGACGGGGTTATTGTAGCCGCTACGGTCTGCGATACGCATACCGTTTCTCCCGATCTTAACCCCGTAACCTTCGGCGCTCCCGAATATAACTCTACCGTCTGCGGTATCTCCCGTCTTTCCGAAGCGCTTACGCTTGCCCTGTCACTCGGTATGCCCAAGACACCTATACAGGCAATGGAAAGCAGTACCGTTGCCATTATTAAAACTAAAATATTTCTGCTCGTTTTTACGTTTTTATTCAACATAATTCTTTAACCCCCTTTTCTTAATATGAATGCGTGTAAATTGTGGATATATCCGCGTAAAGCGTTATGTCCCCGACAGTTCCTACGGGTATAGTTCCGTTGAACGGCACGGTTTTCGCGCTGTCTAAATACCAACCGTTAAACCTGTATTCGGCTCTGCCCGATCCGCTGCCGCTGTGGTAATCCCCGCCGGGGCCGCTGCAGGAAAATCTCGCTTTAAGGTCGCTTATNNTATGACTACGCTTTCGCCCGCCGTATACGTTTCGGGATAAAATCCGTCGTCCGCTTTACTTAAACCGTATTCCGAACCCCTTTCGAACAAGGTCTTGCCGTCCGTCGAACCCGCTTTAAGATACGTAATGTTATACGTCTTATTTTCTTCACCGAAAACGAGTTCTTCTGGACCGACGGATAAATTTTCCACTCTTATCTGGTTTTGTATCGCCGTAGTATCTATACTGAACGTGTAAGCCGAGATAAGTTCTCCGTTACTATCCGTAAAATTGAATATGACCGCATTAGACTTGTTGGAATTTATTGCCGAGATTATAGCGTTAATTTCCGCGGCGGTATAACTTTCGTCTATAAAGTCGTTGCAGAAGAGACTTAAAGAACAGCCCGTTCCGTCTTTATTGACTACTGGGATTTTGGCGCTATCTGCTTTCGCGTTATTCAACGCCGTAGTAAGCGCCGCTTTGTATTCCACAGTCATAACGGGCGCAACTATTTCAGCGTCATTAAGCGCCTTGGTATATACGTCGGATTTTAAATACGAATAAGTAACTACAAGCGGGTTTTCGTTAGTAAAGTCGGCACAAACCGTACCTTTCTTCGTAGTATTATTTACCGTCGGCGCTTTGCCTTCCTGCGCAAGCGCTATATTCATACCGGTAAACTGCTGTTTATAGTCTATAAGGCAGGTGACCGTTGCGTCGGGATTGTCTCTCGACGTTACCGTAAGTTTTATCTGCTCACCGAACGCCTGATAACACGCTACCGTCGCAACTAACGCACCGTCCGTTTCCGGCGTTACCGTAACGTAATCCGAAAGAGTTTTATCCGTTGCCCACTCGGATTCCGCATCGACGAATTCCAAAGTCCAATCCACGGACTTATCATTTGCGTTTGCGGGTGTTACCGTCGCAGATACTATAGCCTCTATAGCACCGCTGTTGCTTTCGGGATCAATAAAACTTCTCACGCCCGCCGAAAACAGCATGTTACCGGGCAAAGCGTGTATCTTCCCGTCGTTCAAAATTTCACCCTGATCCCCTATAACCGTATCTGTCTGTGCGGTATTATTTATAACGGGTTTTCTGAAAAACGCCGCATATATTCCACCGCATAAACCTATAACGAGTAAGACCGCTAATATACATATAACGATCGTAAATTTATTGCTTCTTGCTTTATTCATAAAAAATTCTCCTTTTTAGATTTTTTGTATAAAGCCCGCACCTGTTCCGGCGCGGGCTTTACGTTGGTTTTAGTCAAGCAGCATAGTAAGTAAAGCCTTGTCAGACAGTCTTGCAGGTTTAACGGTACACTCGTAAACCTTGCCGTTTTCGTCTACCGACCTTACGCCGTAAGTATTGCCCTTGATAACGTTCCCGCCGTCGTCTTTCATCTCGAACGGCTTGACCGTAAGTTCCGCGCTCATCGAGTTCCCGAATACTATGTCGAGTACAACGTACCCGCCGTTATCCGGGGGCTTCACTCCCGCTCTCACGTCTCTGCCCCTTACGCTTCCTTTGACGAAATACGAGTAATACTCTTTTTCGCCCATCTTAAACGTTTCTCTTTCCACTACGATCTGTTTCTTTGCCATTTTCTTTTACCCTCCTTTAACTGGCTTTTCCGCGTTGTCTTGAAATTTTGATCGCCTCGTCTTTCGACTTGCCTTCGCCTAACGCCTTTTTGTACTTGTATATACCGGCGTTATCGTTCTGTGCCTGCAAATACCCCATACGGAGAGAAAACTCTTTATCCGTGAGTTCTTTGCCTTCCTTTTTCCCGTAAGTATGTACTTTCGCCCTTAAATCGTCCGCGTAGCCTTTCGCACGCTTACTCGGCACCGACCATTTACGCTCGTTATACTTATCTTTTTTATTTGCCATTACCTTTCTCCTGTTAAAAATTTTACCCGTATAGCCGATAGCGCAGCTTTATCCGTTGCCTGTTTACGCCCGTTATGCCGATAGCTAAGCCCACGCAACGAATTTATTAAATTGTATTTTGTAATCGCCAACAAGGTCTTTAACAAAACATTCCGTTTCTGTTAACGGTAATAAAGAAAGTGGCCACTTTTTCCTTATACTCTCGTTACTAAACACGCCTTGTTTTTGAATTACGCCGTAAGTATAACCCGTTTTGTTTCGCTTGGGAAGTTAAACCAAGTATAAAAACAAGGCAAATCAAGTGTAAAAACAGGGTAAATTTGGATTAAATTAAGTGTAAAAATTAGGTTTATGTCTCCCCTTTTTGGACTTCCTGAAGAAGATAATCGTACATCTTGCTGCAATAATATTTGATGTTTTCAATACAAAACCCCCAATCGTCGGCAACGGTCGCTTGCGAATTGTTGTTAACCACAAACGCTAAATACATATTAAATAGTTTCGGCGGCGCATTTTTGATAAGTTCATTATAGTATTCCGCTTTTTTTATCACCGTTGACTCCGAAATGCTTTTTGCTGCGTTATCGAAATCTTTACGGTTTGCATAGTAATACCTGACGTCTTTTAAATCCTTTATAATATCCTTTTTTGTCTTCATTTTTAACTCCTTATAAACTCCATAAAAATAAAAAAGACCCAGTAAACAGACTTCGTTTCCGAAATCTATTTACCGAGCCTCTCGCCTTCGCGGTTCAACTTGATAATATCCTACGAATAGACCTGATCTTGGATTTACAATAACCCGATGCTTTTTCAACCGACAGACCAAAATCGTCGTTATTCGGTATTAAATTTTAATTATTCTCTCTAAATAATTTCACCGGCTAAATAAACGGTGGAATAACTTGAATTACAATCAATCTCCTGCTTTCTCGCTTATATCTGTATTGTGTAAAACAAGTCGGGCAAACAGCGGTTGCTATCCCCCGTCCATTGCGAACACCGGAAATCCTTTTACCACAGTTCGGGCAAAAGAATGCCAAAATTTTCCAACTGTCCAAATCAACACTTTCTCCTTTATCAAAAACCAAACACGAACAAATGTTTGTTTTTGGGTTAAATTATAAGCGCAAAAANNATCCCCAATCCCCATGATAAAATTTAATTATTATTATTTTTTAAATTAATAAAAAATAAAAAAATTAAATTTTAACAAAACTTGTCATATTGATATTGACATCAACTTGAAAAGTTTGTAATCAACCCTCAACATTATTTTTTGTCTTTCGGTTTAATGGCGGGACGTATCAGAAAACTTGCCGCTCGTCAAGTAAAAATAATAACCCGAATAAATATAGCTTTTAACCAAAAGAATATATCGCTAATCAATATAAAACGATTACCGAAGATATATTCTTTTTCTTTTCCTTGACGTTCTGCTTCGTTTTCTGATTTTCGTCTGGTGTCGAAAGACAAAAAAATTAATGGGATGAGACTACTATGTTGATTTCTAAAAACAAAAGACCACCTCCTTTACACCTTATTTATCCCTGTTTACACTGTTTTTACCTTTTGTTTACACAATTCTTAAACTTTACTTAACTTCCATAATCATTTTTTTAGATATAAAATACAAAACGTAAAAAGCAGTTGCAACGCTTAAAAATTTTAAAAGGGGGTTAAAAATGAAAAACACAGACAATTCTCAATCTATGTTCGCAGACTATCCAGATGTGGTTTCCGTAGAAAATCTTATGGAAATGTTACAGATTGGAAAAGTGTTGGCTTACAAACTCATTGATGCAAAAAAGGTTAAAGCCATTAAAATCGGTCGCGAATATAAAATTACGAAAGAAAGCGTAATAAAACTTATTAACGGAGATTAAATATGAACGGAAAATTAACAACAAGAAACGGAATTATATATTGTATTCTCTACTACAAAGACATAACCGATACCTTTAAGCAAAAATGGATATCGACAGGACTGCCCGAACGCGGGAATAAAAAGGCTGCATTGCAGATCCTACAAGAAAAATTAACCGAATACGCCTATCTTGAAACAGAAAATAAAGATGACCTTAAAAATCAACCGACAGTTTTGAAAAAAACCGAAAACATCTTATGGTTAGACTGGCTTGAAGATTATGTTAACGGCATTAAAGACAGACTATCCCCCCATGAGTTTCATATCTACAGCCAATCGTATATGAATGTTTGTAAAATCTTCTGGGGAAGTAAAAAGTTATATTTGACCGATATAACTACGCAAGAAATTTTAGACTTCTACAATTTTCTCAAAATAAAACGTGCGGTTAAAAACACTACAATTAAAAAATACGCCTGCGTTATCCGACCGGCACTTAAAAAAGCGTTTATGGAAAAAAAGATAAAAGAAAATCCTTACGATTATATGCCGACGATAAAACGCGAAAAAGTTGAACACAGTTTTTACGACCAAAGGGAAATGCAAAACTTTTTTAATCTTATAACCGGACACAAACTCGAACTTGAATTTAAAATTCTCGCTTATTACGGATTAAGACGTAGTGAACTTGTCGGCATAAAATGGAGTTCTATAAATTTTAATGATAATACGATTGCAATAAACCATAAAGTAATTGTAGAAGAACGGGAAATAATCGTTTCCAACAAAATGAAAACCGAATCAAGCAACAGAACTTTACCGCTTATTCCGGTTGTTGCGGATATGCTTTTATCGCATAAAGCCAAAATACAAAGGAATATGGCAAACCTCGGTAAAAAATACAATAGAACCTATACCGACTTTGTCTGCGTGGACGATACGGGAGATCTAATAAAACCTGATTACATATCACACGAGTTTTCCGACTTTCTCAAAAAGAATAAATTAAAGAAAATCCGACTTCATGATTTAAGACACAGTTGCGCTTCTATTATGCTTGCAAAAGGCGTCCAAATGAAACAAATACAAGAGTGGCTCGGTCATTCTAATTTCTCGACGACTGCCGATGTTTACAGCCATTTGGACTTTTCTTCTAAAATAGACTCTGCCCGCAAGATTTCAGACGCCTTAACGGTCGATTCGGAAAATAAAGAGCATTCTGATGCCCAAAAACTCAAAATCTTAAACGAAAAAGCAAAAGAACTCGGATTTAATTCCATAAGCGAAATGATTGCGTCGATTGCACAAAACCAAGGTGTATCTAAGCCTTAAAAAGCCTTAAACAATTTACAAAATTCAAACAAGCCAGAAAACCTATACTGTGCTACGATTAGTGCTACGAATTTGTGCAAAAATTGATAAAATTTTACTTATTAAAACTTTTTAGTGATTGTTGTATTCGGATAAAAATGCAATATCAAAAAAACTGTAAATTACTGATGATTTGAACAATACTCAAAAATATTTTTTGATAAAAATCGAGTATAAAAAATACTGTTTAGGACTGGCTCATAACCCGAAGGTCAGGTGGTTCAAATCCCCTTCCCGCAACCAAAAACAAAAGGCAGGTTATCCCTGCCTTTTGTTTTTGTATGAGTTTAAGGAAAATCAAGGGGATTTGAATTAGGAGCCAGCCACAAAGGGGCGTGCTTGCCCTTGGGCAAGAAAACAGTCCTGTGGACTGTTTTGCGGGAGGCTCGAGAGAAGCAAATCCCCTTCCCGCAACCAAAAACGAAAGGCAGGGATAACCTGCCTTTTGTTTTTGTATGAGTTTAAGGAAAATCAAGGGGATTTGAACCACCTGATTTACTCTCCATAAGCACGTTTTCGCCAACGCATAGCGGGTATTAAGAAAACCCCGTGGGCGAAAGGGGATCGCTATCCGCCGTAGGCGGTAGCCTTTTTGCGAAGCAAAAAATCTTTTATACCTGAAAATTGTTCCGCAAACTCGTTGACATTGTTCCGATATAAGTATATAATATTCCGTAAAAGGAGTAAAAGTATGGCAATGACGGTAAAACAAGCGGCGGAAAAATGGGGAATTTCCGACAGGCGCGTAAGAGTTCTTTGTGAAAACGGGCAAATCGACGGGGCGTATCGCGTAGGTAAAATCTGGTATATACCCGATAGCGCGGACAAGCCTGCCGACGGCAGAATTAAAGCGAAAGAAAGTCTTGTTTCTTTAATAGAGAAGAAAAAAGCCGAACTCGATACCAAAAGACCGCTTACCAGCGGTGAAGTTCAACGGCTTTACGACGACTTTATGGTGGAATATACTTATAACTCGAACGCTATCGAAGGCAATACGCTAACGCTTCGCGAAACGGAAATGGTTTTGCGCGGGCTTACCGTCGATCAAAAACCGCTTAAAGACCATTTGGAAGTCGTCGGGCATAAGGACGCGTTCTATTACGTTGTCGATTTGGTACAAGAAAAAGCGGAAATTACCGAAAGCGTAATTAAACAAATACACTCTCTCGTTCTCGCGGATAAGCCTATGGATAAAGGCGTTTACCGTAAAATTCCCGTCCAAATTATGGGCGCGCATCACGAACCTGTGCAACCGTATTTGATAGAACCGAAAATGTACGAGTTGTTGCAAGACTATAAAAAGGACAACAGGAATATTGCGGAAAAACTTGCGGAATTTCATATCCGTTTTGAAGGGATACATCCGTTTATCGACGGCAACGGCAGAACGGGGAGACTGCTTATAAATTTAGAACTTATGAAAGCAGGCTACCCGCCGATAGATATTAAGTTTACAGACAGAAAACGGTATTACGACGCGTTTGACGCGTATTACGTAAAAAAAGACTTATCGGCGATGACGAAACTCTTTGCGGAATATATAAACGCAAGACTTACGGAATATTTAAAGATTTTAGGATAAATTACAGCCTTAAAATTAAACTGACTACTTCTATCGTGTCGGTAAAAAAGTGGGCAGTGGGCTGATTTGAACCTGTATAACTTCCCTATGTTTCGCTATTTTTAACAAATTAAAGTATTTTCACGCAGTCAGGAAGATTTTGGGATAGAATACTTGAAAAAAAATATAATTTTTGATATAATTAAAAAATATCGAACAGAAAGGATATGATATAAATGAGAAAGCAGTTTCTATTTGTTATTTTTTTTATATGTTTTTTATTGGTTGGCACTGCTTGTCAACAGCAGGATTCTATCGACCTTGTTTTTGACAATTGTTTTTTTATTGAAAATAATAATATTTATACAGAGGTGGCAAATGAAGTTGAGTTTTTCGATTTTAACAACAAAATACGTCTAAACAACAACTATGGATATTCCATTTTTAAAGATAGAGAAGGATTAAATAAGATTTCGACCAATGTTATTGATTTAACAATCGGCGATAATATTAATTATTTGTTGATAGAAGATTCTAATCAAAATAAAACGCTATATACTCTAAATATTAGACGCTTGCCAATACATACGGTATCTCTCTACTATTATGATTCTTATGAATCGTCATATTATTCGACGCATTATGAAGAAAGAAATTATATAGTTGAAAAAAAGTTTTATAAATCAATACAAGTTCAAGAAAGAGATAGAATAGATTTATCAAAAGAAAAAATAGAGAGAGAAGGCTATTCTTTTTTGGGATGGGACTATGATAATTCTGAAATTCTTGAAGATACTGCAATACATGGGCTATGGAAAGCAAATAACTATACTGTAACGGTAATTAATGGGTCTGAAACAATAAAATATACGGCAATATACGGAGAATATTTGAAAATAGAAATACCGCAGAAACCAATGGATTTTAATGATAATTATTCATTCCAAGGGTGTAGTTATGCTAACGAATATAAAAAAGAATACTATTATTTTGATAGCGCAGGAAGGTTTGTTTCAAGTGCGGATTGGCAACCAATAAGATTTACTGTTACAAAAGACATTACGGTAACAGCACGCTGGGGATATTAAAACATAGCAAAAAATATGATACAACCTATAAACTATAACTAACGTGACATTTATTATACAACATTTCTACCGACACACAAAAACGAAAGGCAGGTTAGCCCTGCCTTTTTCCGTTGTATTCGTTTAAAGAAAAATCAACTCCCCTTTTAATCTTTGTAAAAGTTGATAAGACAGCCTTTTAAGATTATCTGCCGTTCCGCGGGGGTAAGCGCACCCACTTTAAGGACGACTTCCCTTTCCGTACCTTCGCCGATAACTTTTGCGGTAAATTCGTCCTTACCTTCTTCTATGCCCGCTCTCACGCCTTTTATATAGACGTATTCCCCGACCTTAAAGTCGTTCTTTTCGCATATAAAGGGTATCATACCCCAGTTTATAAGGTTACTTCTGTACCTTTTCGTCGCGTAGTCCTGCGCGATATTCGCTACCCCGCCCAAAACTCTCTGGCAAGACGCGGCTTGCTCTCTTGCCGAACCGTCGCCCGGCTTTACGGCGCACACTACGCTTCCGTAAGTGGTATTCTCTTCCGCTATCCCCGATATTTTGGGGAATTTTTCGTTTTTAACGGCTTTCGCCCTGCCGACGTAAGACGGATCTTTGCGCGAAAGCGCAAATTCCGCAAGTTTTGAGGGGTTACTTCTGAAAGACGAAGTTTCGCCCGACGGGATGAGTTCGTCGGTAGTGGTAACGGGATCGGTAAGCACCGAAACGACTTTAAGCAAAAGGTCGTCTTTAAGGGGTTGCATTTCCGGCCAGTCGGCGATATTAGGTCCGTACACCAAACTTTCGTCTATATCGCCCTTGCCTATCCTGTCGAACACCCGCGTTTTATATATCTTATCGTCGAAACGGTATTTTTTAGGTCTGTTCCTGTACTCTATATCCAGCGCGGAAGTTATCGCCCCGCCGTTTATCGCCGTGGCGGCGATACTTCTTGCGTCCATCAAAGCGACGCAGGAAAGTTGACCTTCGGACGGTTTACTGCCTTCCCTGCTTTCGAAATTTCTCGTAGTATGGCGGATAGACAGCCCGTTGTTTTGCGGCACGTCCCCCGCGCCGAAACACGGACCGCAGAACGCCGTCTTTACTATGGCGCCGTCTTCCATAAGTTCGCCTATGTACCCGCCGTCTATAAGCCCTTTATACACGGGTTGACTTGCGGGGTACACGTTAAGGGTGAACTTTTCGGAATTTACGCCGCCGAGTTTCAATATTTCCGACGCTTCGGCGATATTCTCGTAGATACCGCCTGCGCAACCCGCTATAACGCCCTGTTCGACGTAAACTTTGCCGTCCTTTATTTTATCGGTAAGTCTGAATTCGCCCTTGCCGTTCTTCAACAGTTTTTTGCCGTTTTCTTCCACTTCCTTTAAAAGTTCGTAGGGGCGGGAAAGAAAATCTTTTATGGTATACGCGTTGGACGGGTGGAACGGCAGCGCGATCATGGGTTCTACCGTGGAAAGGTCTATTTCCACCGCCCTGTCGTAATACGCGCCGCTACCCGGGGCGAGTTTTTTATACGCCTGTTTTCTGCCGTGCGCAGCGAAATATTCTTCGGTCTTTTCGTCTGTCTGCCAAATTGAAGAAAGACACGCCGTTTCGGTGGTCATAACGTCTATGCCGTTGCGGTAGTCCATCGAAAGCCCCGTTACGCCTTCGCCGATAAATTCGAGTATCCTGTTTTTTACGAACCCGCTTTTAAAGGTCGCGGAAATGAGCGCAAGGGCGACGTCGTGCGGACCTACGCCCCTACGGAGTTTGCCGGTCATAAGTACCGCAACCGTTTCGGGATAATCTATATCGTAAGTTTTATTGAGAAGTTGTTTTACGAGTTCGGGACCGCCTTCGCCGATAGCGAGAGTGCCTAACGCGCCGTAGCGGGTGTGGGAGTCCGAACCCAAAATCATCGCGCCGCAGAACGCACGTTCTTCGCGCATGAACTGGTGTATGACCGCAAGGTGCGGCGGAACGTACGCCCCGCCGTATTTCTTGGCGGCGGAAAGACCGAAGGCGTGGTCGTCTTCGTTGATGGTGCCGCCGACGGCGCACAGCGAGTTGTGACAGTTGGTAAGAGTGTACGGTATGGGGAAACTTAAAAGTCCCGAAGCCTTCGCCGTCTGAATTATGCCGACGTAAGTTATGTCGTGCGAAGTTATTTCGTCGAATTTCAGGCTAAGCCTGTCGGGATTTCCCGAAACGTTGTGTTTTTTGAGTATTTTGTAAGATATGGTCTTGGTTTTGTCGGAAGACTTGTTTTCCGCGCGGGAAAGTTTACCGTCTTTATAGACTACGCCGTGGTTTACCAACGTTATCATACGACTTCTCCTTGTATTTTTAAACATTTTACCATAAAACGGCGTATTCGCAAAACGATTTAAGGGTAAATATAGTTTAACTTTGCGATTATCCTTGATATTTTCCCGATATCGTTATATAATTTTAACAGAGGTCTTTATGGAGAAAACCAAATTCCGTTTCCGCTATACGACGCTTGTATGGGTACTGCTTGCCGCACTCTTTTTATTGCTTGCGTTCGGAACGGCGAAAAACTTTTACGATTTTCTGTCGACGAAAGATATCGACGGCATGCGGCCGTGGTTTTCGTTTGCCGTGTCCGCCCTGTCCTTTTTGCTGCTTATTATAACCCTTTCCGTCGCCGTGTACGGAAAATACGTCGTAGCGGACGGCTCTCTTACGTTGAGAATAGGAATATTTTCCGTAAAGACCGATATTTCCGAAATAGTCCAGGCGTCGCACTTCAAAAAAAGCGATAAACTCGTGCTGTATTTTAAGAACGGAAAGTATTCCGTCGTCGTCATAAAGCCGGAAGAATATTCGGCGTTTTTCGACGCCTTGAAAAAACAAAATCCCGCTATCCCCTTCGTCGTCGAAAACGAAGAAAATAATTGATTTTGATTTAAAATATCGTTGACAAAGCAAAGATTTAATAGTAAACTTAAAAAAGAAAATAGATCCGGTAGGTAAGACTAACGTAGGGATACGGGCTGCTGCCGCAAAGCGGTGGAGACACCGCAAGCAGGTCTGAACAGGTTTCGTCGAACGCAAGGCGTAATCTAACGCAGTTTTCACGCCCTACGAAGTTAAAGCCAGCATGGTTAGTTTTTTTACCCGTCGGATATTCGGCGGGTTTTTCGCTGAAAAGGAGGTCTTATGACGGAAGAAATGGAAAAATTGTTCGAAGAACTTGCATCCCTTTTCGAAAATAAGAAATACACGCAGTTAAAGCGTCTTCTTTCCGACACCGAGCCTGCCGATATAGCGAAGTTTTTAGAAGATAATCTCGACGAAATAGACCAGATAAAGTTTTTTAGGCTTCTCCCCAAAGACCTTGCGAGTGACGTTTTCATAGAGACGGAATCCGACACGCAGGAAGCGCTTATCAAAGCCTTTACCGATAAGGAACTTAAAGCGGTCATAGACGACATGTTCGTCGACGACGCCGTCGACGTCATAGAAGAAATGCCCGCAAACGTCGTAAAACGTATCCTTAAAAACTCCGATCCCGAAAACCGCAAACAGATAAACGAACTTTTAGAATACCCCGACGATTCCGCCGGCAGCATAATGACGACGGAGTTCGTTTCCTTTTCCGCCGATATGACGGTGGAACAGGGCTTTGAAAAGATCCGCAGGACGGGTATAAATTCCGAAACCATATACACCTGCTATATCACCGACAACAGAAAGCATCTTATCGGCGTTATCTCGGTAAAACAGATGTTGCTTGCCGAAAAGACCGACGTTATGCGCGATATCATGGACGATTCCGTCATCACCGTCGAAACTTTGGACGACAAGGAACAGGTCGCTATGATGCTTTCAAAATACGACTTCCTTGCCCTCCCCGTCGTGGACAGAGAAGGGTGTTTGGTCGGTATCGTAACCGTCGACGACGCGGTCGACGTTCTGCAAGAAGAAGCCACCGAAGATATACAGAAGATGGCGGCTATTTTGCCTACCGAAAAGCCTTACTTAAAGCAATCGGTATGGAGTATCTGGAAAGCAAGGATACCGTGGCTGCTTTTACTTATGGTTTCCGCCACCTTTACGAGTATGATACTTTCGGGCTACGAAGGTCGCCTTATGGCGATATCGTCGGGCGCGGTGCTGTACGCTTTCGTGCCTATGCTGATGGATACGGCGGGTAACGCCGGCGGACAGTCTTCCGTTACCGTCATACGTTCGCTCGCCCTTAACGAAATAGAGTTTAAGGACATTTTCAGGATAGTCTGGAAGGAATTTCGTGTGTCTATCATGCTCGCCTTTACCGTTGCCGCCGTGTGTTTTTCAAAACTTATGCTCATAGACAGACTGTATAACGACCTTACCTGGGATATAGCGGCGATAGTTGCGGGCGTTTTGTTCATAACGATAGTTATGGCGAAATTCGTGGGATGCATACTCCCCCTTATCGCCAAAAAATGTAAGTTAGACCCCGCCGTGGTCGCTTCCCCGTTCATAACCACTATCGTGGACGCCCTGTCTCTTATAATTTACTGTTCGGTTTCCATAGCGCTTTTAGGATAGCCCTTCCCCGCCGCGGCGGGGAATTTTTTATCTTTTATTGACAAAAACCGCCGCACGATGCTAATATATTAAGGTGGTAAAAAATATTAAGGAGAAATTTTATGGCAACTGTCAGAAAATATCTGCTTGCAATCGTTTTTGCATTGCTTTCCCTTTGCTGTTTCGTATTCGTCGGGTGCGACCAGGTGAATATAGACGGCGGGGACGGCAAGGTTACCGTCAGGATAGAAGGCGCTATCGACTTTACCTTTGACTGCGAATTGAAGGAAAAGAAGGCGCTTTCCACCCCGCAGGAAGTCGCCGACACCGTGAACCGTATTTCAAACGGCGCGGTGGAAAGTGCCGACGTGGCGGGAACAGCGGTTGACGGCGCGATCTACACTATACTGATCAAAGGTATCCCCGAAGAGACGAATTTAAGGGAATATTTCCGCACCGTGGAAGAGAATTATCTTAAACTGTATTCCGCTTGGAAAAACTTCCCCGATTCTCCCGTAAAATACACGACGAAAGACGGGAAGGACGTTCTTATCTACGTTTCGACGGAGAAGGCCGAAGACAACGAAATTATGATCTACGTTTTCTTCTTTGAAGAAGGCGCGGTTGACGAGTTGGCTGAAACTATGGGCGGCGGTGAAAGTGGCGATCACGGAGATCACGGCAACGAAACCACCGTTGAGATAGAATACGCCTACGATTTCGTTTACGATTGCGAACTCATTGAAAAACATCCTTACGGTTTGGCGAGACAAGACATGGCGGATACCGTGTCCGCGCTTACGGACGGCAGAGTTTCGGCAAGCGACCTGCTTTACAGAGTCGCACCCGAAAGCAGCACAATGTACAGGATATCCATAAAGGACGCGGCGGAACAGGATAACGTCGAAGAATATTTACGCCTTATCGGAGAACAATATCTCGCGAAATTTACTTCCTGGCAGGGCTTTTCCGAAGTGCCCGTTAAATACAAGATGGAAAACGGTAAAGAACTTGCCGTTTACGTTTCGACGGAGAACGCCGCCGAATACGAACTTACGATATACGTTTTCTTCTTCGAAGAAGGCACGATGGCTATTCTGTCGGGTAATACGGGCGACGACAACGGCGGCGAAGGCGGAGATCACGGCGGAGAACAAGGCGGAGAACAAGGCGGCGGCGGACAGGGCGAAACCAACACGATAGAAATAAGCGGCGCGTATGACTTTACGGGCAACTGCGAACTTATAGGCAGCAGACTTTTCGTAAACGCGAAGGAAGCGGCTACTAAACTTAGCGAGATTTCCGGCGGCAGAGTAAAGAGCGACGCCGTGATAGGCAGCGTAGTCGACGGCGGCGGCGAATACAAGATATTCATAAACGGTATTCCCGAAGGCGCGAAGTTACAGGAATACATAAAGAAAGTCGCAAACGACTATCTCGCAAACTATTCCGCCTGGAAAACCTTCCCCGACTCGCCCGTAAAATACACGACGAATAACGGCGTGGACGTTCTCATATACGTTTCTTACGAATATTATGCCGAACGCCAGATATATATCTGCGTGTTCTTATTTAACGAGGGCGCTGTCGACGCTTTGGCGGCAAGTATGAGCGGCGGTCAAGGCGGTCAGGGCGGCGAAGGCGGTAGCGGCAGCGGCGGCGGCGGTGAAAGCGGCGGAGAACAAGGCGGCGATGAAATGCAAACCGTTCCCGTCAGCATAATGTTTGACAACGGCAACGTTTCGACAGAAAACTTTACGAAAGGAAGTACCGTATATTTTGCGCAACTCTACCCCGATTACGACGTTTATGCCGACGCAAGTTTGTCTCACGTTTTAGGTATTGACGAAGGGGTTACGATAGTCGAAGGGCTTACGATTTTTTTAAGAACCAAACAGCAAACGCCTACGACGATCACCCTTAAATGTTACGACGTCTCTACGGACGGCGATCTCACTTCCTTCGAAAATACAAATTATTCGTACGGTACGAAAATGAAATTTTCGTGGGCGGGATTCGTCCTTTATTCCGATGAAGAATGTACGCAGGAAATAGATCCCAACCAAGAGGTTACCCTTACGGAAGATACCATCGTTTACCGTAAAGACAATCTCGACAGAGTGCCCGTATTTTTCAACGTTCACTATTATACCAACGGTGTGGAAGAAAGCATCGGGGCGAACGATGTGTTTTTCAGGGGCGAACTTTTAAGTATCGACAAGAATTTCATTGACAAAAGTTTCGGTTACGAGTTCTATTATGATATGGGCAAAACGCAAAAAGTGTTTGAAGACGACAACGTTATTGTAGTGCGTGAAACCGACGACAAGAAAAACGTTTACGGATTCAAAGAAGACAGACGCAGGGCGGTATTAACGTTTATGCTTGACGGAAACGAACTTTGCAAGACTCTTATCGACGTCGGTTGCACCATAGGCGATTACTGCTATTTGTATTTGGGAACAAGCACCTATCACGTAAAAGACTGTTCCGATAAAGATACGCCCATAAGGGGAAATATGACGATAACCATAACGGATTACGAAAAAACCAACAGTTACGCCGAGACGATACACCTGTGTTATAACGGCGACGTAAAGAGAACCTACGTCAATTATTTGCAGATAGACAGCGAACACGAAATATCCGAACGCGACGGGTATTACACCGACGCAAGTTGCACGCAGCCGTTTGTGGGAACAGTCAATTCAACGACGACGCTGTATCGGGAATTCGAAGTAAACTTTGATAGATGCGTCTAAACTTATAATTACCGTTTGACAAACTACAAAACGGGGGCGAAATTTTCGCCCCCGTTTTTTTATTCGTGTTTTATTCTTAATCTTCGCCGTCTATAAACTTCGCTATATAGTGGAAAGCGGGAATAGTTATAAAAACTACCCAGGTAGGATGCCATATACCGGCGAATATCCCTATCACGCAATAAATCACAGTAACGAAACAGGAGTAATTGAACTTGGAAACTCTCTTTTTCGCCACCGCTTCGCCTATCGAACCCGCAACGGGTATCGTAATAAACAGAAACCAAAAATGCGCCCAGCCGTTGCCGTCGGGCAACAGAAAGCCGAGAAGTAAATACGCGCATACGACCGATATGCTGTACAGCGCATATATCAACCCGCGTACCGAACGTTTTTTCTTAACGGAACACCTGCTTTGTTCTTCACTTTCAGAATAAACGAATTCTTCGTTTTTATCGTTTTCCATGATATTCACCTTCCGTAACGACTGCTTTTAGGGTATTATACCATAAAAACCGAAAAGCGGCAACCCTTTTCCGGCGCAAATAAAAGTTTGTACCGCGTTTAATCGTAGGTTTCCGACATAAACTTTCTGTAACGGGAAGGAAGACACCTGTCCTGCTGACGTTTGTTTTTGCGTTCTTTTATGTTGACCGATTTATAGTACCTTTTCCAAAGGTCTTCCCACTCTTTTTCGGCGGGGGAAAAACTTAAAGTCGCCGCGTCGCCCGCCTTAAATATCTTGAAACTTCTGCCGTCGGAGATGCCGACTTTATTCCTTTTTACGTCGTGGATAACGAAAGGCGTCGCCGAAAAACGACTTAAAAAGTGCGGCATAATAAGTTCCGTTATATCGTTATCGGGCGAATACGCCGCGTACATAACGCCGTTTTTCGTTTCCTTAAAGCGCAGAAACCCGCCTATCCTGTGCTTTTCCCCGTACACTTTGCCGACCGTATAGTTAAAGTCCGACACCCTTTTGTCGCTTAAATCGGAAAACACCGCTCTTTTTTTGTCCAACACCAGCCGTGCGTAGTCGAAAGCCACCTTTAACGCCGAATCTTCGCAGGACGTAAGACACGCTTTTATATCCCCTACCGTTTCNNGCCGCCGCCGTAATTTAAGATGGCGCGGTAAACTCTCGCCTGCTGCGACCTGTCGCAGGCGGCGTATATAAGCCTGTCGGACAGCGAACCGCAGTATTTATAGTCGTTTATAACGGCGTCGGGGAATATCTTTTCGGTGTACGCCAAAAACAGCGCGGAACACAACCCCTCTATACTCTTTTCCGCAACGAAAACCGTCATAACTCCCCCGTAAGCGCGGACAAAGCCGTTTCTTCACTAAACATCGAAAGTTGTTCCGCGTCCCCGTAACTTTCTCTCGCCGCAAGCAGTCCCGAAAGCGCGTATTCGTTTCTGCTGCCTATGAATTTGCCGCCGCAGGTGATAAAATGCACGGCGCGTTTCATCACCACGCGTAGCCTTTTAAGGTCGTCGAAACCGAGTTTTGCGTTCTTTCTCGCAAGAAGTATGCGGGACGCCGTTTTAACGCCTATCCCCGGAACGCGCAAAAGCCGTTCTATCGGCGCGGAATTTATCTCCACAGGAAAAAACTCCATATGCCTTAACGCCCACGCGCACTTGGGATCGTGCTCCAAGGAAAGATTGCCGCTGTTTTCCGTTATCTCGTCCGCCGTGAACCCGTAAAACCTTAACAGCCAGTCCGCCTGATAAAGCCTGTGTTCCCTTATTTTCGGCGCGGCGACCACGGGTAGTAAGGAAGTATCGAAATTAGCGGGGATATACGACGAATAGTACACCCGTTTCATCTTATACGCCGAGTACAACCCTTCGGTAAGTTTAAGTATGTGCGCGT
>DBVR01000002.1:0-153 GCA_002308755.1 Christensenella sp. UBA1259
CGGAGGATATAAAATGAACGTTTACGAAGTCAAGACCGTCCGAGAACTTATTTCGGGCAACCCGTACGTCGGAAGAGGCATAGTCGCGGGAAAGAGCGGCAACGGAAAAGCCGTGGCGGCGTATTTTATTATGGGCAGAAGCAACAACAGCCG
>DBVR01000002.1:184-5303 GCA_002308755.1 Christensenella sp. UBA1259
CCTTTCGACGCGAGCAAAGTCGAAGACCCGAGCCTTATAATCTACGCGGCGGTGCGCCGCTTTAAGGATAAACTTATCGTTACCAACGGCGACCAGACGGACACCGTTTTCGACGCGTTAAAAGACGGCAAGTGCTTTGCCGCCGCCCTGAAAACGAGAACGTTCGAACCCGACGCGCCGAACTTTACGCCGCGCATAAGCGCGATATTAGACCTTGCCGATCCCTTTTCGTACCGTATGAGTATATTGAAATCGGCGGACGGGAAAGGTCCCGCCTGCAACCGCTTTACCTTCGATTATGAGCCGATAGACGGCGTCGGGCATTTTTTACACACCTACGTTACCGACGGTAACCCCTTACCTTCTTTCGTGGGCGAACCCGAACGCGTTTATATCCCCGACTCCATAGACGAATTTGCTTCGGAACTGTGGGATTCTCTCGACGCGGATAACAAAATATCCCTTTTCGTGCGCTATATCGACCTTGCAACCGGAAGGGAAGAAACAAAAATCATAAACAAAAATAAATAAGGAAGAAGAAAAATGAAAGAATTCGAACTGAAATACGGTTGCAACCCCAACCAGAAACCCGCGCGCATTTTTATGGAAAACGGCTCGGATCTGCCCGTCGAAATACTTTCGGGACGCCCCGGCTACATAAACTTTCTGGACGCATTTAACTCCTGGCAACTTGTAAAAGAGATAAAAGAATCGGTAGGGGGGGTAGCGGCGACTTCCTTTAAGCACGTTTCGCCCACTTCCGCGGCACTGGGCAGAAAACTTTCGGATAAACTCAAAAAAGCCTGTTTCGTGGACGATATAGAAGGTTTGGACGACTCTCCCCTTGCCTGCGCTTACGCGCGCGCCCGCGGTACGGACAGGATGTCTTCTTTCGGGGACTGGATCGCCCTTTCCGACGAGTGCGACCTTACCACCGCCAAAATAATCGCGAGAGAAGTGAGCGACGGCGTTATCGCCCCGTCTTACGCCCCCGACGCGCTGGAACTTCTTAAAACCAAGAGAAAAGGCGCGTATAACGTGGTAAAAATAGACCCTTCCTACGTTCCGCAGGAAAGGGAAAGAAAACAGGTCTTCGGCATAACTTTCGAGCAAGGCAGAAACAATTTCAAGATAAACCGCGAACTGTTGACGAATATAGTTACGAAAAACAAAAATCTTCCCGACGACAAGGCGGAAGATATGATAGTCGCTTTGATAACGCTTAAATACACGCAGTCAAATTCCGTGTGCTTTGCGGTCGACGGACAGGCGATAGGCGTGGGCGCGGGACAGCAGTCGAGAATACACTGCACCCGTCTTGCCGCAAGCAAGGCAGATCTCTGGCATTTAAGACAGCACGAAAAGGTCTTAAATCTCGCTTTCGCGGACTCCGTGGGGCGTCCCGATAAAAACAACATTATCGACCTGTATCTTTCCGACGCCGACAGTAAAGACGTTTTAAGAGACGGAGTGTGGCAAAAATATTTCAAAGTCCGCCCCGAACCTTTTACCCGCGAAGAAAAGGACGCGTACCTGTCTTCGATAAAGGGCGTAACGCTCGCAAGCGACGCTTTCTTCCCCTTCTCGGACAATATCGAAAAGGCGGCGAAAAGCGGCGTGAGTTACGTTTGCGAACCGGGCGGTTCTATCCGCGACGATCTTGTAATCGAAGCCGCCGACCGCCACGGCATGGTCATGGCGTTTACGGGAATGAGACTGTTCCACCACTGATAAAGAGAAAACTATGGATATAATGGTAATAGGCGGCGGCGGTAGAGAACACGCCGTCGTCAAGGCGTTGAAAAAAAGCCCACGTGTAAATAAAATTTACGCGCTACCGGGCAACGGCGGCATGCGTGAAGCGATAACCGTCGATATCGGGGCGAAAGACTTAAATAAAATCGTTGAATTCGCCCTTTCGCACAAGATAGACTACGCCGTAGTAACGCCCGACGATCCTTTGGTTCTTGGGCTCGTGGATAGCCTTACCGAAGCGGGCATCCCCTGCTTCGGTCCCGATAAAAAGGCGGCGATAATCGAAGGCAGCAAGGCGTTTGCCAAGGAACTTATGAATAAATACGGCATCCCCACGGCAAAATACCGCGTTTTTTCCGACAGAAACAAGGCGGTGTCTTACCTTAAAGAGCAAACTTATCCCGTCGTCGTAAAAGCCGACGGGCTCGCTCTCGGAAAGGGCGTAATTATCGCCGCTACCGAAAAAGAAGCCGTGGCAGCCGTCGATTCCATGATGCAAGACCGCGTGTTCGGAGACAGCGGCAAAAGCGTCGTTATAGAAGAGTTTCTTTCCGGTCCGGAAGTTTCGGTTCTCGCTTTCACCGACGGAAAGACGGTAAAACCCATGGTGTCTTCCATGGACCATAAAAGGGCGAAAGACGGCGATAAGGGGCTTAATACCGGCGGTATGGGCACAATCGCCCCCAACCCCTACTACACCGAAGAGATCGCAAAACGTTGCATGAATTCGATATTTTTGCCCACGGTGCGCGCTATGGAAAAGGAAGGGCGGACTTTTAAGGGGTGTTTATATTTCGGGTTGATGCTGACGAAAGACGGTCCTAAGGTCATAGAATATAATTGCCGTTTCGGCGATCCCGAAACGCAGGTCGTTCTGCCGCTGATGGAAACCGACCTTTTGGACGCTATGATAGCGACGACAAACGGGACTTTGGATAAAACCGAGATACGCTTTAAACAGCAGGCGGCGTGTTGCGTTATTATGGCTTCCGACGGGTATCCCCTATCATACGAAAAGGGATTCGAGATAAACTGTCCTTTTTCGGACGGCGTTTACTTTGCGGGTGTAAAAAAGGACGGGGATAAACTTCTGACGAGCGGCGGAAGAGTTCTCGGCGTTACCGCTACCGCGGAAACGCTCGAAAAGGCGATAAAATCGGCTTACGAAAAGGTAGAGAAAGTGTCTTTCAAAAACGCATACTACCGCAAAGATATAGGAAAAAAAGCATTACGGGCAAAGGAGAAATAAAATGGTCTTCCGCGTATACGTCGAAAAAAGATCGGGGCTCGATAACGAGGCAAGAGAACTTTACGAAGAGATAACTTCCCTTTTATCTATCGACGGGCTTAAAAAAATACGGATTCTCAACCGCTACGACGTGGAAAACATTTCGGAAGAACTTTTCGCGCAGGGCGTAAAAACCGTTTTTTCCGAACCGCAACTGGATATTACTTACGATAAACTTCCCGACGGGTACGACCGCGTGTTTGCCGTCGAGTTTCTGCCGGGGCAGTTCGACCAGCGTGCGGATTCCGCGGCGCAGTGCTTGGAGATCCTTTCCCGCGGAGATAAGCCTACCGTTCGCACGGCGAAAGTCTATCTCTTAACGGGAAAACTTACCGAAGAACAGCTTGCCGCCGTCAAAAAATACGTCGTAAACCCCGTAGAAGCGCGGGAAGCGTCGCTGGATCTTCCCGAAACCTTGAACGCGGAGTGCGAAAAAACGGAAAAAGTAGCCGTCCTTAAAGGATTCTGCGACTACGACGACGAAAAACTCGGCAAGTTCGTCGCGGAAGAAGGTCTCGCTATGGATAAAGACGACGCGGCGTTCTGTCGCGATTATTTCCGTAAAGAAGGGAGAGACCCCACCGTTACGGAAATAAAGATGATCGACACCTACTGGTCGGATCATTGTCGCCATACGACCTTTTTGACTACCGTGGATAAGATAACTTTCCGCGATCCCGCTATTCAAAAAACCTACGAAAAGTATATATCCGACAAAAAAGAATTAAGACCCGATAAACCCGTAAATCTTATGGATATAGCGACGCTTGCCGCAAAGGTCTTAAAGAAAAAAGGGTTGCTTAAAAAACTCGACGAGTCGGAAGAAATAAACGCCTGTACCGTCAAAATAGAAATAGACGTGGACGGCGAAAAACAGCCCTGGCTGTTGCTTTTTAAGAACGAAACGCATAATCACCCCACCGAGATAGAACCTTTCGGCGGCGCGGCGACCTGTATAGGCGGTGCAATACGCGATCCGCTGTCGGGCAGAAGTTACGTTTACGCGGCGATGCGCGTTACGGGCGCGGGCGATCCGACCGTACCCGTTTCAGAAACCATAGAAGGCAAACTGCCGCAAGTTAAACTCGTGCGCACCGCGGCGGCGGGTTATTCTTCCTACGGCAATCAGATAGGACTTGCCACGGGTATAGTGGACGAACTGTATCACCCCGGCTACGTCGCCAAAAGGATGGAGATAGGCGCGGTTATCGCCGCCGCCCCGCAGGAAAACGTAAGGCGTGAACGCCCGAAAAAAGGCGACGTCGTTATACTTCTCGGCGGCAGAACGGGAAGAGACGGTATAGGCGGCGCGACGGGGTCTTCCAAGGCGCATAACCTTAAATCGGTCGAAAAGAGCGGCGCGGAAGTGCAGAAAGGCAACGCGCCCGAAGAAAGAAAACTTCAACGTCTGTTCCGCAGAGCCGACGCCTGTAAAATGATAAAAAGGTGCAACGACTTCGGCGCGGGCGGCGTTTCCGTCGCGATAGGAGAACTTGCCGACGGGCTGGATATAGATTTGGGGCGTGTTCCCAAAAAATACGAAGGGCTTAACGGGACGGAACTTGCCATTTCCGAGTCTCAGGAAAGGATGGCGGTAGTCGTCGCGGAAGAAGACGCCGAAAAATTTATCCGCATAGCGAACGAAGAAAACACCGAAGCGACTATCGTCGCCGTAGTTACCGACGATAAGCGACTTAAAATGCGCTGGAACGGCGACGTTATCGTGGATATCAGTCGGGAATTTTTAAATTCCAACGGCGCGGAAAAACATATAGAAATAGAAGTCGGAAAAGCCGAAAACTACGACAAAAAAATACCTTCGGATTTTCGGTCGGGGGTACTTGCGTTATCTTCCGATTTAAACGTATGCTCGAAAAGGGGGCTGTCGGAACGGTTCGATTCGACTATCGGCGCGGGCACGGTGCTTATGCCTTTCGGCGGAAAGTATCAGCGCACCCCTATTCAGGCTATGGTGCATAAAATATCGGTGGAAAAAAAGCACACCGACGACTGTTCGTTTATGGCTTGGGGTTTTAACCCGTTCATCTCGGAAAAAAGCCCGTATCACGGCGCGTA
>DBVR01000002.1:5369-5967 GCA_002308755.1 Christensenella sp. UBA1259
TTTCAGGAATATTTCGAAAAACCCGGCAAAAACCCAAAGCGTTGGGGAAAACCCGCCGCCGCGCTTTTGGGCGCGTATAAGGCGCAACTCGATTACGGCGTCGCCGCGATAGGCGGGAAAGACTCCATGAGCGGCAGTTTCGAAAAAATGGACGTGCCGCCGACTCTGGTTTCCTTTGCCGTTACCACGGGAAAAACGCAGGACGTTATTTCCGACGAATTCAAAAAAGCGGGAAGATACGCGGTACTTCTTCTCCCCGAATACGCGGACGGACTTCCGACGGCGGAGTCTGTCAAGCGCTGCACCGCAAAACTTAAAACACTGACCGTTTCGGGCAAGGCGTTTTCCGCCTACACACCCACCTACGGCGGCGTTGCGGAAGCCGNNGCGAAAGCCGTTATAAAAATGTGTCTCGGCAACGGTTTCGGATTTTGCTTTGACGAAAATATCAGCCTTTCTGACCTTTTTTCTTACCGTTACGGCGCGTTCGTCGTGGAGACCGACGACCCCGCGGCGGGAATTATTTTAGGGCGTATCACCGACGACGGGTTTTTCCGTTTCGGTTCGGAAAAGGTGTCGTGCGAAGAGTTCGACGCGG
>DBVR01000002.1:6090-11422 GCA_002308755.1 Christensenella sp. UBA1259
CCCGGAACGAACTGCGAGTACGATACGGCGAAAGCCCTGTCGGACGCGGGCGCGGACGCGGAAATTTTCGTGGTGAGAAATTTAACGCCTTCGGATATCGAAAGAAGTTCTTCCGCATTTGCGTCGATGGTCGCAAAGTCGCAGATGATATTCGTCCCCGGCGGTTTTTCGGGCGGCGACGAACCCGACGGGTCGGGTAAGTTTATAAAGGCGTTCTTCCTAGGCGAAGAAGTAAAAGAAGCGGTCAACGCACTCGTTAAAAAGCGCGACGGACTGATATGCGGTATCTGCAACGGATTTCAGGCGCTTATAAAACTCGGACTCGTCCCCTACGGAGAGATAACCGAAATAAACGAAAACAGCCCGACTCTCACTTTCAACACGATAGCAAGGCACCAGTCCAAACTCGTGCGCATACGCGTGGCGTCGGATAAGTCGCCGTGGCTACGCCTTGTGAACGTCGGCGACGTTTTCACCGTGCCGATATCCCACGGCGAAGGTCGGTTTATGGCAAACGACGAAACCGTAAAGAAACTTATCGCAAACGGGCAGATCGCGACGCAGTACGTCGACGAAAAAGGCGAACCCACTTCGGATATACGGTATAACCCCAACGGCTCGGTTTTGGCGATAGAAGGTATCACGTCCCCCGACGGCAGAGTTTTCGGGAAAATGGGACACAGCGAAAGGATAGGAACGGGGCTTTACAAAAACGTACCCGGCGAATTCGATATGAAAATTTTCCGCTCCGCGGTAAAATATTTCTCTTAAAACAGTCTCTCCGTTTCCGATTTTACGATGTAAAAACCAACGCCCCCGCCGACTTTAAGTCGGCGGGGGCTTAATTTAATCTTTATAACCCGAAATTCCGCTTATTTTACGCTCAACGGGAAAACAAAGGGCGTTTTTCGTTGATGATCCGCAACATAACTTGTGCGAATTCGGGATCGAACTGCGTGCCCGCGTACTTTTCGAATTCTTCTTTGACCTTTTCTTCGGGAAGCGGTTCGCGGTAACTTCTGGCGGAAGTCATGGCGTCGTAGGCGTCCGCAACGGCGATAATGCGCGCTATTCTCGGGATGTTCTCGCCCGAAAGCCCGTCAGGATAGCCTTTCCCGTCGTACCGTTCGTGATGATATCTTGCGCCCAGACTCAAAAACGGCGCCTGTTTTATACTCGAAAGTATCTGGTCTCCGAGAATAGGATGTTCTTTTATACTTTCAAACTCTTTTTCGGTAAGTCTTCCCGCCTTGTTTATGATGTCTATGCGCACGCCGATTTTTCCCACGTCGTGCAAAAGCGCGGCAAAATACACTTCGTTGCACTCTTCCGAAGTAAGTCCCGCCTCTTTCGCGATCCGTTTTGCGTACAGCGCGACTCTCGTCGAATGTCCGCGGGTGTACTTATCTTTCGCGTCTATGGCGTTGGCAAGCGCTTCCGTAGTCTGTTCGAACATAGCCGCTTCTTTTTCTCTCGCCTGCTTATAAAATTCGAGTTCGTGCTTTCTCGCCCGTTCCGCCGCTTCGCCGAGAAAGTTAAGAGCGTAGGTATAAAAACCCACGACGACCAGCGCCATCGTCATATTCGCCAGCGAAACACCGTAAGTAAATATCTGCAAAACCGAAGAAACCGTCGGCAAAGCGATACATACTATCATTGAGTTCGCTAAACTCCGCTTTATACTCTTGCGGTTCTTTATTATCGACCACTCTTGCAAAAACACGATCAGAACGGGAACGGCATAGCAAATCATATACGCGGGCGATCTATGATAGTTGTTCTGCGCGTCGAAAGTGTAGTACAGCCCCGTAAACTGCGATATGATAAGGAGCGCGACGCCCGCCGCGAACAGAATATCCGCGATTTTAAGTTGCACGGGAAACTTGCCGAGTTTACCTTCCGCTTTAATAACGTGGGACAGATATCGCGTTACGAGATAAGGGATAAACAGCGACAGAAAATACACCATGCCGTTGCCTATTCTTACCATATAGAAACCGATAGTTCTTGCGTCGCCCCTGTATATATAGGACAGACGGTCAAAAAAAAGCAGCAGCATGGCGGACAGTTCCATAGCCGCAAGAATAAACTTGGTTTTGCGGGGCAAGGATCTCGTTATCAGGATCATAACGGCGAGTATCCCGCACATTCCGCACATGAACAACATTATGTCGAGTTGATAAGTCTTGATAAAATTCACGTCGTTTCTTCCTTAGTCGTTAAAGCGTTAAGTCTTACGTATAATTATACAACCGAGAAAACGGTTTTGCAATAGTAAACCGACGAAAATCGTCAAAAAATATTTCACGGTTTGAAAGTAAACGCCTGATAAAAACAAAAGAGCCCCGTAGGGCTGCTTTTTACACTTACCGGCGCAAACGCGTTTGCGCCACGTATCTCTTAATTTACAGACGTCTGTCCGATACGGTAAGTTCGCCGTTAGTTATGCGCACGTACAATTCGTTTTTGGGTATGGGTTTACCGAACAGATACCCTTGAAGGCGGTTACAACCTACCTTATTTAAGAACTGTGCCTGAACTTGCGTTTCCACGCCTTCCGTAAGCGTCAGCATATGGATTCTGTTTGCCATCTTTATTATGCAATCGATAAGCGTTTTTGCTTTTTCGCTGTTTTCGAGGTTGGACAAAAACCGCATATCTATCTTGATAACGTCAAACTGATAATCTTTAAGTACGTTAAGGGAAGAATACCCGCTTCCGAAATCGTCCAGCCACAACGAATACCCTAATTCTTTTATGCGGTTCATCGCTTGGTTAAGTTTGGTGAAATTGTCCGTAAGGGCGCTCTCCGTTACTTCGACGTGGATCAGGTCTTTTGAAATATTGTATTTCGTAACGAGATTTTCGAGTTCCGTTACCGCGTCCATCAATTCGAAGTCTAATCTCGAAAAATTCAGAGACACGGGTACGACAGGTCTCCCCGCGTCCAACGCTTCCCTTAAATCTCTGCATACCGACTCGAATATCGCCTTGTCGAGTTTATGAATAAGGCGGTACTCTTCCAGCACCGGAATAAACTCGTTCGGGAATAACTGACCGTACGTCGGATCTTTCCAACGCGCCAACGCCTCGCAACCGCATAACTCTTCCGTATCCGACCATACGACGGGTTGATAGAAAGGAATTATCCACCCGTTCTCAACGGCGTTATCGATATTGTTTATAACGTACAATCTCTTGCGGTATTCTTCGCTCATAGTCTTATCGTATTCTATATAAATAGTCTGGAAACGGTTGCTGATAAGATGCTCGGCGTACCGCGCTCTGTCGATAGCCATATGCGGATCTTCGTCGTTGCCGCTTAAATGATACGCGCCGCAGTTGATACCTAATAATATTTCGTCGTCGTAATCGTGAACCAAGGCGTTCAGCGTTTCGAGTTTTTGGGTTAAGCCTTCCGTTTTCGTCCAAACGACGAAATGGTCGTCGGCTTGCCTTGCGCACAACGAACCTTTAAAGATATCGGAAATATACTTCCCGATGGTAATTAAAAACTTGTCGCCTGCTTCGAACCCCCTCTGATCGTTAAAGGCTTTGAAGTTATGCACGTCAATAAACAGCAAAACGTTTTCGTCGAAGTTACCGGTCAGACCCCGAATACCGTCTTTTGCCAACTCGGTAAAATAACTGTAATTGTACATGCCCGTAAGCCCGTCTTCTTTTGCGCTCTTTTCCAGCGCTTTCGATTTTTTCGCTTCGTTAAGACGCCCGTGATAAATAGCGAAACATATCGTGGTGAGAGAAATAAAGAAGGTAAGATAGTTCACGGAGTCGCCGGAAATGATACTTCTGGTAACGCCGCTTATGACTATTTCCTGATCCGCAAAGGTCAATCCGCCCTCAAAAGTAAGCAGGATATGATAAAATCCCAGAAAACTCGCCCCGAGTATCAGAACGGTAACGTACGGACGGTATATAAGCAAGCACCCCACGTAGATTACCATCGTAAGGAAACATATTATCTCTTTCCCGCCCCAAAAGTCGCTGTACGACACGAATATGCCGAAAGCAAGACATATAAGAGTGAAACAGGTAATTACCACGTGTTCCAATACCACGATATTTTTATTTTTCAGATACTTGAATAAGGCGTAAGTTACGATTGCCGCGCCGATAAAAAACAATAAAACGTAGATCGATATAAGCATGGCGTTCATAATGCCCGCCATTACCGGCGTTACCGTTTCGCTTACCCGCGTGAAGTTTTCAAAACTCAACATCACGGTGTACAGGATACAGGCGCCGCCTACCGTGATAAGCGTTATAAACTTACCTTTGGACAGTTTTTTATCTCTCTGATAGAACAGGCAAAATAACATCAGTCCCAGACCGATAAGTAAGAACAGCCAGTATTTGGAAGAGTATTTTACGAGTAATTCGAAAAAATTTCCGCCGTTTTGCAATTTAGGGGTTATTTTCGAATAGAACTGCCTTATCAGCATCCACAGTTCCAGCATAACGACGATAAATCCCATATAACTGCTGCTGCGGATATTTGCGTCGTGTAAATAGTCGTTTTCATATTTACTCAGTTTTTCAAAACCGAATATATGTGAAAAGAAACGTAAGACTTTTTTCATACAGGTTTTCCCTTTTTTATCTTTTCCTTTTCATTTTATCACAAAAAAACGCAATGCGCTATATTATTTACGTTTTTTCTCGGATTTTTACGGCGAAACATTTAAAAAACGGCACGTTGCCCTTACCGCACGAAAAAAGAGAACACCCGTTCTTGGGTGTTCTCTTTTTGTCTGGTATGCGGCAAATCCCTGTCTTCCCGTGTCGTCTCCAACAAAGTATTTTCGGCGCTAGTGAGCTTAACTTCTGTGTTCGGTATGAGTACAGGTGGTTCCTCACCGCTATCTTCACCGCATTGGTATATATTCGGGCTTTCCCCGTATATATCTTCTCTCTCCCGCAGGTTCACAACCGCATAGGATAAACTTATTAAAAGTGTAGCACTTTGGCTCGGCGTTTGTCAAGGCGTTTCTTCGTTATTCTTAATTCGCTCTTTTCTCTCTCATCTTTAATGAGATCAAGCCCTCGACCTATTAGTATCGGTTAGCTCAACGCATTACTGCGCTTACACCCCCGACCTATCTAACTTGTTGTCTTCAAGTGGTCTTACTAACTTTCGTTATGGGATATCTTATCTTGAGGTAAGTTTCACGCTTAGATGCTTTCAGCGTTTATCTTATCCGCACTTCGCTATCCTGCCATGCCGCTGGCGCGACAACAGGTGCACAATCGGTGCGTTCATCCCGGTCCTCTCGTACTAGGGACAAATCCTCTCAAATATCCTACGCCCACG
>DBVR01000011.1:0-33137 GCA_002308755.1 Christensenella sp. UBA1259
TGGGGCGATATAGATTATATGTTCGTCGATATGCCGCCGGGGACGGGCGACGTCGCCTTGACCGTGTTCCAGAGCCTTCCCGTAGACGGAATAATAATAGTTACGTCGCCGCAGGATCTCGTTTCCATGATAGTGGAAAAAGCGCTTAAAATGGCGAAACTTATGAATATCCCGATACTCGGTATCGTTGAGAATATGTCCTATTACGTTTGTCCGAAATGCGGAGAAAAACTTAACGTTTTCGGCGAAAGCAAGGTGCAAAAAACCGCCGAAAAATTCGGGATAAATACTTTTTCTCAAATACCCGTAGATCCCGAAATATCGGCTCTTACGGATAAAGGACTCATAGAAGACGCAAACACGCGGTATTTAGAAGAATTTTTTAAGGCGGTAATATCTAAAATATAACCTAATCGTTTTTCTGTCCTGTGATATTTAGAGAAGTGGCCGCTTTTTTGCGTATATCTTCGGTTATTGCGGCATAGTGTTTTTTAGTCGTTTCGACGTTTTTGTGTCCGAGACAATCCGCCACGACGTATATATCTCCGGTCTGGCGGTACAGATTAGTGCCGAAAGTACTCCTTAATTTATGCGGGGTAATGTGTTTTAACGGGGAAACTATTTTGGCGTACTTTTTTACCAGTTCCTGAACCGTTCTCGTGGCGATACGCTTGTTTTGCAGAGATAAAAACATAGCGCGTTCGTCTTCGGGAACGTTTTTATCGTTTTCCCTTAGTTCAAGATAGTTTGAAAGCGCTTTTACCACGTCGTCGTTGTAGTACAGGACGGCGCGGTTTCCGCCTTTTCTCGTTACGACAAAACTGTTGGTGTTAAAATCGAAATCTTCAATATTTAATCCCACCAGTTCGCTTATACGTATTCCCGTGCCCAAAAACAGGGTAATAATGGCGGTATCGCGAAGTTTCGTGGAATTGTGAAAAGCCCTTTGTTTCTGCGTCAATCCGCTCCCGCTTTCCACGACGTAAAGCATATCGCCGATCTCGTCCACTTTTTCGTTGGAATCGAGCCTTATTATCTCTTTTTCGTGTATTTTCGGCATTTGCACCTTTTCCGCGACGTTGGCTTTAAGCATGTTTTTATTGAAAAAATACTTGTAAAAACTGCGCAGGGTAGATAGTTTTCTCGCTTTTCCGGTTTCGGTGCATTTTTCGGTCTTTCCGTTGATCTTATAGAAACTTAAATAACTTACGTAAAGTTCTAAATCCGAAGCGGTGAGCATATCGAGATCTCTTAATTCTATATCCTGCATTTCCTTATTCCTGAACACTTTCGCCGCCAAAAAAGAGAAAAATACCCGCAAATCGTAGGCATAATTCAGTCTCGTAAGCGGAGAAGTCTGCATTTCGACCCCCACGAAAAAGTCTTGAACGTAATAAGGCAGTTCTTCGATTATTTTACTCGTGCGCTCGTAACAGTTTATCTCGCGCTGCTGAAAATAAGAATATTCCATAGTTTTTTCCTTTATCACCGATTTTAAGAAGATTTTTTACAACCCAACGGGGCAACCCGATGGCTTTCGCCTTATCGTCGACAGATGTTTATCTATGCGCAAAACAGCACTTTTGCGCATAGATAAGGCTTAAATTTATAATAATACAAAATTTTGTAAAAATCAAGCGTTTTTAACGAAAAAAATAAATTTACCGTAAAATTTTGCCGCGCATAATTTATATTGACTTAAAAGTTTTTTTATTGTATAATGTTTTAAAAGATTTTTGCGGAGACGATTTTATGGATAATCAAATCAGCGGCGATTTAATACGCGGTCATATAGACACCATAATCCTGCACGCTTTAAACGGACGGGATCTTTTTCCGCAACAAATAAGCGACGCCGTGGAAAGCAAAAGCCTGGGCGAATACAAGATCAATCAAGCAACCCTATACAGTTCGCTTAAACGTTTGGAATCGCTGAACTTAGTAGAATCGTACTGGCACGATTTAAATGGCGAAGGAAGGCGCAAGTTTTACAAAATAACCGATTCCGGTATGGAAACGTTAAACAAAAATTTGTCTTCTTGGGAATATTCGAAGTCCGTTATCGACAAACTCACCGACAGTAAACCGTCGGAAAAAATCGTCGTCATAACGTCCGCTCAAAGTACGGAATATAAGGAAAAACCTAACGAAACGATAGTTGTTGTCGAAAACAAACCCGTCGATATCGCAAAGGAACAAAGCACTCCGAAAACTGATGAGACGGAAAAAGAAACGAATTTCAGGAATATATTGAACGGTCTTATAAAGTATTCCGAATCGACCGTAAAACCGGAAGAAACCGAAAAAACGGCTAAGGAATTAAAGCCGCTCGACGTTATAGAAACGGACGACGGTAAAGTCCCCGATTTCAACGAAACGGTGTCTCAGACGCAATATAACGCGTCAAAAATCAATTATAACGGCAAAATAGACTTCGGCGATCTTATGATAAAAGCCGCTAACGAAGGATATAAAATAAGCGTTTCGTCCAAAGATTCCGCAAAAAATAAAGGCGGTATCCTTATAAATAAACTCAATCTTTTATCCGTTTGCTCGGTGTTTCTGATTGCCGTTTTGGAGTTTTTGCTCGTTTACCTTATTTCTCCCGCCGCTTTCGAAAACGCTACGACGGTCGCGGTAACGCTAGTATGCATCGTTCCCGTGCTGTTTTTTGCCGTGCTGTATTTTATTAGTAAAAACAAGAGTATTTCGCGCGCGATTATGTCTGACACAATAATAACGGCTTTAATAGTTGCCTTTAATCTTATATTACTTACTTTGGTATTGAACTTCATTTTCGGAACGGATTTTCACGAAAGCGCGCAACTTGTTCCCTACTTTATAATCCCCTTGTTTTACGTTGCGGATATCGTCTTGTTTTTTGCGATAAGATATAGGCTGTCAAAAACCAAAACCGTAAAAACCGTATAAAAAAGATAATAAAAGTACAATTAAAACGCCGCCGATATTTCGGCGGCGTTTTCGTTTTATAAGTATTTTACAACATTTTTAAGTATTCGACTTCTTCTTTGGTAAGTTTTCTGACTTCTCCCCTGTCAAGTCCCGAAAGTTTCAGTTCGCCCACCTTTATGCGTTTCAGAAAGGTAACGTTGTTGTTCACGCTTTCCACCATCTTTCTTATCTGACGGTTTTTGCCTTCCGTTATCGTTATATTGAATTTGGTATGGGTTTTCGTCGTTTCGATAAGTCTTACGTTACATTTTTTGGTTCTTACGCCGTCTATGACCACTCCCGAACGCAAAGCGTTTATATCCTTTTCCGTCATAGGCTTTTCGGTCTTTACGGAATAAGTTTTTGGTATTTCGTTTTTAGGGTGCGTCAACTTAAACGTAAGTTCTCCGTCGTTGGTAAGTATCAAAAGCCCTTCCGTATCGTAATCGAGTCTTCCCACGGGAAAAACCCTTTTTACGTTCTGAGGCAGAAGATCCATAACCGTTTTGCGGTCTTTATCGTCTTTTACCGTACAAACGTAGCCTTTGGGTTTATTCATTATGTAATAGTCGAACGCTTTTAACGGCGTTACCGTCCTGCCTCCTACGGTAACGGTATCCCCGCTTTCTACTTCCTGCCCCAAACCGCATATTTTGCCGTTTACGGCAACTTCTCCGTCCGAAATAAGTTTATCCGCGGCGCGGCGCGAACATACGCCGCTTTCCGCCAAATATTTGTTTATACGCATTATTTACCTTCCGTAATTTCTACGTCTATAATAGTAAATAATTTTTCTTCAAAAATCAAGTTATTTCCGCTATAAATTCTGATAAATCCTATTAAAGAATCTTTTTTCTTCGGTTCGGTTATAACGCTCGGCAGTTCGTAAACCGTTTTTAAGGCGTTTTTTTCGTCTTCCGTAAGCGGCAAAATCACGTCTTCTTTTAAATACACGCCGCAAGTTCTTTCGGTGTCGCCGATTTTGATAAAGTCCACGATGTTATCGCTTTCGGCTATTTTACACCTTTCGTATCTTTCAAAACAGTCGGTAAGAAGACTTTTCGACCGTTCGAACATGGGCGGACAATTCAGCACGACGCATACAAGGTGCATACCGTTTCTTTCGCAACTCGACACGAGACACCGCCCCGCTTTTTTCGTATACCCCGTTTTTATTCCGTCCGAACCTTCGAATTCTTTCAACATTTTGTTTTTATTTATAAGGTGTCGCCTGTAATTTTGCGTGCTGAAAGAAATATCGGCGGTCTTTGACGAAACTATTTCCTTAAAATTCTCGTTTCGTATGGCGTAACAGGAAATAAGCGCGAGATCGTATGCAGTCGTATAATGCATATCGTCGTGCAGTCCGTGCGGGTTCACGAAATGACTTTCCGTCGCACCTATCCTTGCCGCCGTTTGGTTCATAAGTTCCGCAAACTTTTCTATCGAGCCCGAACAATAAACGGCGAGCGTTTCCGCACAGTCGTTACCGGAACGCAGCATCAGTCCGTACAACAGTTCCTTTACGGTAAGTTTTTCGCCCGCCTGAAGATATATGCTCGATCCTTCCACACCGACGGTTTTATCGGTTACGGTAACGGTTTCGGATAAATCGCAGTTTTCTATTATAACGATGGCGGTAAGAATCTTCGTCGTGCTTGCCATATACTTTTTGTCGTGGATATTATTGCCGAATAAAACCCTTTTCGAGCCTACTTCCATAACGATCTCCGCCGTGCCGTAAGAAGGCGTATCGGCAGAGACTTTCTTTAAGCCGGAAAATGAGATTCCCGTAGTAAGGCACAGAATCAAAGATAAAGCGAGTATTTTAATTTTTTTCATTTTCGTCCTTTTCAAGAGAATTTACGATAAAATCGGCGGTTTTTTCCAGCAGGTTTTCGTAAACCCCGCTTGTGCCGACCGAAAGCACCCTGTATTCCCCCGCCGAGTTTTTTATCAAAAATCCGCAGGGCTTTACAGATACTACCGTGCCGTTCCCGCCGCTGTGCGGAAGGTCTTTCGCCGTTTTGAACAGGTTTATTTTTCCGTACTCCCCACCGCCTGTTAAAAGCCCGAAGGTTACTTTGGATACGGGTATTATCAGGTCGTCGTCTTTGTTCCGTATAGGCGAGCCTATAACGGTATCGACGTCTATCAATCCGTTCATATTCTTTAACGCGCTTTCTATTATTTCGTTTATTCTGTCATTTTGATTTTCCGATTGCATAAAACAACTTCCCCGTTAAAATTTTGATAACGCTTAATATAATCATAAGTAAATTAAAAACGACGACCGTTTTTACGAATAAGTTGAAACGGTTTTCGTTTTCGTACAGATTCAGATCGTTTCTTATTTTTAAGTAAGGCTTATTCGCGGTAATAATTTCGCCCGCGATACCGTTTATCAATGCGAACGAATCGGCGCCGATAATCGGTAAAAACGCGTCGCCGCCTATTCCCGTTTCCGTCAGCGATCGCAAGGAAATAATATGATAATCGTTTAATGGCTTTACCGATTTTTTAAATGTGAAAATATCGTAAACGGGAATATATTCCGCTTTTTTAAAGGTGTGCTTTACGATAAAAAAACCGCCGCGCTGTAAGATACTCCCTTTAAATACGCGGATCATTCCGTAAATATAGGCTTCGAAGGCAAGGCTTTTTCCGTCTTTACGGAAAATTGCGAAAACGGATACGAATATCGGAAATATCAGCGCCAAAAAAATTGCGGATATTATTAAAATCACTCTAATAATATCCGCAATAAGAAAGTTTTTATTCCGTAAAAGCCCGTAAAATCGGCTTAAAGGCTTTTATTTAAGTCGTAAAACGTCTTTAACGTTATCTCGGCAAGAAGTTCCGCGTCGTCAACCGATGCGGCAAGCATAAAGGTTTTTGCGCCCGCATACGGCAATTCTTCCTGCATGCCGTAATCCCCGTTGCTTTCCGTAGGTTTCAGCAAGAGCCTGTCGTCGTATATCCCGCCGACAAGCGTTCCCTTTACATACAGAAGGTACTCGCCCATCATCTTTTTACACGACAGACCGTCTATGCTTTTTAATTGTTCAAAGACAAAATCTTTGAAATCCGAAGACGTTGCCATTATATTTTGTCTATTTTTTCGCCCTGTAAAAAGTCGGGTATCTCTTCTTCCGAAAGATCCGGAAGTTCAAAATCCTCCTTTATTTCAGCGGCTTTTTGCACGGCGGAAGAAACATTTTCCGATTTTTCGGAAACGTCCGTCGCCGCAACGAGATCTTCTTTGTATTCGTCTTTTTTATAAAGATATCCGTTATCTTCGTCGCCAGCGTGGATAAGTTGTATCTTGTTTATAAGCGTTTCGTAATCCGGAAGTTCGTCCAAGGACGATATCTGAAAACGTTTAAGAAATTTATCCGTCGTGCCGAACATAACGGGACGCCCCACCGCGTCTTTTCTGCCGACGGGCTCAATTACGCCGAGTTCTAAAAGTTTTTGCACGGCGTATTCGCTGTTGCCGCGAATTTCTTCTAAATCTATACGGGTAACGGGTTGTTTATAGGCTATTATCGCCGCGACTTCCAGCATGCTTTTGGACAGTTCCTTTTCCTTTATCGGGTTCAGAACGGCGGAAACATCGTCTGCGTATGCGGGGTTGGAACAGAATTGCAGTTTCTTGTTGAAAGTCATAAGGTTTATCCCGCCGTCGCCGGAATATTTTTCTTTTAACGCCGTTATCGCCGCTTTCATTTCCTTGTCGGAAACTTCGAGTTTTTCGGCAATATCCGCTATCGCGACCTGTTCGCCGGAAACGAACAAGATAGATTCAATTATATTCGTCAATTTCTCCGAGTTCTTCATTTCTATCTTCCCTTAAGGTTAAAGTTATATCTTCGAAAGTTCCGTTCTGCTCCACCGCTATGTATTGCAGTTTCAGCAATTCGAGCATTGCCTGAAACGTCGTTATAAGTTCGTTTTTCGTGTAGTAAGAAGAAAACATCTCGAAAAAACTCACGCTCTTTCTGTCGAGCAACACCGTACGTATCTCGTTTACCTTGTCTTTTACGGTGAAAACTTCCTTCGGTATCTCTTTTAATACGTTTTCCTGCCGCCGTTTGTCGTCCACCCGAAGCAAAAGTTTGGAAAACGCCGCTATCAGCCCGTCGAGATTAAAATCGCTGTAAACTATCTTGACGTCGCCGACCGACTTGTCCGGCTCTTTGTAGAACCTTAAAACGTTTTCCTGTTCTTTGAGTTTTTCGCTGGCTTCCTTAAAGAGTTTGTATTCTTCGAGCTGACGGATAAGCACCTGTTCGTTGTCTTCTATATCGCCCGCAAGGTCTTCTATTTTGGGAAGTAAGGACTTGGACTTTATTTCAAGAAGAGTCGCCGCCATATTAAGGTACTCGCCCGCCTTATCCACGTCTAACACCGTTACGCCGTTTATATAGGCTAAAAACTGCTCCGTTACTTGCGAAACGAATATATCCTTTATTTCTATTTTCGCTTCCTTTATAAGGTGCAGAAGAAGGTCCAAGGGTCCTTCGAAATTTTCGAGTTTAGTGGAATATTCGACTACCGATTCAAATTCAGCCATTATAAGAAAAGCCCCCAAAATGCGGTTATAGGATAACTTACATATTCATAGAGAAAGTTTATCGCGATGCCGAGAACGTTAAAGTAAACTATACCCGTTATTCTCGCTACGGCGTTCAAGATTATCAGCGCGTACAGAACGTAAATACCGTACTTACGGAAAGCGTAGTAACTTTCTCCCCGTTTTTTGACGAAAGTATCGACTATTCTGAACCCGTCCAGCGGATATATAGGCAGAAGGTTAAATATAAAAAACACTATGCTGAAACTAACCACGTAATAAAGCGACGACTGCAAAACGTCGGTAAAATAGCCGAATTGCGGAACGTACGCCGACAAAACGAACAGCGGGTAAAAAAGAAACGCCAGAATATAATTCGCCACGACCCCTGCCGAAGCAACGAACAGCATATCTCTTTTGGGACGCTTAAAATTATTCGGGTTTACGGGGACGGGCTTTGCCCAGCCGAAACCGATAAACACGAAGCAAATAAGCCCTAAAATATCGAAATGCGCTAACGGGTTGAGAGAATACCTGCCGTTTATTTTGGGCGTGAGATCGCCGAGCTTCACCGCTACGAAAGCGTGCGCGAATTCGTGAACGGAAAGAGCAAGCATAAGCGCCAGAAAACGACTGACGTAAATGATTATATTCCCTACCATGATTCAACCACTAAATTATATAATAATTCCCGCGAAATTGCAAGGGAAACGAAAGGTTTTTCAGAATTACAGGTCGTTTCTTACGAGATCTTCGAAAGATTGCGGTTTCACGCAGTAATAAGATCTACTGTCCTTTACCATAACGACAGGCGGAACTAAATTGCGGTTATAATTACTCGCCATAGAATAATTGTACGCGCCCGTCGATAAAACCGCCAAAATATCACCTTCCCGCATTTCGGGAAGAGAAACGTCTTCCGCAATGAGATCTCCGCTTTCGCAGCACTTACCCGCAATGGTATAGGTTTTTACGGGTTTTTCGTTCAGTCTCGTTGCCGCCAACACTTCGTATTTCGCCTGATAGAGCGCGAATCTCGGGTTATCGAACATCCCGCCGTCCACGGAAAGATAATTTTTTATGCCGCTTATTTCTTTTATTCTGCCTACGGTATAAAGCGTAACGCCCGCTTCGCCGACTATGGATCTTCCGGGTTCTAACATAAGGTACGGCTTTTTGATGCCCTTTTCCGTTACGTTTTTTTCAAGTTCCACGCAGATCGTCCTTACGTAGTCGGTGTAATCGGAAAGAGAAAACGCGGGGTCTTGTTCGGTATATCTTATCCCGAACCCACCGCCGAGATTTAAAACGTCGAAAGAAACGCCGTATTTATCCTTTACCCGCTTATACAAGTCGGTCATGCGGTCGGCGGCAATAACGAAAGACTTTTTCTCAAAAATCTGCGAACCTATATGACAATGGAGTCCGCAAAAATTCAGGTTTTTCTTCGTTAAAAGTTTCTCTATCGCTTTTTCGGCGTCGCCCGTCGCTATATTGAACCCGAATTTGGAATCGGGTCTTGCCGTCTGAACGTAGTGGTGAGTGTGCGCTTCTATCCCGGGATTTACCCTTAGAAGAACTTTTTGATTACGTCCCGTATTTTTACAGATAACGTCTATATCGTCTATCTCGGAAAGGGCGTCGATCACTATGTATCCCACGCCGCTGTTTACGGCGAATTCAAGGTCAACATAACTTTTGTTGTTGCCGTGAAAACACAGGTTTTCCGCCGGAAATCCCACGCTTAAAGCGGTGCGCATCTCTCCTACCGAAACGACGTCCGCTCCTAACCTAAGCCCCCCTATTATCCTGTATATTTCCTTACAGGAAAACGCTTTCGAAGCGTAAAAAACTTTTCCGAGTCCGTAATACTTTTCTACGGTTTCGGAAAAGCTTTTGCATATATCTTCTATATGCGCCCTGTCGTAAACGTACAGCGGGGTTTTATACTGCGCCGCTAAGTCTGTAACTTTTATCCCGCCTATTTCTAATATCCCGTTTTCGTCTTTTTTGAGAGTTTTTCTTTCCGTCATAACTTTTTCCTCATTGTAATTTTATCAATTTTGAAAGACTTATGTCAACCTTTATTTGATAAATTTTATTTATGACGGATATACGGGATCCTTATTTTGCGATACCCCAGTTTTCGATAACGTCCGCAACGTTGTCGGAATACGCTTTTTTCGCTATATCTTCCCCTGCGAAAACGTTTACCGTATCTATTTCCACTCCGTTTTCGTAAACGGATAAAACGCCTAACTTATCGCCCTTTACTATCGGCGCTTTGAGATTTTCTTCGGCGGTAAAACTCGTTTCTATATTTCTGTCCTGATTTTTTCTTGAGAAAAGATATACCGAGCGTTCGGCAAAAGCAATGCAGTCGGCTTTTTTGCCGCATAATATCGGCACCTTAAAATCCAGCGGATTCTCCGCGTCCACTATTATTTTATCGGTATAATTTGCGAACCCGTAATTGAACATGGAAGAAACTTCCTTAAATCTCGTTTTGCTGTCCGGCGCGGATATGACCACGGAAACCAGCCGTAAATCGTTTCTCTTTGCGGAAGCACAAAGGCAGTGTCCCGCCTCCTTGGTATAACCCGTTTTACCGCAGTCGCAGCCGTCGTAAAACCTTACGAGTTTGTTGGTGTTGGCAATTTCCGTTACCCTGTCGCGAGGGTGAGATATTTCGTCGGTCCATATCGTCGAAAATTTAAAGTAATCCTTATGTTTTATAAGTTCTCTGAACATCGTGGCAACGTCCAAAGCGCAAGAGTATTGACCTACTTTGGGAAGTCCCGTGCAGTTGGTAAAAACGGTGTTTTTCATACCGAGTTCTTTGGCTTTTTCGTTCATTTGGGAAACGAAAGACTCTTCGCTTCCTGAAAAATATTCCGCCATAGCCACGCAAGCGTCGTTGGCGGACGCAACGATTATGCTTTCAAGTAACGTGCCTACGGTGTATTCAGCGTTCGCTTCCAGAAACACCTGAGAGCCGCCCATACCCGCGGCAGTTGCGCTTACGGTTATTTTGTCGTCTAACGATAACCCTTGCTTTTCCATATTTTCAAAGCACAGTAAAAGCGTCATTATCTTGCACATGCTCGCTATCGGTCTTTGCTCCGTTTCGTTTGAAGCAAAAACGACAGTACCGGAATTTGCGTCCATCAATACGGAAGATTTACTGGTTATCCCCGATATAACGGGCGTTTTTTCGGTTTCCGCCATCGCGCCGTTGAGTTTTGCGTTGCCGAGCAACGCCCCGAAAGAAACTATAAAAGACAAAATCAAAAAAAATACAGAATAATTCCTTCTCATAATATACTCCTTTGAAGTTATTTTCTGTATTTTAGTTAAAATTATGCGTTATGTCAGATATAATCTTGTATTAAATAACTATATATTTATTGATTTATCATATTTTTTACGGATATACCGAATCCGCGGGTAGGATCGTTGATGAAAACGTGCGTTACGGCGCCTACCAACTTGCCGTTTTGCACGATAGGACTTCCGCTCATACCCTGCACTATACCGCCCGTGGCGTTGAGAAGCTCCTTATCGGTTACTTTTACTACGTAATTTTTCGTATCGGAAAATAAAGTGTCGGTTTTTACTATCGAAATTTCGTATTTTTTGGGCGTATTGCCGTTTATCGTCGTGTAGATGTAGGCGTTGCCTATTTTTGCGTCCCCTATTTCTATTTCGATAAGGTTTTCTTCGTCAAAATTTTCGTCAACGCTGCCGAATACGCCGTATAAACAATTCCTGTCTATATTACCTATAAGTTCGTTTTTCATAAAAATACCGCGAAGTTCTCCAGCCGTGCCACGCTCGCCCTTTATATAGCCAGTTATGTCGCACGCGTAGATATTACCGCCGCTTATCTGCATTATTTCGCCGTATTCCCCTAAAACGGGGTGCCCTAACGTCGCTATTCTGTCGCCTTTTATAAAAGTTACAGTTCCTATGCCGCTGAAATCATCTCGTACGAATATTCCGAGCCTTTTATTGCCAGAAAGATCCGTAGCCGGTAAAATTTCCGTCGTGTTTTCGACGCAGTTTCGTGAATATACCACCGTTATTTTGTCGGTTTTACTGTTTTTTAAGGCGTTTTCTATATCTTGCGCGTTATTTATTTCTTTATTTCCTATAAAAAGTATAACGTCGCCGACCGTTATCCCCGCGTCTTTTGCGGGACTTGACGTACCGTTTTCCGTTATCACGTCGGAAAGCCCCGCAACGAAAGCGCCTTTCGTATAGATATCGAACCCCGCGGGAAACCCGCCGAGATAAATTTTAGTCGCCGTTTCGGTATCGGCGTAGGTGTAAAACGAAATTTTACCCGTAAAACAGCACAGTCCCAAAATCAGCGTAAGTATCAGAATTTTAACAGTTTTTCTCATAACGACCCCGTTCTTTTTTAAGTTGCGCAAAGAAAAAATAAATTATACGAAAAAACCCGAAATTTTCACGGCGGAAAATTTCGGGTTAATATGTTTTGGCGTTTTTATATGGCGAGTTTATATTTTCTCGCCGAATTTATAAGTTGTTCGGCGTGTTCTTTTGCCGCGGCACTGTCCTTTTCGCCGCCTAAAATACGCATTATCTCGTAGACTTTTTCTTCTTCGTTCAACGGTTTTACTTTGGTAAAAGTTCTGTTTTCGGATTCGGTTTTATATATCAGGATGTTGTTATCCGCAAAGGAAATTATCTGCGCAAGGTGCGATATCGCGATTATCTGCGCGTCTTTCGATATTGCGGCGAATTTTTCCGCAACGGTCTTCGCTATAACGCCGCTTATCCCCGCGTCTATTTCGTCGAAAATAAAGGTGGGAATTTCGTCGTATTTCGCCGTCTGCGCTTTTATGGCAAGCATAAACCTGCTTATTTCCCCGCCGCTTATGACTTCCGAAAGCGGTTTTACGGGTTCGCCGAAATTCGCGGAAAACATAAAGGTAATTTCGTCCGCGCCGTTCGCCCCAGCGAAATCGCATTCCGAAAATGCGGGAAATTCCGAAAATTCCACGGTAAATTGCGCTTTTTTCATACCGAGTTCTTTTAATTCTTCCACTATAAGAGAAGAAAACTTGTCCGATGCCTTTTTGCGACTTTCGGAAAGTTCCGAGTACAAAGAATACAGTTCTTTTTTGCTTTCCGATATCAAAACGTTCAGTTTTTCAGCGTTTTCGTTAAAATTTTCTATTCTGTCAAGTTCCGTCTCGGCGTCTTCTAAAAAAGACGTTACGGCGTCGTAATCCCCGCCGTATTTTTTGAAGACGGTTTTTATTTTGTAAAGCCTGTCTTCCACTTCTTCGAGAGTGTAACCGTAATCGTCGAATTCTTCTTTCAGGCTTTCCGCGGTGTCCGCCACGTCGTCAAGTTCCGAATAAACCGCGTTCAGCCTGTCGAAAAGAGAATTATACCTTTCGTTTATCCCCGATATCTGCCCCGCGCTCCTTATTGCGGAAGAAATAACGTCGAGAGCGCCGCCTTCTTCCGAAACGCACGCTTTTACGGTGGAAAGCGCCGCAAGTATCTTTTCGCGCGCCGCAAGTTTTTCTTTGAGTTCCGAAAGTTCTTTGAACTCGTTTTCCTTTATGTCCGCAGATTTTATCTCGTTTATCTGGTAATTGAGTATATCGACCCTTATCAGCCTGTCTTTCTCGTTACCGCCGAAAGAGTCGAGTTCTTTCCTTAACGCCGCATATTTTTCGTAAGAAACTTTAAGTTCGGCTTTTATCCCCGATATTTCTTCGCCACCGAATCTATCTATAAGTTTCAGTTGATTCGCGGTATCTAAAAGTGCGAAATGTTCGCTCTGCCCGTGCACGTCCGCCAAAACGCCCGTCAGTCTTTTCACCATGCCGACCGTTGCGGAAACGCCGTTTATTTTCAATGACGATTTGCCGCCGTCAGACATTTTTCTCGATATTATCAGAACGTCGTCGCTTTCCATATCCATATCGCAAAGAATATTTCGTACGGCGGACTCTTTTTCTATATCGAATTCGGCCGAAACATAGCACTCTGTTTCCCCGCTTTTTATAAGCGATTTATCAGCCTTCGCGCCCAAAACGAAATTCAGGGATTCCATAATAACGGATTTCCCTGCGCCTGTTTCGCCCGAAAGTACGTTAAGCCCTTCGGTAAAGTTTATTTCCGCGCTTTCTATCAAAGCGACGTTTTTTATCAACAGTTTACGAAGCATTAAATCGACTTTAATATTTTAAGTATGGTTTCCGCGTCGGAATTGCTTTTTGCAACGATAAGCAAAGTATCGTCGCCGGCGACCGTCCCTAATATCTGCGGAATACTCATCTGATCTATCGCCATACCCGCGGAACTCCCGTTACCGTTCAACGTTTTCAACACGATAAGATTGTTTGCCGCGACTATGGAAACGGTTATCTGGCGGAAAAGTTCTTTTATTCTCGGCGATATTTCGGTATTTATTTTCTGAGGTTTTATATAAACGGACTTCTTACCGCTGCCTTCGGTCTTTATGAGATCAAGCTCGTTTATATCTCTCGATACCGTCGCTTGCGAGACGTCGTATCCCAAATCGTTGAGTCTTTTCGTTAACTCTTCCTGCGTAGATATTTCGTATTCCGATATCAGTTTTTCTATGGCGATAAGTCTGTCTTTTCTTTTCATAATCTACCTGTCCTGTAATTTCAGTCTTAAACGCCTGAAAAAATCAAAGTTTTTGCGCCTTAAAAACACCGTGGGTCTTTCTGCCTTACCGATTGACACCTTGTCATTCACATCAAGATCGGCAACAAGTTTACCGTCAACGTACAGCCCCGCTTTCGCCCCACCGGTATAAAAAAGTTCGCAGGGATTATCTGCTGAAAATATTATCGGTCTGTTTCTTAAAGAATGCGGCGCGACTGCCGTAACGCAGAAAGCGTTTATACCCGGAGCAAGGACCGAGCCGCCCGCGGACAAAGAGTACCCGGTCGAACCCGTGGGCGTCGCCACGATAACGCCGTCGCCTATCACGCTTTCGGTATCGCTGCACGCAATTTTTACCGAAACGTTTATGACCATACCGCGGTTATCTTCGTATCTTCTTTCGACGATAGCGTCGTTGAGTGCGTAAAAACTCTCGCCGTTATACACAACTTTCATCGTGGTCCTTTCGTCTTTTACAAGATTTCCCGAAACGAAACAATCCACCGCCTCTTCCATTTCGGAAATTTCAAACTCCGACAAAAACCCTAATTTGCCGGCGTTTATACCGATTATGGGTAGGCAGTAGGCGTTGGCGATCTCCGTCCTTCTTAATATCGTGCCGTCTCCGCCGAGCACGAATATCCCGTCTAAACCTTCGTTTTCGGGAAATTCCCCGTCTTTGAACTCGACGTATTCTATTTGTTTTCCCGATAGAAGACTTTTAAGTTTTTCGGCGTTCCTGCCGCCAGAATCCTTGTCTTCGTTTATATAAAGCAAAACTTTCATATCGCAATCAGCATACCATAAAACACGAATAAAATCAATACTTATTCGTAAAAAAATGCATAATTTAAAATAATTTTTCGTTAAAAACCGCGTTAAAAGGAAGCATTTCTCCGCCCGTCTTTTTCAAAAGCAAAAGATATTCCGTGTTTTTATCTTCGCTTATGGGAGCGACCGTCGCCGCAAGCGGGCGAAAATCGGTCGTTATAACCGCTTCGTATACCGAAAGGCAAGTTTTTCTGCGTATTTCGCTTTCCCGTATTATCCCGTTTTTGAATCTCTTTTTGTATCCCACTTCAAACTGCGGTTTTATAAGTATTATCGCCTCTTTTTCGGCGGAAAGAAGACTACCCAGCACCGATATCACCGAAGTTACCGATATAAAACTCAAATCGGCAACTATCATATCTATCTCTTCCCCGAAATCGGACGGAACTAACGATTTTACGTTTTTTTCTATGGGAACGACTTTCGGATTTTCTTTCAGGCTACCGTGCAACTGTTCGCAGTTTATATCCACGGCGTACACTTTTTTCGCGCCGTTTTTGATAAGACAGTCGGTAAACCCGCCCGTGCTCGAACCGATATCGGCTACGATTTTATCGTTTACCGAAACCCCGAAATCCTTTAACGCCTTCGAAAGTTTATATCCCCCTACCGAAACGAAAAACTCTTCGGCGCGTATCTCAATATTTGCGCCTGTATTTTCGTCGATAAATAAAGACGGCTTAGAAAGTTTCTTACCGTCTGAAAACACTTTGCCGTGCGTAACGGCGTATTTTGCTTTGTTTCTCGAATCGAAATAACCCGCTTTATACAAAAACTCGTCGAGTCTCATACGTCAACTTTTTCTCGAAAAAACCGCTTCCGCAAATTGTGCCAAAAATTCCGAATCGGGAATATTTTTTACGCTGTTTTTTGCCGTTTCACGGTAACGTTCGGCAAGTTCCCGCGCTTTCTCGAGCCCTAAAACCGAAACGGCGGTCGTTTTACTCTCTTTAACGTCCTTATCGGGAGTTTTGCCGAGTTCCGCAAAAGATCCCGTAACGTCCATTATATCGTCGGTTATCTGAAACAAAAATCCAAGTGCGTCGCCGAATTCTTCGAGTTCTTTAAGATATTTGCCGCCCGATATCAGTGACGCCGCGACTATCGGCGCTTTTATCAGTTTCGCCGTCTTATTTTCTATTATTTTACAGAGATTTCCTTCTGTTTTTTCCGTTCCTTCGATATCTATGACCTGCCCGCCTATCATGCCGCCGTAGCCCGCGCATTTGGCAACGTACTTTAAGGCGTTTATATAGTCCGCGTTTATGTTCTTTTTGTCGAGAGCGGTCTCAAAAGCGAAGTTTAAAAGCGCGTCCCCCGCGAGTATCCCGTGGGCTTCGCCGAACTTTTTGTGCGTAGAAAGTTTACCGCGACGGAAATCGTCGTTATCCATAGCGGGAAGATCGTCGTGCACCAGAGAATACGAGTGTATGGACTCTATCGCTACCGCTATATCGTCTACTTCGTATAAAGGAACGCCCAGCGTTTCCGCGGTAGCGTAGCAAAGTACGGGACGTATCCTTTTACCCCCGTTTTCAACGGCGTAACGCATAGGAACCGTTATCCCGTCCGGTGCCGAAGCGTCGAGAGCGTTAAGCCTTTCGGACAATACGCTTTCGAACCGTTCCCGATAATAAGCCGATTTCTCCTTAAATTCCACGGAGTTCTCTCCTTAAAGCGCAGAAATATGCGTTACTCATAAGCATAGCGATAGTCATAGGTCCTACGCCGCCCGGTACGGGGGTTATGAACGCCGCTTTTTCTTTCACGGCGTCGAAATCCACGTCGCCGCATAACCCTTTATCCGTCCTGTTTATCCCGACGTCCACGACGATAGCGTTTTCCTTTACCATATCTTCGGTTATGAATTTCGGTTTGCCTATCGCCGAAACCAGAATATCCGCCTGCGCGGTTATTTCCTTTAAGTTTCTCGTTTTGCTGTGGCATACGGTTACCGTACAGTCTTCTTTTAAAAGCATCAACGCGACGGGTTTCCCGACGATATTGCTTCTGCCGACTATAACGGCGTGTTTGCCGATAAGTTCCACGCCCGTACTCTTTATGAGCCGCATTATCCCCGCGGGTGTACAGGGCGCTGTTCCGTCTTTGAAAAGCGCGAGATTTCCCGTGTTTTCCGCGGAAAAACCGTCCACGTCCTTTTCTGCGGGAATAAGAGAAAGTATTTTATCCGAGTCGAGAGTTTTCGGCAGCGGCAACTGTACTAAGATACCGTCTACGGACTTGTCCGCAACGAGACTTTTTACGAGCGTTTCTACGTTCTGTTGCGAAGAAAACGTCGGCAACGTAAACGACAGGGATTTTATCCCGACGAACTCCGCCGCTTTCATTTTATTCGCTACGTAGATCTTGGATGCGGGATCTTCCCCGACTAAAACCACGGCGAGAGTTACGTCTCTTTTGTACTTTTCCTTAAAGGATAAGACTTTTTCCTTTACTTCTTCCTTTACTTTAAGCGATATCGCCTTTCCGTCTATAATTTCAGCCATATTACCTATCCTTTGCGTACTCCGCAAGCACGCCGTTTACGAAATCGGTGCTGTTTTCAGTGGAAAATTTTGCGGCGAGTTTTACCGCCTCGTCTATTGCCACTATTTTCGGGGTTTCGGGGAAATTATCTATTTCCGCCATACCCAAAAATATTGCGCATTTATCGGCGGAAAATATTCTCGATACCTTATAATTGTTTACCAGATCTTCTATTTCTCCGTCGTACTTTTTCAGGTTTTCTTCGACGGAATTTTTGAGTTTCTCGGCAAAAGCCTTGTCGTCGTCGTTGAGATTTTTTATCAAAACATCAAAAAGCCCTTCATCTTGCTGATTGAAGAGCCTTGAAAACAGATATTGAAACACGGTTTCTCTTGCAACGCTTCTCATTTGTCTTCCCCGCCGTTTTTATCGTCCGCAACCGTCGGGGTTTCAGACTTTTCTCCTTCCTGTGAACCGCCGTTTTTATCGCTTTCACCGTTGCCGTTTACCGATACGTCGTCGAACAGTACGCCTTTTACTATGACGTTCACCGCGCTCACCCTGTAATCGGTCATAGCCTCTACATTGTGTTTCACGGCTTCCTGAATCTTAAACGCCATTTCGGAAACGCTTTGCGTATAATGCACTTTTACGGTAACGTCCACGCTGACGGTTTCTTTGTCTATCACGACCTTAACGTCGTTTTTTGCCATATATCCGTGCGGTCCCGAATATATCTGGGCGTAAGGCACTTCCGCCACGGCAAGCAGGACTATTTCGTCAACTATCCCGTTGCCGTAAACGAGTTTATCCATCGTTTCTTTTATCGGATATTTTTTGATGCGCATAACGAATACCCCGTAGAATACCTTTTTATTATTCTACCACAAAATATCCGTTTTGCATAGCGATTTTCAGGAAATCGGAATAATTTTTACGTTTTCCGGAGAAACGGCAGTCTCTTCCGCTACTATCGTGTAGATTGCGACGGCATCGTCGGTAGTTAAATTGTCGGATTTCGCCATAACGTTCACGTTCGACGACTCTAAGCCTATGACTACCACGGCGTCTTCGAAACCGTAAGCCTTTATAAGACTTTCCAAAAGCATCTCTTTTTCTGTGTTGGAAACGAGATTTACTTTCATATTGAGCGCTTCCGCATACTCTTCGCTACCCGCTTCCGCGGCGTTTAATACGGAATCCAACTGCAACATTTCTTCGTTTCTCGTATTAAGCCGTTCGGTTCTATACTGCGCGAAATAACTCGACGCGCCCGCGTAGACCGTCTGCGCGTTGCTTTGCGGAACTCTTTCGGTCGTAAATACGTAGTTGAATACCGCGGCTACGGCGAGAAGCGCGACCATGCACGACAAAATAATTACCTTCTTTTTCTTTGACATAATATACTCCTTTTTCCTTTTTATTTCATTGCTAAAATTTCAATCTGATTTACGTTGACGTCCAGAAACGACACGGTTGCCTGTTGAAGTTTTTTAAAAACCGAAATACTCCCCGCGCCTTCCGCAACGATTAAAACCCCTGTTATCTTGGGGTAGTTTTCCTTTAATACTACCGTCTTGCCGTTGACCACTATCGGGGATTGCACCGTTTCCTTTCCCGCCGAAGTTTCCTTTACCGTGGTGGATACCGCGAGCACCGTTTCCATACCCGATTCCACGGTTATAGCCACTTTCACCCTGCCCGCACCCTCAACCGAAGACAACAGATTTTCAAGTTTGTTTTCGGTGTTTTCGACGTAAAGAGAAACTTCGTCCTGTGAAATCTGTTCGGGGCTTTTAAGAGAAATTATCAGAAGTCCCGTTAAAAGTATCGCACATAAAACCGCTATCACCGATATCTGCAGTTTCTTATCGTTTCTTATCCTTCGTAAAAACCCAGTTTCCGCATTATTCATTTATCGTTACGTCCTTTTCGTCGAGCCTTAAATATTCAGCGAGCGCCGTTTTTATTTCGGACAGTAAATTTATATTCTCACTCTCGCCGTTTATGACTGCACCGTCTAAATTCACAGAAACGCCGATAACCGAAAAAGAATAATCTTTATCCACGCTATATTGTATTGTTACCGTCGCCCCGTTTATGCCGTATCCGGACAAAATATCTTTGCAATTATTTTCATAATTTTTCGCTTTTTTGTCGAAAACGAAACTCAAATATCTTTCGTCGTAGCGTATCGCCCCGTCGGTCGAGTTAAAGCCCGATACAGCGGCATTTCCGTAATTACCGAATCCTGAAAGAATAGGCGCGAAAACGACGCCGACGAGTGCCAAAGACAGTATGGGCTTAACGAACTTTCCCGTCTTGCCGTCGGGAACTAGGACCGTCAGGACGGAAACGATAAGCACCGCGGCTACCACGCGTATAAGCCACGCCGACGTCATATTACGGAATTTACCGAAAACGTCATTAGTAAAACCGTTATAAACGTCATAAACGCCACCGTTACCACACACACCGAAAAATAAGTTACCGATTTGGACGCTTTAGCCAGAAAATCGGATATGGAATCGTCGGAAAATACAGAAATCACCGCCGAAGAAAGTTTTAATAGTATCGAAAACGACGCCAAAAAAAGAACGGGCGACAACAAAAAATAAAAAATACCGAAAAGTCCCGCTATTCCAACGGAATTTTTGATAAGAACGCTCCCCGCGACGACCACGTCGAAACCTTCCCGCAAGAGTCCACCGACGATGGGAACGCCGCTTCCCACGGCGTACTTTGCGATCTTAACGGATATTCCGTCGAAAGACGCCGCCGATATCCCCTGAACGGTGATAAAAAAACCGTAAACCGTTATCACGATACCGAATATCCATTTAAGAACCCCCGTCAGAAATTCAGAAAAATTTTTAAGTTTCACTGCGGGAGAAAAGCACGAAAGCGCGTTGACGATGGTAATAACGCCGATAAGCGGCATAATTACGGAATGAAAAAGATTAACGATCCCGTCCGTTAAAAAAAGCACCAACGGTCTATATATCACCGCCGAAACGCTTCCGCCGGAAGCCACCATCAAAGTGAGTATTACGGGAGACATAATCTCGTTAAAATTCGACAGGTTTCGTATAGTATCCCGTGCGGTATTCCAAACTATAAAAAACTCCCCCGAAAGAAGGATTGCGACGGAAGATAAACAGGCGAATTTTACGATACCGCCTACGTGATCGCGCAAAGTATCGCTCCTTACGTTTTGCAAAAACGAACAGACGAAAGCGATAAACAATATTCCCGCTATTACGGGCAAAAGCGCGGATATTTCGGCGAAAAAGACTTCCCTTAAATATTCGCCCACGTCGTCGTAGTTTACGGCAAAATCCCCCGATAGAATCCTTTTTAAGGTGTCCGAAAAATCGTAATGCGTATTCTGCCCCTTAAAGTAATCTTCTATTTCTTTGAGTTCGATATTGTCGAGTTGCTCGTTTATTTCTTCGGAAACGTCTTCCGCGCTTGCGGAATAAGTGTTTTTTAAGGCGAAAAACGATACCGACAGTATGATAAGGGAAAACAGGCAGCATCTTAAAGATTTTTTCATTTTATAAGCCCCATAAACAATCCGAAAACTTGATTTATAAGGGGAAGAGCCGTCGCGAGAATAACCGTTTTCCCTACGAAAATCACCTTGTCCGCCATGCTTTTTAGCCCGAAATCTTCTATTATGCCCGCCCCGAACTCTATAACGTAGGCTATGCCTGTGATCTTCATAATGATAGAAAAACAGTTCTTGTCAAGCCCCGAAATATCCGACAATTTATCGAAAAAGTCCAGCGTTTCCGACAGATATTCGAGTCCCGAAACGATAAGTAATACCCCCGCCCCCACCAAAGCGACGGAATAAAGTTCGCTGTTCACGCTTTTTAAGTACACGATAAGGACGGAAACCACTATCGCAACGGCAACTATTTTTATCATTTCAGTAGAGATAGAAAATGTTTTTGATAGACTCGAACAGTTCGCTGACCATGTTTATAACAAGGGTTAAAACTATCACGAGTCCCGCGAGTGAAACGAGCGTCGCTATATCGTCCCTATCGCTTTTTTTAAGAACCTGCGTTATCACCGTTATGAGTACGCCTATCGCGGCTATCTTGAAAATTATATCTATATTCATAAACGAACCCTAAATCAGAAGTATAAATACGATAAGACCGAACAGAACGCCAAGTTTTACGTATAGCGGCTGATATTTTTTATTTTCTTCCTGCGCGTTTTTCACGCAGTTTTCTATCCTGTCGTCCAAAGAATTACAGTATTCGAGTTGAGTTTTTTTGTCGGATATACCTATATTGTCGAAATAACTTTTTATAAACTCTTTTTCTTCTTCGGTAAGGTATTTCGGTGCGGAAAAATTTTTATCGGCGAAATAACCGTTGAAAAACCTGTAAAAATCCGTGTTTTTATCTAACTTTTCCGCTATTTCCGAAACGGTTTTCGCGGTAAACGCCATTTCCGTTTTGAAAAGTTTATGGAACGCCGAAAGACTTTCGAAAAAGTTTTTTCTGTCGGAATACTTGCCCGACAGCATAAACCCCGCAAACCCGAACAGCACGGGAAAAATACAGCATAAAAATATCTTCATAGCGGATTGAAATTTTCGTCGGATATACGGTCTACGCGTCCCGGACGTCCGATAGGTGAAAGTTCGACGAATCTTTCGAAAACGTCCTTTTTAAAGTACGGTTTCTTTTGCAGTTCCGTTAAATCTCTCGCGTGGCAACTGGCTATTATTTTTACGCCGCTGTTGGACGCAGAGTACGCGCAATCCCAGTCTTTTTCGGAAGAAAGTTCGTCGGTTATCACCACGTTCGGAGACATAGAACGCACGGCGTAAGAAAAGGCGAACAGTTTATCGGCGTATCTTACCGAATCTATGTTTTCTCCATTTATGTTTCCGAACTCGCCTCTTTCGTCTATTATCAGTACGGAAAGATTGAAAGCGTCGTTTATTTTTCTCGCAAGGTCCTTTAATATAGTCGTTTTCCCCTGCGCCGGCGGGGATAAAATAAGGGTGCTTTTCACGCCGCGTTTCATTATTTTTTCAAAAATTTCCGCAGAACAGCCTTCGACGTCGTGTGGTATGCGGATATTTAAGGACGTTACGTTCTTTATGGTAACGGGTTGTCCGCTGTCCGTAACGCATTCTCCCGCTATACCTATCCTGCACCCGCTTTTATCGGTCAGATACCCTTGTTTTATCCTGTCGTTGAAAGCGTACAAGGATCGTTCCGTAACGTTTGCCATTATTTCCCTTATATCGCTTTCACCGCAGGTTATAGCGTTTTTCTTGTTAAGAGTAATACCTTCCGCGGAAAGGTACGCGTATTGATTGCCGCAGTTTGCAACAACGGGAAAGCCGATTCTTAACCTTATTTCCGACAGATACTTATAATCCCCCGCTTTAAGGGCTGTAGCAATCCTTTCGGGAAGAAAATCAAACTTGTTCACATTAAAGAATATTTACGGGCCCGTCCACGTAGAACTTTAAAACAAAAAAAGGATAGACCTTTCGGTCTATCCCGTATGTTTTGATTTTTCGTTTACGCGTTTTCTTCGGAGTTCCCGAGCACTTCCGCTATGGAAACACCGGTAGAAGTTTCTTCCTTCCACTCGTGAAGTTCGGCGTCTTCCGCCTGTACTTCTTCCTTTTTGCCTTTCTTACCTTTGGTTTCGGCTTTTTCGGGCTTAGGTGCTTCCGGCAACAACGCCTTTATGGAAAGGTTCATCTTCTCTCTCTCTACGTTGATTTCCATAATTTTAGCGGTAACTTCCTGTCCCACTTGAAGAGCGGTAACGGGGTTTTCCAGCCACTCGTTGGATATCTGAGAAACGTGGATAAGTCCGTCGACTCCCTTTTCAACTTCTACGAATGCGCCGAAACTCACTATCCTTACGACCTTTGCGGTGATAACGTCGCCCACTTTATATTTATCGGCAACGAAATCCCAAGGCTTGGGCTGTAACTGCTTATAACCAAGGGAAACTCTCTTGGTTTCTTCGTTGATTTTAAGAATCTTAAATTCGTACTGTTTGCCTATTTCCAGAACGTCGGAGCACTGTCCGCATCCCGTCCAGGAAAGGTCGGAAATGTGCGCCAGACAATCGAAACCGTTCACGTCCACGAACGCACCGAAAGAGGCGAATCTCACGGGAGTTCCCAAAACGACGTCGCCCTCCTGCACGCTTGCGAAAAATTCCGCTTCCTTCGCGGCGCGGATAGCGTCGCGTTCCTGTTTTTCTTCTTCTAAAATAACTTTCTGCGAACCGACGATCTGACGGCGTGCGCCTCTCGATTCAACCTTTTCCGCTTTCAGTCTTAAAGTTTTGCCGACGTATTTGTCGAGATCTTTTACGTACCCGAGTTTTATCTGCGACGCGGGCACGAATACCTGATAACTACCGTATTTGCCGGTAAGACCGCCCTTGTTGGTTTCGGTTATTTCCGCCTCGAATATTTTGCCGTTTCTTATTTCGTCGATATCGGCTTCTTCCTGCAACACTTTCGCCATCGCTTTTTCGGAAAACGTAAGCGGCTTTTTACCGACGACCATAACTCTTATTTCTTCACCGATCTTGTCCTTGTAATCTTCCTTGTTGTACTCGTTCAAGAGTTCTTCCTTGGGAAGTACAAAATCCACCTTCGCGTTATTGACGGAAACCGTCAGCCCGCTGTCGTTTGCAGAAGATATCTTCGCTCTTACTATCTGTCCTATTCTGAAATCCTTGTTGGGTTTGATTCTGTCAAACGCAGCTTCCATCTCGGATTTTGCGGGTTTTTCTTCCTGTTTTGCCTGAACGTCTTCCTGTTCTTCCGCCTGCGCTACGGGTTCAACCGTTTCTTCGACGGGTTCGGATACTACGTTTTCCGCAACCTGTTCCGCATTTTCCGCGACGGCCTCGACTTCCTGATTTTCAACCGTTTCGGTAGTAACGATGTCTTCTGTAACCTTCTCCATACCTGAGATAACCTCTTGGAACTGCTCGTCCGGCGTAGACGCGCCGAGAACAATTCCTACCTTATAAAAATTTTTTATTTTTCCGTAGTCAAAACTATTCGGATCCGTCACCCTGAAAACGTTCTGCGAATTTTTTTTGCATATCTCGAACAGTTTTTCGGTGTTATTACTGGTTTCCCCGCCCACGACGAGTGTCGCGTCGGAAATCCGCGAAATAGTATCCGCTTCCTTTTGTCTGTCTGTTGTAGTATAGCAAATTGTTTTGAAAATATCAACTGTTTTAACACGATTCGACGCAAATTTTTTTATAATATCGTCAAATTTTTCTTCGGAATAGGTGGTTTGTACCACTATGCAAAGCTTGTCGGCTGAAACCGCGTTAAGGTCTTCGACGTCGCCGACTATCACGGCGGAATTTTCGCACCAACCGTTTATACCCTTTATCTCGGGGTGTTCGGCGTTTCCGACGATGGCTATCTTGTATCCGTTTGCGTAGTGTTTTTCCACTATTTTGTGTATCTCTTTCACGAACGGACAGGTACAATCCACGATATTGAGATTTTTGACCGCGGCTTTTTCAAAAGTCGACTTCGGTTCTCCGTGCGTCCTGATTATCAGCGTATCGCCGTCCTTTATTCTCTCGTCGTCGATATCGGACACGGTAACGATACCGAAATCGTTGATTTTTCGGTTCACGGACTCGTTGTGGATCAGTTCCCCGAGAATAAATCTCCTTCCGTTTTTAAGCGAAAGCGCGCTGTCTATCGCTCTTTTTACCCCGAAACAAAAACCGCTGTTTTTACCTTTAATTGCTATCATTTTATTGTTTGATTATGCGTGACATAACAGTGTTTACAACTTGTTCTATCGTCATGTCCGACGTATCTATTTCTATACTGTCCTTTGCCTTTACGAGAGGTGCGAAATCTCTGTGGCTATCGTTGAAATCTCTCTGCGCTATTTCTTTTTTCAGTTCTTCAAAATCAACCTTATGCCCTTTTTCGGTAAGTTCGGCAAATCTTCTCTTTGCCCTCACTTCAACGCTCGCCGTTATGAAAAACTTAAAATCCGCGTCCGGTAATACGAAAGAGCCGATATCTCTCCCGTCCAACACACAGGACGTTTCCGACGCTATTTTTCGCTGCATTTCCACCATTTTAAGCCTTACCGCCCTTAAACTCGAAATATTCGACGCCGCCATCGAAACGTGCGGCTCTCTTATTCTCTCGGAAACGTCTTCCCCGTCAAGGTAAGTTCTCTGCGTGCCGTTTTCGTATTTTATCTTTAAGTCTATATCGCCGATAAAAGATTCCACACCCTTTTCATCAAAGGTGTCTACGCCGCATTTTATGGCTTTCAGCGCGGTTGCCCTGTACATTGCGCCCGTATCCAGGTATAAGATATTGAGTTTTTTCGAAAGTGCCTTGGCAATAGTGCTCTTACCGCTGCCGGAAGGTCCGTCAAGCGCGATTTTGATGATTTTTTCCATAGTTTTTTCCTTTATTTTTTATTTTAAGCGTTCAGTCCCGCCGTATATCCCGTAGAAAAAGCGATCTGCATATTGAATCCGCCGGTAAAAGCGTCCACGTCCAGAACTTCGCCGGCAAAAAACAGACCTTTTATAAGTTTGCTTTCCATAGTCTTGGGGTTTATCTCCTTAACGTCGACCCCGCCGGAAGTTATTATCGCCTCGTCGAATCCCCTTGTGCCCGTTACCGTAAATTCCATATTTTTAAGCAAAACGCACAGTCGTTCCCTTTCTTCTTTCGTAATGTCGCAACAGCGTTTTTTTGCGCTTAAGGACGCACGAAACAACACTATCTCTATAAGAGATTTCGGGAGAACGGAACGCATTGCGTTAGACAGATCGCAAAGATTTCGTTCCTTAAATTCTTTCTGTAACCTTTCGTCTAAAACCTTAACGTCCAAAGCGGGTTTAAGGTCCACGACAAGCCGAAGATCGGATTTTTTCAATCTCGCTATCATACAGGACGCCGAAAGTATGACGGGACCTGAAACTCCGTAGTGAGTGAAAAGCATTTCCCCGAAGTCTTTATATACCGTCTTATCACCCGACAATACCTTTACGGCAACGTTTTTAAGCGATAATCCCTGTACTTTTTTGAACTCGTCGCCGCGTAATTCTATCCCAACGAGAGAAGGAAAAAGCGGCGTTACTTTGTGTCCCGACTCTTTTGCGAATCTGTACCCGTCTCCGTCGCTTCCCGTCGCGGGATACGACAATCCGCCGGTACACACTATAACGGAATCCGCCGTAATAACTCCGCTCTCGGTCTTTACGCCGTATACCCGCCCGTCTTCGGTCAAAACGTCCAAAACCTTGGTGTTAAGCGTTATTTTTACGCCGAGACGCGTTATCTGCCTTTCCAAAACGGCGGTAACGTCGCTGGCTTTATCGCTTAAAGGAAACACTCTTTTGCCGCGTTCTACTTTCAGTTTAAGTCCCGCGTTTTCAAAAAACTCGTAAGTTTGTTCGGGAGATAAATTATTGAGTGCGCCGAACAGGAATTTCGGGTTGGAAACCACGTTGTTCATAAACTCGGAAAGACTTACGTAATTGCTTAAATTACAGCGACCTTTGCCGGTAATATATATTTTCTTACCGAGTTTTTCGTTCTTTTCTATTAAAATTACTTCGTTGCCTTTCTGCGCCGCGGTAAGAGCCGCAAACAGCCCCGCCGCACCGCCGCCTATAACGACCGTTTTTCTCATATATCTCTTTTATTTTAAGCGATATTCTATCGCCGTATTTGACTATAAGTTTGGTAATGCACGCCGTCGCGACAAAAAAGACGATCCACAGCAAAACGCCCCACCAGGTATCGAAAGGTATAAGGCGGTTTCCGAACGAATACGACGAAGCGAACACCGTTATGATTCTCGTTATCACGATCATTACGCAGAAAAACGTGCCGCCGACCGTCGTTATTCCCGCGACGAAACACAAAAGATCGTCGGGGAAAAACGGAAAAAGAAACATAAACGTAAGAACAATCTTATCTTTTCCCTTTATCGAATTCAATGCCGCACGTAGTTTTTCTCTGCCGATAAGCCACTCTATCGTCTTGGCCCCGAACAGTCTTCCTATAAAAAATGCGACGAAAGATCCCGCTATTATGCCTACGCAACTGTATACCGCGCCGCGGAACGCCCCGAACAATAACACGCCCGCCCCCACGGTTATAAAGGACGGGATCGGGATAATTACCACCTGCAAAAACTGTAAGAGTATAAAGTAAAAAACCGCGCTTTCGCCGAATTCGGCTATATAGTTTCTGAAATCGTTTATGCTCTTTATTCTGTCCGCAAACCCGCTTTTTTTAAAGTAATAAACGCCGAACATGATTGCCGTTACGGTCAGAATAAATAAAACGGTTATTCTGAACAGCAGTTTCCGTTTAAGCCGCAAAAACACGACGCTCAGCGCTCCGCACACGGAAACGAAGGTAACGATGACGGTATTTACGATATCGGAATTGTCTTTTATAAACCCCGTCGCAAAATTTTCGGCGTACAGAACGCAAAAAATTATTCCGCAAACGCCCGTAAAAGAAATGGTAAGAACGGAAAATATCTCGGTAAGCAAACCGCCGAGCGACTTTTTTCTCATGTTACATTATATTATCGAGAAAAAAAGTTATCCGCTTTTTACCTTTATTGTTCGGAATTTGAGTTTTTATAGTAACTTACCGCGATTTTATCGCAACGGTTGTTGTATTCGTTGTCGGAGTGCCCTTTAACTTTGACGAATTTAACTTCGTGTACGGACAAAAGGTCCGAAAGCGTTTTCCACAGATCGACGTTTTTTACGTCTTTTTTCCCCGCGGTTCTCCAGGAAGAGTTTTGCCAGGCAATAAGCCACTCGGAATTTATCGCTTCCACGACGTAGTTGGAGTCGCTGTACACCGTTACCGAACACTTTTCCTTTAACGCGGAAAGCCCGCTTATCACGGCTTGAAGTTCCATGCGGTTGTTGGTTGTGGACTCTTCGCCGCCTTGCAATATTTTTTCGGTCTTGCCGTAAACGAGTATCGCGCAGTATCCGCCCTTACCGGGGTTACCGCTGCACGCACCGTCGGTATAAATATCGACGTGTTTCATAACAGGCTCTCCAACTCTTCCGAACGCTTTATACAGGCGTCCACAGCCTTTTCCACTGCGGTTTTAAGGTCGCTGTTTTCAAACGATTTTACGGCTTCTATTGTGGTGCCGCCTTTACTGCAAACGGCGGCGATAAGTTCTTCTATCGTCTTGTCGGAATCTTCGAATACCATCTTGCCGCTGCCTATCATAGTGTTTACGACCAGGTTTTTGGCGTCTTCTTCGGAGAGTCCGTTTTTAACGCCCGCGTCTATAAGATATTTGGCAAACAGATAGAAATACGCGGGCGAACTTCCGCTTATCCCCGTTACCGCGTTCAGTTTTTCTTCGTCGAGAAAAACGACTTTCGCGAAGCACTTGAAAAGCCCGCCGATAAACTCTATGTCCGATTCTTCGGAATAATCGCTTATATCCATACCGACCGCGCCGTAACCCAACGAGCACGGCGTATTCGGCATACAACGCGCAACGAGTGCGACACCGCCCCCTATGGCGTCTTTTATATATTGCTTTTTCACGCCCGCCATTATGGATATGAATTTATTACAGGATATATCGCTTTCCGCCTGTATCACCGCTTTGAAATTCTGGGGTTTTACGGCGAAAAGCACGAATTCCGAATTATCGAAAACGTAGGAATTATCCGTCGTAGTCGTAACGCCGTATTTTTTAAGTTTCTCGAAAGATTTCTCACTTATATCGCTGACAACAATTTCCTTATCCGATAAAAACCCAGCTTTCAACGCCCCCGAAACTATCGCCGTGGACATAAATCCCGCGCCTATTACGCCTAATTTAAATTTCTTTTCCATTTTTAACCCTAATTTAATTGACTAAAATCCCTATTTATATTATAATCTATCTTGTTTTTAGGGGAGTGGCTCAACGGTAGNNCCAGGATTACCAGAACATGCGCCATCTGTATATAAATCAATTTCTTTCATACTTTCCTCTATATCATTATAACAAAATAAAAATATAAACAAAAGCGAAAACGAATTTAAAATTTTAATTAGTCAAAAAATAAAATATTCATTGACATTTAACTACATTTTAAATATAATATTAACTGTTATATTTCTTAAAAACTTATAACCTAGGGGAGTGGCTCAACGGTAGAGTAGCGGTCTCCAAAACCGTAGGTTGCGTGTTCGAATCGCGTCTCCCCTGCCAAATCCGTTCCGTGTTTACGGGACGGATTTTTTGTTTTCTCTTTTTATTCTTCGTCTCTTACGATCTTAGTGATTTTTATGACCTTGTAATTTTTATCTTCTTCTATACACTTGCCGCAATTATCACATATCTTGTTTCTGTCAAGGTCGCAAAAATCGTCTTCACACTCGTTGAACTCGTCTTTGCTTTTTACATCTTTATCTTCTTTCATACACTTACCATTTAATAGTATAACATATTTAAGTTTTAAATCAAATTATTTTTACGAACAAAATTATGAACATTTGTTTGACTTTTGTTTTGTTTTATGTTATATTAGGAATATGAAAAGAGAAGAATTAGATTTAAAATTGCAGGAATTGTATAAGTTTACGGTGGAATATTCCGAAAACAACGGTTTTCCCCCGTCGGTCAGGGAGATTTGCAGCAGTCTCAATATAAAATCTACCGCGACCGCCTATTCTTACATAGAAAAGCTGAAAAATAAAGGTCTTTTGAATAAAGACCCCGCCAAAAAGCGTGCGATAACGCCTACGAATAAGTTGCAGAATTTTATTTCCGTGCCGATATTAGGCGAAATTCGCGCAGGTTCTCCCATTTTCGCGGTGGAAAATCTGGAAGGTTACTGCCCTTTGCCCGCGGATTTTAAGAGCGGAGACGACGAGTTTGCTCTGCGCGTTACGGGCGACAGTATGATAAACGCGGGCATCTTCGATAACGACCTGATTATCGTCAGAAAATGTGAAAACGCCGACAACGGTAATATCGTGGTCGCTCTTATAGAAGACAGCGCAACGGTAAAACGTTTTTACAAAAAGAACGGCAAAATCGTCCTGCACCCCGAAAACGACGAAATGCAGGATATGATTTTCGACGACGTTCAAATTTTAGGTATCGTAAAAGGACTTATAAGAAAGTTTTGATAAAACTTTTTTCAAAATATATATACCCGCAAGCAACAGCCTGCGGGTATATATATTTAAATAGTCCGAATTTAACCCAAAAATATTTTTAATTCCTCCGTTTTTTTCAAAATTTCGGAATACAGGCTTTCATAGTCGCCTGGCGTTTTATTTCGCAACAGTTCGGTCAGTTGAGATACCGGCTCGAAAATCGGCGTAAGCGAAAGATTACCCATCACGCCTTTCAATTTGTGCGCTTCGGCAAAAGCCTTGTCTAAATCGTTTGCTTTAAGCGCTTCGCCGAGAGAGAGAACCGACGGCTCCCGCACCGCCATTTCAATCAGACGGAAATATAAAGCTTCGTTGTTTACACAGCGCGAAAGTCCCGTATCGACATCCGCGCCGAATTCTTTCAATTTTTCGATGGTAAGCATAATCTATTCCTCCCGTTACCGTTACAATAAGCCGTTTAACCCGTTTGTCTGACATTTTCCAAACGATTAAACGGGGCCTTTTTTTCTTCTATAAACCTTTCGAATTCGTTGGCGGGCAATGGACGCGAAAAATAATATCCCTGTATAAAATCGCACCCCATCGCTTTAAGCGTAAATACTTGTTCCTCCGTTTCTACGCCTTCGGCTATCGTCGGAACTTCAAAAGATCCCGCAAGCCTTATCATCGCTTCGAGAAGTCTGGTATCCTTATTTCCGTTAAATGCGTTTCGGATAAACTGCATATCGAGTTTCAATGCGTCTATGGGAAGGTATGACAGCATACTTAAAGACGAATATCCCGAACCGAAATCGTCCATTTCGATAAGGAATCCGAGTTCACGGAGTTGTTTTACTTTTTCCACGATTTTTTCCGAATTTTCGGTATAAGCGGACTCCGTAACTTCTAAAATCAGTTCCCTGACGTTAAGACCGTTTTCCTTAACGATATTCAGTAGTTTATTTACCAGTCCCGAATCGTACAGGTCAACGCGCGACACGTTGACGGATACGGGAACAGACATGTTAAAATTTTCCTTCCATCTGCGAATCTGTGCGCCCGTTTCCGACCAGACATAATGATCGAGTTGCTGTATCAGTCCGTTTTGTTCGAATAGCGGAATAAATACGCCGGGACTTACCATGCCGAGTTTCGGGTGTTTCCACCGTACCAAAGCCTCCGCACTACTCAAAACGGGTTCGCTGTAACGCACATCGAATTTGGGCTGATAAAAGACGACAAATTGTTTTTCGCGCAAAGCCGACGGAAAATCGTCGATAAGCTGTGCGGCAAGGACTTCCGTTTCGCGCATGGAATTGTCGTAGAACCCGATAGGTTCCGTCAGATTTCCCCTGACCGCATCCGCCGCCATTTTCGCCCTGTCGAATCTGCGTTCTACGTCGAGAGTCTTATCGGCGTCGGAATACACGCCCATTCTCAATCTTATACGGTTTTCGCCGTTTTCACCGTCTTCCGTGACGACGGAAAGCCTGTCTAATACCGAATCGTAATCATTGCGGCGCGGACAGTAAAGCATAAACTCGTCCGGTTCGTTTCTGCAAACGATACCGCCGACGTCGTCCGCAACGTTTGACGCATTTTCGGCAATATTCCTTAAAATTTCGTCGCCGCGAGTCTTGCCGTACCTGTCGTTTATCGTGCGAAAATGATTTATATCGAACACTATCGCGTCGGTCGGCACGTCTTTATGGTACAGATCGAATTGAGAAACGTAACGGTAGAAAAATTCTTTATTATAAAGCCCCGTTAAACGATCCCGTTCCGTAAAGCGAAGTATATCCCTGTCTTCCGACAGTTCTACCGTGCGCAAGATTCGTGCGAGAATTACTTTCGGTTGCGGATAAGGTTTCGGAATAAAATCAATAGCACCCAGCGTCAGGCACTCCACTTCCGCATCGCTATCCGCCGTCATAACTATAACGGGCAAACGCGAATACGTCGGATCGTCCTTTAAACGTCGCAATACTTCGATACCGCTTATTCCCGGCAAATTAAGGTCGAGTAGCACGATACTTAAAGTTTCGTACTGAGAACTTACGATTTTAATCGCGTCTTCACCCGTTTCCGCAACGATAACTTCGTAAGTGTCGTTCAAAATGGTCCGCATAATTTCCTGGTTGACGATTTCGTCTTCGACGAGTAACACCCGTCTTTTCCCGCCCGAAACGTTAAAGTCACGTTCTTTGTTCACCATAGTCAAATTTCTCCCATTGTGTTTAAGTCGTGCCGCCGTATCCCGTTTCACGGTGTTTTTCCGTTTATACGGCGAAACGTTTTATCGTTAAGTTTTTTTAACTACTGTTTTTCCCTTGAATCAATTCTCAAATCGCCCGATCAGATTTTAAGATTTTTCAAAGCGATTTTACAATGTTCGTAGGTAAGTCCGCCTTGAAGGTAAGCAATATACGGCGGTTTAACGGGTGCGTCGGG
>DBVR01000011.1:33169-43878 GCA_002308755.1 Christensenella sp. UBA1259
ACCTGATCTTCATATCCCGGCATATCCCAAGGCAAAAGCCGAACGTTGCTGTCCACCGGCGAATTTTCCTGTATGTTCTGTATAAAACTTATAAGTTTATCCCTGTCGTTAAACTCTGTCATCGTTATTATATCGCAAGGAATTTCCTTCGGTTGCGGCGAAACCTTATATCCATTATCGCCGAGAACGTAAGAAAAAAGCATTGCGCCTTTCATAGATTGCAAAACGGTGTGCGGCGCAAGGAAAAGCCCCTGATAAAAATACTGGTAGCCGAAAGGATACGCCCCGACTTCCCCGCCTATAGACGGTGCGGTAAGTCTGTTCTGAACCAAATCTACGTAGCGTTTATTCCCGCAAACGTAACCGCCCGTCGGCGCGATACCGCCCCCGGGATTTTTTATAAGCGAACCCGCGACAAGATCTACGCCGACTTCCGTCGGTTCTCTTTTTTCAACAAACTCACCGTAACAGTTATCAAGCATTATAGGACCGTCGAATCCTATCCCGCGCAGAAACCCGACTGCGGACTCTATTTCAGAAACCGTCAACGCTTTGCGCCACTCGTACCCGCGGGAACGCTGTATATATACCGTTTTAGGCTTTAATTCCGCTATTTTTTCCCTTATTAAGTCAAAATCGAACCCACCGTTTTTAAGCGGAACGGCACAGAACTTAACGCCGAAATCCAAAAGCGATCCGTTCCCTTTACCGCTTATTACGTCTTCTAACGTGTCGTACGTCTTGCCCGTAATACTTAAAACGACGTCGCCGGGACGCAAGACACCGTAAAGACAGGACGATATCGCATGCGTGCCCGAAACGAAATACGGCGAACATATAGCCGCTTCCGCGTTAAAAATATCGGCAAACACCCGATTTAAGGTATCTCTCCCTTCGTCGCCGTAGCCGTAACCCGTCGTGCCGTAAAAATGACGAAGCGCGACTTTGTTTTTCTTGAAAGCGTTCAGCACCTTTTCCTGATTGAAAAGCGCGATATCTTCTAAAATTTTAAATTGCGGTAGCAATTCTTTTTCGCAATCTTCAATGTACTTTAAATCCATAAACCGTCTACTATCCTTTCCGCGAGTATACGGGCGTCGTCTGGCTTTAACCAAACCAAATTCGGTAGTTTCTTAAAAAACGTTATCTGACGTTTTGCGTAATGCTTCGTATTGAGTTTTATTAAGGCTATCGCGTCGTTAAGCGATATTTCGCCGGCAAGATAAGAATATATTTCCTTATACCCTATTCCTTGCATACATTGATTTTTTATCGAAACGCCTTTATCGAGAAGTTCTTTTACTTCTTTGACAAGCCCGTTTTCTATCATTTGGTCCACTCTTTTCTCTATCCTTTGATAAAGGACGTCTCTGTCGTAATCTATGCTGAAAGCGGAATAATCGTAAACAGGCGTAAGCGCATCCGCAATATCGGATTTTTTAACGCCGTTTTCATAGATTTCAAGTGCGCGTATCACGCGCTTTAAGTCGTTGGGGTGAAGTTTTTCTGCGGATAAAGGGTCTTTTTCTTTTAAAACGGCGTACACGGCGTCCGCCCCGCAACTTTCCGCCATGGCGAAATATTTTTCCCTTACCGCAAGATCGCCTTTTACGTTGCCGTATGACAGATCGTACAGAATCGAATTGATATAAAACCCCGTTCCGCCGCATATTACGGGAATCTTACCCGAATTTATAATGGAATCGACTATCGGTTTCGCTCTTTCCCTGTAATCGCCCACGGAAAAGGTATCGAAAGGCGTCGCAACGTCTATAAGGTGGTGTTTTATCCTTTGCCGTTCCCTTTCGTCGGGTTTTGCCGTGCCTACGTTTAAGTCCTTGTAAACGTTCATAGAGTCGGCGGAAATTATCTCCGTTCCGAGTATTTCCGCAACATTTAAGGCGATTTCGGTTTTCCCCGACGCGGTAGGACCGCATATTATCAATATTTTCCCCGACATTTATAAAACTACACTATCCTTTTGAACCACTTGTCTATTTCCGTTCGCGTGATTTTTACCACCACTGGTCTGCCGTGCGGGCATTTCAGTCCGAGATTTCCTTTTATCTCCGATAAAATTATCTTTATATCGTCTTCGGAAAGTTTGTTTCCTGCTTTGATCGCCGCCTTGCAGGCTTTCTGCGCGATTTTTTCCTTTAACAAATCGGTCATCTTTATACTTTTCAGTTCGTTTATATCGCCTAAAAGGTCCGCGAAAAATTCTTTTAAGTTTATTTCGGCAATGCATACGGGAATTTCCGAAACGCTGAAAGAACCTCCCCCGAAATCGGAAATTTTGATACCCATTGACTGTAAAAGTTTTTGGTTTTCGTTAAGAAACTCCGCCTGTTTATAGTCGACGTCGAAAACGTAAGGTAAAAGCAAAGGTTGCGTATCTATATCCCCGTCGCTTAACTTTGAGTTGAACCTGTCGAAAAGTATCCTTTCGTGGGCGGCGTGCTGGTCTATTATGTACATATCCTGCCCGTCGTCGAAGATAAGGAAGGTATTAAGCGCCTGCCCGACGTATTTTAAGTCTTTTTCGATCGATATCTCCTGTTGTTTTGCCTTTACGGAAAAATCGAATACCGTGCCTCCCGTTCCCTTTTCCTTTTCTAATTTTTCTATGTACGCCTTATTCTCCGCAAAAATACCCGCGGCGGGATCTTTTCCTTTTTCAAAACCTGCCGTATCGTCGGAAGGCAAGGATCTCTTACCGCTGTCGGCGAATACGAAAGAGCCGAATTTCTGTTTTATCCCTGCGGGGCGCGGCGCTTCAATGGTGTTATGCGTAACATAATCTATGCTTTTTTTATCAGTAATTTCTTTATCTTGTTGCGAAACTATGGAAAGCGCTTCGCTGCTGCCGTCCAAAACCTTTGAAACGACGGAATATATTGCTGAATAAATTATCTGATTGTTTGAAAAGCGCACGTCGGTCTTATTCGGGTGCACGTTTACGTCCACCGTTTCCGTGGGAACGGATATTTTAAGGGAATAGAACGGGTACTGACGTTTCATAAGGTACGGCGAATAGGCGTTGGATATAGCCACCGCCACCGTCTGATTTACTATATATCTGCCGTTTAAGAACACGGATTGATAGGTTCTGTTGGGTTTCGAATAAAACGGTTTTCCGATATAACCCTTAATCGTTATGCCGTTTTTCTCGCAGTCGACGTAATAACAATCCTTTATGACGTTGGTTCCGTAAACGGCGATAAACGCCGACTCTTCCCCGTCGCCGTACGACTGATACACCGTTTTGCCGTCTGCGGAATATTTAAACGCAATATCCGGATTACCCAAAATAAGCCTTGCCATAAGCATGGATATTTCGTTTTCTTCGCTCTTTTCACTCTTTAAAAACTTTGCCCTTGCGGGAGTATTGAAAAACACGTTTTTGACGGTGATTTCCGTACCCGTAACCGCCGCGCAATCGGTTATTTCTTCCCCTTCTCCGCCTTCGGTATAAAGCATTGCACCCGCTTCCTGTGTTTCGGGCTTGGAAATTATGGAAAGTTTGGATACCGACGCTATACTCGCGAGCGCTTCGCCGCGAAATCCTAAAGAAGAAATATTATCAAGGTCTTTTACAGACGAAATTTTGCTCGTTGCGTGCGGTAAAACGGCTTTTTTAAGTTCCGACCGTTCTATACCCGAGCCGTTGTCCGTTACCCTGATATAGCCTATTCCACCGCCGTTTACTTCCACGGATATGGAAGTCGCCCCCGCGTCTATGGAGTTTTCCACGAGTTCCTTAACGACGGACGCGGGGCGTTCTATCACTTCGCCCGCGGCTATCCTGTTGTAGACTTTGCTGCTTAAAATATTTATTTTACTCATCGGTTCTCTCCTTTATCTTCTCGTACAGATCGGAAAGCACGCCGAACGCCTGCATGGGCGACAAATTATTCATATCGAGTTCGCTTATTATCTTTTCCGTTTCGTTATAACTTTCCGAAACGCCTTTATTATCCTGCGTTTTCGTAATGTCTTTCGCTTCTAAATCTTTTAATATTTTTTTCGCTCTGTCGGTTATTGCGGAATTAACGCCCGCAAGAGTCGCGACTTCTATACCGAAACTTCTGTTCGCGCCGCCGCGCGCTATTTTCCTTAAAAATATCACATTGTTCTGGAATTCTTTAACGGTTATCTTGTAATTCTTCACGCCGTCTATTATCCCTTCGAGTTCGGTAAGTTCGTGATAATGTGTGGCGAAAAGCGTTTTCGCCTTTACGTTTAACGAAAGATATTCCACAGATGCCCAGGCGATACTCAGTCCGTCGTAAGTGCTCGTTCCCCTGCCTATTTCGTCGAGTAACAAAAGACTGCTTTCCGTCGCGTTTTTCACGATATACGCAAGTTCCGACATCTCTATCATAAACGTGCTTTGGTCGGAAATAAGACTGTCGCTTGCGCCGATACGCGTGAATATCCTGTCCGTCAAAGGTATCGTCGCTTCCGACGCGGGAACGAAAGATCCGATATGCGCCATAAGAGTTATAAGCGCGACCTGACGCATATAGGTACTCTTGCCCGCCATATTCGGTCCCGTGATTATCATCGTCCTGTTTTCGTCGTTGTCGAGAACGCAATCGTTTGGAATAAACCTTTGGCGACTCACCGCCTCCACTACGGGGTGCCTTCCGTCTTTTATTAAAAGCCTGTCTCTTTCGCCGACTATCTTCGGTCTACAATACCCCCGCTCCTTGGCTACGGTGGATAAAGCCAGCAGAACGTCGAGTTCCGCTATTGCGTCCGCAGTCTGCTGTAATCTTTGTATGTGAAGGGAAAGAAACGCCTTTACTTCGTTAAACAGTTTCTGTTCCAGATCTTCGGCTTTTTCCATCGCCGATAAAACCTTTTCTTCCAACTCTTTAAGTTCTTCGGTAACGTAACGTTCCGCACCTGCAAGCGTTTGCCTTCTCTGATAGTCGTATGGAACTTTGTCTTTGAAAGAGTTCGTAACTTCTATAAAATACCCGAAAACCCTATTATATCCGACGCGCAGATTCTTTATACCCGTGCGGGCGCGCTCCCTTTCTTCTATGGCGTCCACGCTCTTCTGCCCGCCAGACGCTAAATCTCTTAATTCGTCGAGTTCTTCGTTATATCCTTTTTTTATGTATTTAGGTTTGACTTCGTTCTGTCTTTTCTTCTTGTCGTCGTCTTCCGTTTCGTCGCACACCGCCCGATCAATTAGCGAAGTTATTTCCGCATACTCTCCGAGTTTTGCGATTATGTCGGAAATTATTTCGCCGTCCATCCCCGACAACTGAAATTTTATGCTGGGAATATTAGAAAGCGATCTGGAAAGCGCCACGCAGTCTTTCGGCGCAAGATTTCCGTTAGATATCTTTCCCGTTATTCTTCCCACGTCTTTTACGCACGACAGTATCTCGTAAAGGCTTTGTCGTATAAGCGCGTTGTTAAAAAGGCTTTCCACGCCGTCTAATCTGTAATTTATCTTTTCTGCGCTGAAAAGCGGAGAAAGAAGGTAACTTTGCAGTTTCCTTGCGCCCATGCCCGTTCTCGTCTTATCCAGCACCCAAAGCAGAGAACCGTATTTTTTGTCGTCCCTTAAAGTCCTCGTTATTTCGAGATTCCGCACAGCGTTTAAGTCCAGCATCATAAATTCCCGCTCGTTCAGTACCGATACGGAATTTACGTTGATAAGAAGCGACTTCTGCGTTTCTTTTAAGTACGATACGAGCGCGCCCGACGGTATTACCGATAAGTCGTTATCCGCAAACCCCAAAGAAGAAAGAGCGGCGACTTTCAGTTGGTTTTTAAGCGATTCTTCGGCGTTTTCGTAATAGAATTCGCTTTCCGTGTATTCGCTTATTTTAGGTAGTATTTTCTGGACGAAAACGGGGTGTTCGGCAAGCGATTCGACCGCCGCCCTGTTTCCGATTATTTCCGCGGGAGATATTTTTACGAGTTCGTTCACGAGATCCGATACGGTATCGCCTTCGGTAAAACTTTTCGCGAAAAATTCGCCCGTCGTTATATCCGCCCACGCTATCGCAAAGGCGTTTTTGCGGCAGTACAACGCAAGCAGAAAATTATTGCTTTTAGAGTCTATCAGTTCGTCGTTCGTAACCGTTCCCGCGGTAACCACCCTTACAACTTCCCTTTCTACGAGTTCTTTGCCGTTGGGTTCGGAAAGTTGTTCGCATATAGCGACTTTATATCCCGCGGACACAAGTTTAGAAACATACATATCCGCGGCGTGAAAAGGCACTCCGCACATGGGCGCGCGTTCTTTCAGTCCGCAATCTCTCCCCGTGAGGGTAAGTTCCAGAATTTCCGACGCTTTTACGGCGTCGTCGAAAAACATCTCGTAAAAATCCCCGAGTCTGTAAAAAACGAAGCAATCTTTATATTTTTCCTTTACCTGCAAATAATGCGACATCATCCGTGAAAGCGCCATTTTTATTCTCCGATATCCGCAACTTCGCCCATAAGCGAAATCCCGCCCGTTTTAGTTATTTTTACCTTTACGAATTTACCTATAAGATTGGTTTTTCCGTCGAAATACGCCATCCTTCCGTACGTATCCCTGCCGAGATACTTGCCTTTTCTACTGTCGAAACCTTCGCACAATATTTCTATCGTCCGATTTAAGTAGGCTTTCGACTGCCTTCTGTTTTCGGCGTTCTGCATATCTATGAGCCGTATTATCCGCCGCTTTGAAATTTCCGAAGGAATCTGCCCGTCCATCGTTGCCGCGGGAGTCCCCTTTCTCGGCGAATATACGAAGGTAAACGCCCCCGCAAACTTCACTTGCCTTACGAGGTCCAGAGTGTCTTCGAAATCGCTTTCCGTTTCCGTTGGGAACCCCACCATGATATCGGTGCTTATCGCAATATCGGGCATGTATTTTCTCAATAATTCCACTTCTTTAAGGTAGTCTTCGCGGGTGTAGTGCCGATTCATAAGTTTAAGTATTCTGTTCGATCCCGCCTGCACGGGAAGGTGGATGGATTTACACGTCTTGTCGCTTTTTGCGACGGCGGCTATAAGTTTTTCCGAAAGATCTTTCGGGTGGTTGGTCATAAAGCGCAATCTGAAATCCCCTTCTATCGCGGAAACTTTTTCTATAAGGTCGGCAAAGTCCGCGTTTCCGAGATCTTTTCCGTAGGAATTAACGTTCTGACCCAAAAGAGTTATTTCCTTGTATCCCGCGTCCACGAGTTCCTGACACTCCGACAGTATCGCGCCCATATCTCTGCTTTTTTCTCTGCCCCTGACGTACGGCACTATGCAATAAGAACAGAAATTATTGCACCCGTAATTCACATTCACCCAGCCGTTTGGAAAACTCGAACGCAGTTTCGGCGTTCCTTCTTTTATGCGGTTGTCCCCGTCGGATACCGAAATAACGTGCTTCTTGTCTTCCAGTCGCCTGACGATAAAATCTTTGAAATCTTCTAAGTTATGCGTTCCGAAAACGATATCGACGAACGGAAATTTATCCGTAAGTTTTTCGGCATAGCCCTTCTGCTGCGTCATACACCCGCCGACGGCGATTATCATATCGCTTTTAGCGTGTTTCAGTTTTTTCAGCGCGCCGATATTGCCTTCGGCTCTTTTTTCCGCGTTTTCTCTTATACAACAGGTATTGAATACTACGATATCGGCAAGTTTTACGTCGTTTACGGCGGTAAAACCCATTTCGGCAAGGATCCCGCCGAGTTTTTCCGATTCGTGGATATTCATCTGACAACCGTAGGTCACGATGCAGTACTTTTTATCATAGTAAGCCATATTAAATATAATACATCAAAATCTCGTATTTGTCAATTTTATACCGTAATTTTCGGTATACAAAACCTTAAAGTTACGCAAGTTATATGTTATGAGAAAAATCCTCTTTAAAACCCTGCTCGTGATATCGGGGGCTTTACTTATTCTTTCTCTCACTTTTTTCGTTTATTACCTTATGGTAACCAAGGACTATCATCTGGACGAAAGTAAACTCGTAAACCTTGAATCTTCCGCCGAAATATACGACGCACAAGGCAATTTTATGACGGAATCGGCAGGCGGATTAAATATAACCGACTTAAAAGACGTACCGCAACACACCGTCAACGCGTTTATCGCGATAGAAGACAAAAGGTTTTATAAGCACAACGGGATAGATATGCGCGGCGTTATTCGGGCAATCTTCAACAACGTAAAGAGTTTTTCTTTTAAAGAAGGCGCTTCAACTATAAGCCAGCAACTCATAAAAAACACTCACCTTTCGAACGACAAGACGTTAAACCGCAAACTTGCCGAAATGAAACTCGCCCGCGAACTCGAAAAAAGATATTCGAAAGACGAGATAATAGAAAAGTATCTGAACACCATATATTTCGGAAACGGTTGTTACGGTATTTCTTCCGCCGCGGAAAAATATTTCGGCGTCGCGGTTTCGGAACTTTCGTTGAACCAAAGCGCGATACTCGCGGGTATGATAAAAGCGCCGTCTACGTACTCGCCTTTAACTAACCCGCAAAAATGTTTCGAGCGGAAAAACGTCGTTTTAAAAGAAATGTACGATCAGAATCTTATTTCCGAAGCGGAATATTCGGCGTGCGTCGATTCTTTCGAAGAGATATCCGATATAAAGATCGAAAATTCCTCTTATATCTATCTCGTAAATAAGGCTTGCGACGATATTTTGGAAAGGTCGGGACACGTCGGAGAAAAATGCAAAGTGTACACTTATTACGATAAAAATTTGCAGGAAATACTTGAAAATTCCGTAAAAGACAGCTACCCCGAATACGACAGGTCTTTCGTTATTCTCGGTAACGGTAACGAGATAAAGGCGTTTTATTCCACCGTCGGCGAAGCCGTAAGGCAAACGGGATCTACCATAAAACCGATTCTTGTTTACGCCCCTGCCATAGAGGAAAATGTTATCGACGAATGCTCTTTGATAAACGACGAAAGGACCGATTTCGGCGGGTACAACCCCGCAAACTATAACGATAAGTATTACGGCTACGTTTCGGCGAAATTCGCTCTCGCAAAAAGTCTTAACGTATGCGCCGTAAAAGTTCTTAATTCCACGGGACTCGAAAAAAGCAAAAACTACGCGAGAAAACTCGGGATAGATATGGAAAACGCAGACGATTCCTTGCGTATCGCGTTGGGTTCCACCGAAAAAGGCGCAACGCTTACACAGATATCGGCGGCGTACGGGGCTTTCGTCAACAAAGGGCGTTTCGTAACGCCTTCCGTTATAGATAAAATAGTGGGTGAAAACGGCAAAATCATATATAAAAACGATAAAAACGGGATAAAAGTATTCGGCGAAGACACGGCGTTTATCATTAACGACTGCTTAAAATTTACCGTTACCGACGGAACGGCGAAATATTTACACCGCGAAGATCTGTCCCTTTGCGCAAAAACGGGAACGGTCGGCAATGAAAAAGGAAATACCGACGCATACTGCGTGTCGTATAACGGCGACTATATAATCTCCGGCTGGTACGGGAAAGCCGACGGCTCTTTTATGCCTAATTCCGTAACCGGCGGAAGCGTCCCCGCCAAAACGCTCAGTGACGTTTGGGACGCTATTTATAATTCGGGCTATCGCCCGTCGGAACTGTTTTCCACCGACAAAGTTGTCAGAGTAAATCTCGACAAAATAAGTTACGAGCAGGAAAAAAGGATAGAACTTGCCGACGAAAACTTTCCCTTGCGCTACGTTACGCAGGCTTATTTTAAGAAAAACAGAGTTCCGAAAATTTCTTCCGAAAGGTTTTCGTCTCCAAAAATAGAAAACGCCGAAATAGAAGTAATAAACGGCGAAATTTGCATACGATTATGTCTCGCAGAATACTGCGAATATAAAATATTCAGACAAAACAAGAACTCCAAAGTTTTAGTGTGCGACTCTGCTTTCTCTGAAAACAGATACGAGTTTAAAGACGGTACGGTATCGCCCGATACGAATTACAGATATAGCGTTATCCCCTATTTTAAAAACGGCGACGGGATAACGGAAGGAAAAGAAATATCCCTTCCGAAAATAAAAACGCCGCGGTTAACTGGCGGCGACTGGTGGCTTACAGATACGGAAGGTTAAAAGGAAAACTTCTCGATGCTTTGCATAGCGTCTTCTATAAGTTCTTCGACGTTCAATCTGCTTTCCGTCTTTACGACTTTACTCAGGTCGGGTTTTATGAGCGGGAATTTCGGCAAAAACACCGTGCAACAGTCTTCGTAAGGCAGAATAGAAGTTTCGTAGGTGTCTATCTTTCTGGATATCTCTATTATGTCGAGTTTATCGAAGGCGATAAGCGGTCTTAAAACGGGCATGGAAACGACGGAGTTCGAAGAAGTTATGCTTTCTATCGTCTGGCTTGCGACCTGACCTAAACTTTCGCCGGTTATTATAGCCTGACACCCGAGTTTTTTCGCAAGTCTTTCGGCGATACGCATCATAAATCTGCGCATCATGGTTATCATATACTCTTCGGGACAATTTTCGTGTATCGCTTCCTGAATTTTGGTGAACGATACGACGTATAAATTTATCCCGCCGTTGTATTCCCCTATTTTTGCGGTCAGATCCATAACTTTCTGCTTTGCCGCTTCCCCCGTATAAGGGAAACTGTGGAAATGCAGACAGTCTATCTTCATACCGCGCTTGTTCATCATAAATCCCGCGACGGGGCTGTCTATACCGCCGGAAATAAGCA
>DBVR01000011.1:43917-54431 GCA_002308755.1 Christensenella sp. UBA1259
TCCGTTTCGGAATACACGAAAGTTTTTCCGTCTTCGCGTATGTCTATATTGACGGTAACGGCGGGGTTTTTCACGTCCACTTTAAGTTTATCGCCGTAGAACTCCAACATTTTACCGCCGATAAACGCGGAAGTAGTTACCGAATCGGGCGTAAACGTCTTGTCCGCACGGTTGGTAACGATCTTAAACGTTCCGCTTTTGTCGGAAAGGATACTCTTTACGGTATCAACTATCTCTTCCATGGAATTGTTTACCACGTACGCGGGGCTGATCGTGTGAACTCCCGCTATCTTTCGCAATTTTTCGCATATAGTATTATAGTCTTCCGCATTGAAGTTTTCTATAAGGTACCTGCTGTGCATACAGATAAGGTCGTGTTTTACGTTTTTAAGGGACGCCGAGATATTGTTTTTAAGCATCTTTTCAAAATATCCGCGGTTTTTGCCTTTTAAATGTATTTCGCAATACCTTACTATTATCGCTTTTATCATTTCATTATCCTTTTGAACTTTTTAACTACGAGATCAAGTTTTTCGGTGAATTCCTTAACTTCATCCAACGTATTATCGGCGGAAAAACTCACCCTCAACACTCCGTCGAGAACGGCGTTTTGATACCCGCAAGCCTCTATCACTCTGCTGTACTTATGGCGGGNNAAGAACACGCCGAGCCGTTTCCCACTACTATCCCGTACTCTTCTAACGCGTGCATTATAACTTCGCCCTTTAATCCCGTCGCCGAAAGGCAAAGTATATACGGCGAAGAATTTTCCGAAGACAATATCTTTATATCGTCTTTATCGACGTTATTTTTGACGTATTCTTTTAAAAGAGATACTTTCTCGAAGTTTTCTCTTATATTTTCGTATTTTTTGCGGCAACAAAGTTCCATAACTTTTACGCCGAACGGATTTTCCGTGCCGCTACGCAAGCCGTTTTCCTGCCCGCCGCCGAAGATAAGCGGCGAAAAAGGCAGTTTACGTTTCTTTATCAGCGCGCCCACGCCTTTTAATGCGTTTATCTTGTGCCCGCTTACGGAAATCATATCTATATCCTGCGAAAATTCGTAAGGTATCTTGCCGAAAGACTGCACCGCGTCGGTATGAAACACCGTATCGGGGTTTATTTCCTTTAACTTTTTCGCTATATAGTTCACGTCGTTTATCGCGCCCGTTTCGTTATTTACGTGCATTATCGAAACGAAATCCACGCGGTTGGAATACGCAAAATCCAACAGTTTTTCCGCGTTCACCGAACCGTCTTTGTTAAGGTCAATAAAATGTACCGCGTTGCCCCTGTTTTTAACTTCGTTAAAGCATTGAAATATCGCGGCGTGTTCCCCTTTATCGGTAAGAAAAGACCCCCTTTTTACCGAACAGAATACCGCCGCGTTATCGCTTTCCGTCCCGCCGGAGGTAAATATAACTTCGTAAACGGAAGAAGAAAGCCCCATGCACGTTAGGATCGCGTTTTTTGCGTCCTTCAACGCACCGAAAGCGTCTATCCCATAGCGGTAAAGGGCGGATGGGTTAAAAAACTTTTCGGAATTGTAAATTTCGGCTTTTTTCAAGCATTCCGCGTCGGGTCTGGTCGTCGCCGCATTGTCTAAATATATCATCTTAAAAACCCATCTTCCATGACCGTACGGTTCACAAACGTAAGTATATTTATTATAAATCTTTCGGTACACTCGAGAACGAAAACGTGTTTGATTCCCGAAACGTTCGCCACTATATAGTAAAGCGATTCGGCGTCCGCCGTTTTGAAATTAGAAGTCAATACGTCAAGTTTCTTGTTCGGCATAGCGGAATACCTGTTGAAAGTATCGCTGCCGTACTTTCCTATTCTCTCGATTGCGGAACAATCGAAACTTGTTATATGTTTGCGTTTTACATCGTTCATCACTTTGGAAAACCGCACCGTTCCCGATACTATCGTATAGTCGTAGTCAACGCGCGCCCCGTTTTTGAACTTACCGAAGATTATCCCCGAAAAGATAAAGTAAACGAGAGGCATCGCAACGAAGAGTATCTTCAACACAAGCGATCCTTCGCCGCCGAAATCGTAAGCGTAAAACACGAGAATCGTCCATAATGCCGCAAGAACGTAAAAAACTATCGATACCGATTTTAATAAAACGTATTTGCGGCGTGCTTTCGCCTCATCCTTTACCTTTGCACATTCTTCATAAAATACTTCACGCATACTTTCTCCGTTATTTCAGCGTTACCACCGTTACGCCGTTTTCTCCTTCGCCGTAAACTCCGTTCCTGAAACTTTCCACGTTTTTGTTTTTCTTCAAATATTCCCTTATCTTCCTGCGAAGTATCCCTTCGCCGTAACCGTGTACTATTCTTATTTCTTCAAGACCGTTTACTACCGCCCCGTCTATAAACGCTTCGGTCTCTTCTATCGCTTCCGACGCAGTCTTGCCGACGACTATAAGTTCCGTCTTCGGCACGTCTTTTCTGACCGCGGAACTGTTTACCTTTACCGACGGCTTTTCTTTTATATCTTCCGCATTGTATATGTCTGAAAAACCGACTTTCGATCTTATATTGCCTATGAGTATTTCCGCTTCCTTTTTTTCGGGTTTTACACTCACTATCTCGCCGTACGCACCGAGATTTTTAAGATAAACCCTTTTCCCTTTTTTCAGTTCGGAAAACTCGGCTTTTTTGAGTTCTATCGGCGCGTTTTCTTCTTCGCCGCTTACGTACCTGCCGTCTATCAGCCTGTTTTTCAATCTGCTCGCCCTGAAAACTTCCTTGCTTTCCAACCCTGCCGCTTTCAGTATCCGTTTTAACTCTTCTATTATTTCTTCGGCTTCGGTCATACGCTCGGAAACGATACGCTTTACTTCCTGCTTGGCGTTAGAATATATTCGCTCCCTTTCCTTTACTATCTTTTCCTTTTCCGAGACGATATCTCTTAATTCCCGCTCTTTTTCGGCTTTTAACACTTCCAACTCTTCCGCAAGGCGAGACGCTTCCTTTCTGCTTGCTTCGGCTTTTCTGAGCACCGCTTCGAAGTTTATCTTATCGCTCGAAAGATACTCCGTCGCCCTATCCGCGATACTCGATTTAAGTCCCAGAGTCCTTGAAATGTCAATGGCGTTGGAACTCCCCGGAATACCTATATTTATTCTGTATAACGGTTTCAAAGTCTCCGAATCGAATTCCATGGACGCGTTTTCTATCTTCTCGCTTTCCACGGCGAACTCTTTAAGTTTCGAGTAATGCGAAGTGATGATTCCGTAACAATTTGCTTTAAGCAGCGTTTCGGTAACAGCAAGAGCCAAAGCGCAGCCTTCTTCGGGGTCTGTTCCCGCACCGAGTTCGTCTAACAAAACGAGACAGTTGCCGCTTAAAGAATTCAGGATGCCGACTATGTTTTTTATGTGCGAAGAAAAGGTAGAAAGGTCGTTTTCTATACTCTGTTCGTCGCCGACGTCGCAGTATATTCCGTCGTAAACGGAAACTTCGCTGTCCGCCGCCGCGGGAATAAATATACCGCACATGGTAAGCAGCGACAATATCCCGACGAGTTTTAAAGTTACCGTCTTCCCGCCGGTGTTGGGACCGGTTATCAGCAAAAAATTATAGTCCTTTCCGAAACGGAAAGTTACCGGAACGACCTTATCTTCGGCGATAAGCGGGTGGCGAGCAGACCTAACGTCCGTGTTGCCGTTTTTGTTTACCGAAGGTCTTACGCATTTGTTTTTGAAAGAATATTCCGCTCTTGCGAAAAATCCGTCTATAACGGCGAGTTTTTCCGCGTTATCGCGTATTGCGTCGGTCATAAAGGAAACTTTTACGGTAAGGTCTTTAAGAATCTTATATATTTCTTCCTTTTCGTCGAAGATCGCCTTTTTTAAGTCGTTGTTCAGTTCCATCACGACTTCCGGCTCGATAAACACCGTCGCGCCCGAAGAAGACTGGTCGTGGATAAATCCCTTTACCTGACTTCTGTATTCGCTCTTTACGGGAATAACGTATCTCCCTTGCCGCATGGTAACGACGGATTCCTGCAAATATTTGTTGAAACCCGTCCGCATATAGGAATTGAGTTGATTTCTTATCCTTGCGTTTATGTCTTTTATGCTTTTCCGAATCGAATACAGTTTCGGCGACGCAGTGTCGGAAATTTCGTCTTCCGAAATTATCTTGTCGCGTATTTCCTTTTCAAACTCTTCGTTTAAGTATAACGACTCCGAAATTCCCCGCAAAACGACTATACTTTCGTCGGGTACCGAACGTATCGCGCCGCGTATCGTTCTCGCACTCTTTAGATTGTCCGCTATACGCAATAACTCCGCGGGGTTAAGCGTTCCGCCGACGTCCGCACGGTCAAGTTCTTCCGAAACGTCGGCAAAGTAAAATATTCCCGACACGCTGTGTTCGTATAAAAGTTTATACGCTTCTTCCGTCTTGTCGAGAAGGCTGTTCACTTCTTTTAAATCGGTCTCGAAAGAACAGCGGGCTATCGCCTCTTTGGTCTTTTCAAGTACGGCAAAAGAAGCGACCGCTTGCAATATCTTATCGAATTCGAGTGTTTTAACGGTTTTCTCCGCTATCATTACCTTAACTCTGCGTTTAATTCGCTCTTTAAGTTTTTAAGTATTTTTTCTATGGCGTCGTCTACTTCCTTAACGTTTAACGTCCGATCGTCCGAACCGAACACCAGATTGAACGCCATACTCTTTTTGCCCATCGCCACCTGATTGCCCCTGTATACGTCGAATAAAGAAACCTTTTCGAGTATTTTGCCGCCGTTTCTCTTTATAACGGAAACGACATCGTCGCAAAGAACGTCTTCTTCCGTTATGACGGCGAGATCCCTTTCCACGGACGGAAATTTGGACACCTGTTTCGCGGTTATTTTACCGTTAAAATGTTTCTTTAAAATATCTATCCGTATTTCTCCGACGAAAACCGCTTTATCCGCGCCGCACGCGGCTACGATATCGGGGTGTACCTGTCCGATCAATCCTACCTTTTCGCCATCTACGAAGATATCCGCGGATCTTGTCGGGTGCATGAATTTTTCCGACGACCTTACGTATTTTATCTCTTTGCCGTAACAGAACGCGGCGAAAATCCCGTCGGTAACGCCTTTTACCGAAAAATAATCTTCCTTTTCTCCAAAAGCGGCAAAACATAATACTTCCTTTTCTTCCGGAAGTTCGGCGTTATCGCCCGAAACCGCAAAATAAGTTTTGGCAAGTTCGAACAGTTTGCCGTCGTAGTTCTGCCTGTTGATATTATACACCGCCGCCCGCACCAAAGACGGGATAAGCGTCGTTCTCATTATCGCCATGTCTTCGCTTATGGGGTTCAATATCCTGATAAGGCGCGATTTGTCCAGCCCGAAAAGGTCGAATTCCTTTTCCGATACGAAGGAATACGTTATCGTTTCGTTATATCCGTAGCCGATAAGAAGGTCTTTTAAATCTTCCGCGGACTTCTGCTCCGCGTTTCTTCCGCCTGCGGTTATCGCCGAAGTCTTTAAAAGCGTCGGCGTGATATTGTCGTAGCCGTATTCCCTTATAACTTCTTCCGCAAGATCGGGATATCCTTCCACGTCTTCGCGGTACAAAGGAACTATAACAGTGATATTTCTTCCGTCGAGCGTTACTTTAAAGTCCAGCCTTTCCAGAATATTTTTTACGGTGTCGGCGGCGATATCGAGCCCTAACACGCCGTTTATCTTATCGACGGTGGTTTCTATCGTCTTTTCCTTAAATTGCTCGCCTTTAAGGTCGTATTCGTCGCAGGCGATCTTGCCGCAACCGAGTTTGTCCACAAGGTTAAGAGCACGCTTCAATCCTATCTCCTGCGAAAGGTAATCGACGCCTTTTTCGAATCTTGCCGAAGAATCGCTCCTTTGTCCTAACGTTCTCGAAGTCTTTCTTATGTTATCCCTTGCGAACCTTGCCGACTCAAACAGAACGTCTTTCGTATCGTCTTTTATTCCGCTGTTCAAGCCGCCCATAACGCCTGCGAGCGCAACGGGTTTTTCGGCGTCGCAGATAACGAGATTGTTTTCGTCGAGTTTGAATTCCTTTTCGTCGAGCGTTATTATCTTCTCGCCTTTTTTAGCCCTTCTCACGTTTATTTCGTTACCTTCAAGGTCTCTCAAATCGAAAGCGTGCATAGGCTGCCCTATTTCCAGAAGAACGAAATTCGTTATATCCACCACGTTGTTTATGGACTTTAAGCCCATAGAAAACAGTCTGCGTCTCATCCACTCGGGCGACGGTCCGATCTTAACGTCTTTAATAAGCCTTCCTTTGTATCTCGGACAGAGATCGAAAGCGTCGTCGGTTATTTTCACCGTCTTTAACGTAGAAACTCCCGCGTCGGTATTATACGACAGGTCGGGCATTTTAAGGGGTTTACCGAGTACCGCCGCAACTTCTCTCGCCATACCGAGAACCGACTGACAGTCGGGACGGTTCGCGGTAACGTTTACGTCGAATATAACGTCTCCGATTCCTAATATGTCCTTTACGCTCTCGCCAAGCGGCAGATCTTCTCTGAATATGAGTATTCCGTGCACCGACGCGCCTTCGTACCAGTCGTCGGTGATTCCCAACTCTTCTCCGCTGCAAAACATACCGCATGATTCTAATCCGCGAAGTTTTCCTTTGCGTATTTTTTCGCCGTTAAACAGCGTAGAACCGTCCAGCGCCACAGGAACGATTGCGCCTTCGAAAACGTTGGTCGCCGCGGTTATTATCTGCAGCGTCCCGTATTTCCCCGCATCCACGGTGCAAACGGAAAGTTTGTCCGCGTTGGGGTGCTTTTCTATCTTCAATATCTTACAAGTAACTATTTTGTCTATTTTTTCGCCGAAATACAGCGTTTCTTCCACTTCGAAACCGCAGGAAAAAAGTTTTGCTTCGAGTTCTTCCGCGGAACAGTCTATATCGACGTAATCTTTCAGCCAGGAAAAAGGTATTTTCATTTCGTTATCTCCTATCGAATTGTTCTAAAAATCTGACGTTGCTTTCGAAAAGCGTCCTTATATCGGAAATGCCGTATTTTATCATGGCGATACGCTCTATTCCCAAACCGAACGCAAGTCCCGAATAAACTTCGGGGTCTATTCCACTCATTTTAAGAACGTTTTTATTGACTACTCCCGCGCCGAGTATTTCTATCCAACCCGTATTCTTGCAAAGTCCGCAACCCTTTCCGTGGCATTTGCAACAGGTAACGTCCACTTCCACGCTGGGCTCGGTGAACGGGAAATAAGACGGGCGGAATCTCGTCTTCGTATCTTCGTCGAATATAAGTTTCACGAAGGTGTCCAGAAGTCCTTTAAGGTCGCACAGCGACACGCCCTTGTCCACGACCAGTCCTTCTATCTGGTGAAACATGGGAGAGTGCGAAGCGTCGTCGTCAGCCCTGTACACCCTGCCGGGACTTAAAATCTTGATAGGCGGCTTTTTGTTTTCCATAGTGCGGACTTGTCCGGGGGACGTGTGCGGGCGCAACAGGATGTTGTCGTTTATATAGAACGTATCCTGCATATCCCTTGCCGGATGGTCTTTGGGAATATTCAAAGCCTGAAAACAGTAGTAATCGGAATCTATCTCAGGTCCCTCGAACACCTCGAAACCCAGCCCGCAGAAAGCGTCTATTATCTTGTTTTTCACGATATTCAAAGGGTGCGCCCCGCCGACTTTTACGGCGTTTCCCGGCAAGGTGATATCTACCGCTTCTTTTTTGAAACGGTCTTCACGCTCCTTTTCTTTAAGTTCGCGCTCTTTTTTCTCGAAGATCGCCGAAACTTCTTCTTTAAGGTCGTTCACCTTTTTACCGAAACTCGCCCTTTCTTCGAAAGGAATATCCTTCATTTGCCTTAAAAGCGCGGTTATTTCGCCGTTTTTGCCTATAAATTTCGCCCTGACGTCGTTGAGCGCGCCGAGAGAAACCGTGTTTTCGGCTTCTGTTTTCGCCTGTTTTCTTAATTCGTCGAATTCCTGCATAAACGTTCTCCTTGATTTTTAAAAGAAAACGCCCCTAAAATAGGGCGTTCATAACGCGGTACCACCTAATTCGCCGTACGATACGGCCTCGATATCCTTTAACGGGAATAACGCGACGCAACCTACTTTTCTTTCAACTGCGCAACTCCGAAGCGAACGACGCAACGCCCCGTACCCGACCTTTCAGCCCGCGGATCGGATTCTCTTTGACGAAACTTGTCTTTGCGTCTCTTTTCATCAACGTTTTTATTATTATAATGCATTTTACACCCCGTTGTCAACTTTTATTCGCGCTCTTTTCACATTACAATCTGCCGTTTAAGTATATTTCGGGAACTTTTCCCACGAGCACCGCTTCGCTTATAAGGACTTTGGAAAAAAACTCCGTTTCTTTCGACGAGCGAAGAAACTCCACGTTTATTCGGGTTTTTACCGTCACGAATACCGAGTGCAGAGTCTGGTTTATTCCCACAGACTTAAATTCCCCGCTGATATCGCAATCCACCCCCGAAACGCTTATATACCTGTACTTTATCTGCTTTCCCGTCCCCGAAAGAAAGGCTATCCCGCTGAAAGCGAGTATCGGGACGTTTACGCCGTTTTTAAGTTTTTCCGACAGTATCCTTTCGGTATTTTGCGCGATATCTCTCGTTATAACGTTTATTTTAAGGGCGTTCGCGCTTATCATAACGATATCGCCGTCGGAATTTTTCTCCACCGCTATAAGTTCCGAGTATCTTACTTCTTCCTTTAAGGATAACGATACAGCCTGATTGACCGACGTTGCCGACAGCGCGTAGGAATTGTCTTTGCAGATATTCACTATGAGTTTAAATACCGCGTTCTGTTGGTAAAAAATTATCCCGACAAGCAGAATTATCGCGAAAAATACCAAGAAACGCCGTTTTTTTATTCTGCGGCGTTTGTAGTATATATATTGATCCGTACACTCTATCATACGGAAATTATATGATTTTTCAGTTCTTTTTAGACCTTGAACGGAATATAAGGGAAAACAGGTACCCGAACACGATTGCGGCGGTTATTCCCATTGCGGCGGCGGTGATTCCGCCGGTTACCGCGCCGAAAAGACTTTCTTTCGCGCCCTCTTCCGCCCCCTTTGCCAGAAGATACCCAAACCCCGATATGGGAACGGTAGCTCCAGCGCCCGCAAAGTCCACTATATACTGGTACAGCCCGAAGGCTTGTAGCGTAAGCCCCGTTAAAAGAAAGTACACGAGAATCTTTCCCGCGGTGATCTTCGTGTAATTTATGAGCAGTTGCGCCACCGTACATATAGCCCCGCCAACCGCAAAAACTTTCAAAAACATTAAAAATATTTCCATATCAGCACTCCACCGCCACGGCGTGCGCTATTCCCGGAATACTTTCCCCCTGCTGTGCAGATACCGAAGACAATAGCGCGCCCGTAGTCATAAGCAATATCTTTTTGAATTTCTTTTCCTTTAAGCGTTTGTAAAAATACGAACAGAAAGTCATGGAAGAACAGCCCGCTCCGCTTCCGCCCTGATATTCTTTTTCGTTTATATTATATACCATTTCCCCGCAATCGACGTGCTGGTCTTCTATATCGAAACCCTTTTCCCAGGTAAGGTCTTTCAATATCCGAGAACCCAAAGTTCCGAGATCTCCGCTTATTATAAGGTCGTAATCGGAAGGAGAAAACCCCGTTTCCTTAAAATGCGTAACCAGAGTGTCGCACGCCGCGGCAGCCATAGCCGCGCCCATATTGTTGACGTCGGTAACGCCGTAATCGACTATTCTTCCAACCGTCGCGCAAGAAGTTTTCGGTCCTTTGCCTTTTCGGGAAAGCATGCAAGCCCCCGCCCCCGTTACCGTCCATTGAGATTGCGGTGGACGGGTACAGCCCAACTCCAAAGGATACCTGTACTGTCTTTCGGCGGAAGAAAAATGACTGCTCGTCGCGCAGATAACATTATTCATATACCCGCCGTCTATCAGGACGCTACCCAAAATCATGGCTTCGGTAAAGGTAGCGCAGGCGTTATAAAGCCCGAAATACCCCGTTTTAAAGTTTCTCGTCGCAAAAGTAGCGGAAATTATCTGATCTAAAAGATCGCCCGCAAGCACGGCGTCTATATCCGATTCGGGTTTTCCCGAAGAATTTATACACTCCGACAAAGCGGTGTAAAGTATCTGCCTTTCGGCTTTTTCAAAGGTTTTTTCGCCCAAAGTGTCGTCTTTTAATTTTACGTCTATAAATTCACCGATAGCGCCTTCGCTTTCTTTCGGTCCGCCGACCGATTTTGCGCAGGATATAACGGGCTTGTTCTTAAAAAATATCGTTTTCATTTATTCTCCTAAAAAATGTTGTAGATACCGTAATAGATAAGTCCTATAAGAACACTCCCTGCGACGCCGAACACTATTATCGGCCCCGCTACCGTAAACATTTTCGCCGCAACGCCGTATATAAACCCTTCCGTCTTATACTCCATGGCGGGCGAAACGACGGAGTTCGCAAACCCCGTTATAGG
>DBVR01000011.1:54449-57778 GCA_002308755.1 Christensenella sp. UBA1259
AGCAAACTTGCCTATCCTGTCGTAAACCCCGAGTCCCGTTAAAAAAGAACCGAGAAAAATGAGTACCATAGAAACGTAGGACGCAAGTTCGTCGCCTGAAAGTCCTAAATAAGTTTCAAACAGATACCTTATTGCTTGTCCTATACAGCATATAAACCCGCCAACCCAGAAAGCACGGAAAAGCGAACGCTTTTCGTTGGTTTTAGGCGAGACGGACTTTACGTAATTTAGGTAATTTTCGTTTGAAAAATCCGTTTTGTCAGACATTTTTTATCTCCTTTTTCTTAAATGCGGACAGCATATTTTCTCTTTCGTCGAGATTTTTGTAAAAATCGTCCGTATTAGATTTTCTCATAGCAAAGTTAATATGGGTAAAATAATTTTTAATATACGGAAATATGGTAACACCGCGGCACTTGAACGATTTTCAAGTCTTATTTTTGCCGAAAACCGTGCAACCGCAAATCTTATATGGTATAATCTACGGGAAAGGAGTATGTTATGGAGAACACTTTCGGCGGATTTTTAAGACAGAAAAGACGGGAAATGAACCTTACGCAAAAAGAACTTGCGAAACTTTTGTTTGTTTCGGAATCGACCGTCAGTAAATGGGAAAAAGACGTTGCCCACCCGGACATAACGTTACTGCCCAAACTTTCGGAAATGTTGGGCGTATCGGAACACGAACTGATAACCGCAAGCGTGGACACGGAATCGAGAGAAGAAAAAGTTCAGGCGAAAAAATGGAGAACGCTTTCTACGTCCTGGGAAATATTTTTCTATATCTCTTACGTGCTTGCGTTGGTTCCGTGTTTTATTTGCAATCTCGCGATAAACAAAACGCTTTCCTGGTTCTGGATAGTTTTTTGCGCTTTGCTTCTCTCATTTACCTTCACCAACCTACCAAAGCTGGTTAAGAAATATAAATTGATATTGATGCCGCTTTCGAACTTTGCGGCTTTATGCCTTTTGCTCGGCGTGTGCGCCGTCTACACCGAAGGCAACTGGTTTTGGATCGCGGTCTTACCCGTTTTATTCGCACTTATTGCGATATTTACGCCGATATATATTTCTAAGTATGGGAAAAGTCCGAAAATTAAAAAATATAACGATTTTATTTCGCTGTGCGTCGATTTTATCGCACTAAACCTTCTTCTTTTTGTCATAGACATCTACACCGTCGTAAACGGTTACGCGATTCAACACTGGTATCCGACTATGGCTCTGCCGATAACGTCTTACGTTTACGTCTGTCTTAATCTTATTTTAGGCGTAAGGCTTTTGAAAATAAACCACGCCTTCAAAACGGGTTTTATCTTATTACTCGTAAATTTTTTCATTTATATCGTTCCGTCGTTTATTAAAGTGAACGACCCCGCCTGGCAGAAAGAACTCGACGATTTGAATATATTTAAAGCCGACCTTTCCTTATGGCAAGCGGAAACCGCTCTCGAAAACAACGTCCATTGTATAGTATTTCTTACGGTATTGATTTTGGCGGTTGCGTTTCTTATCGGCGGTTTGATCGTTTATCTTAAAAGAAAAAATCGCAATGGAGATTGAAACACTTAACTGTAAATATATAAAAAGGCGTTTTACCGAAAGGATAAAGCGTCTTTTTTCAGGTTTCGTATTCGGAACGTATCTTATCTATTATCTTGTTTTCGAGTCTCGATATCTGCACCTGCGACACCCCTATCGACTCGGCGACTTCGCTCTGCGTTTTGTCTCGAAAAAACCTTAAATAAACTATCTTTTTTTCTCTGTCGGAAAGGTGCGAAATGATGTCCGTAAGATGTATTCCGTTTAAGATTTTGTCTTCGCTGTCGACGTACGGTATTCTTTCTATAAGTTCCTGCCCGTCGTCTTCATCGCCCACGCTGTCGAATATGGATATCGGCATACGGTTACTGTCTAACGCGACCACTACTTCGTCCTGCGATATACCGAAATTTTCGGCTATGCTCTCGACGGAAGGCGACTCGTCGTGCGCGGCGGAATAGGCGTCTATATATTTGTTTATTTTATTCGCCAGAATTTTCAGCGTTCTCGACACCTTTATCGCCCCGTTATCCCGCATATACCGTTTGATTTCCCCTATCACCATAGGCACGGTATAAGTGGAAAACTTAACCCCCAAAGACTCGTCGAAATTCTTTATCGCCTTTAAAAATCCCACGCTCGCTATCTGATAAAGGTCGTCGTACTCGACGCCTTTCCCCACGAAACGTCTGATAATGCTTTTTATCAGCGGAGTGTTGCTTTTGAACACCGTTTCCTTGGCGTTTATATCTCCGTTTTGGGCAAGCCTTACGTATTTTAGCAGTTCCCCGTATTCCAACATTTTTTAAATTATTCGCCTATCTTTTTAGTCATATAAACCTTCGTGCCTTCGCCTTTTTCGGAAACCACCTTTACGTCGTCCATAAAACTTTTCATTATGGTAAACCCCATACCGGAACGTTCTTCGTCCTCTTTGGACGTATAAAACGGCTCTAACGCTTCGGAAAGATTTTCTATCCCCACGCCGAAGTCGAATACGTTTATATGTAAAAATTCGTTTTCGATGTATCCTTCCATGATTATCTCGCCTTCGTTTTCGGGATAGCCGTGAACGATACAGTTCGTTACCGCTTCGCTTACTGCGGTCTTTATATCCGTTAAAAAAGATACGCTGGGGTTCACCCTTAAAGCGAATATCCCGATTACCGAACGGGCAAACGATTCGTTGGACGAAACCGAAGAAAATTTCAGCACAAATTTATCTTTACTCATATATCCACCTTTGATTTAATATTTCGGCATAATGCTATAAAGTCCGGCGAGTTCTATCACCTTTTCGGTGGCGACTCCCGCGCCGGTTATGTAGGTCGGTATGGAAAAGTTTTTCAGCTTTTTGTACCGCCCTATTAAAAGCCCTATTCCCGTACTGTCCATAAAGGAAACTTCCGATAAATCGAATACGACTTTTTTGCTGGTCAGATTTTCGTCCAACAGTCCGTCCAAAGATTCCCGCACGTATTTTGCGGAATATTCGTCGAGTTCCCCGCACAAAAAAACCGTAAGAAGATCTTTCTTTTTGCTGTATTTGATTTCCATAATAAATTCCTTGAAAAACGTTAGTTCAAGATTAGCATAAAGAAAGCGCTATAATTTATCGATAAATGTAAAAACCACTCTCGTTTTGTCAAATAAAAATCCGCGTAAGATAAGGAAAATTTTTTTGATAAAATTTTGAAAAAAGCGGTCATTTCGGTTGACAATTTTTAAGATTTAGTATAGTATAGTAAAGCATTGTGTTAAAAGCGGGGTGTAGCGCAGTTGGTAGC
>DBVR01000030.1:0-16307 GCA_002308755.1 Christensenella sp. UBA1259
GGTAGAGCACGTGACTTTTAATCACGGTGTCCGGGGTTCGAGTCCCCGATGGAGCACCAAGTATCTTACTCAACGGAATTACGTCCGTTGAGTAAGATGATATAGACTTTATTTCGGGGCTCGAATTAGGAGCGAGACGCGAAGCGTCGAACTTGCCGAAGGCAAGAAAACAGTCCTGTGGACTGTTTTGCGGGAGGCTTTGGGATAGCGAGTCCCTGATGGAGCACCAAGAGAGTCCGACCCGAACCGTTAAGGTTTTGGTCGGACTTTTCTATTTTAAAAGGGATGCCAAACGCATCCCTTTTTCTTAATTTTTTAATTTTTTCAACACTGTGTCCGCTACGTTCAGAATCGCATCAAAAACGGTAGGTTTAAATCTCGAAGTTCTCGCTTCGTATCCGCCTTCCATATATGCTTCTTTCGACGGGAAATACCCTTCGTAGCCGTTTGTTAAGGCACAAGGCATTAGTAAATCATACCCGCCGAGTTCTTTGATTTTAACGCCTATTTCGGTAAACGGTTCGCCGGGTATCCCCACCATTGCGATATTACCTATCCGTAATCCCGTCATAGTCATTTCGGTTTCTTTCGGACTGTTCTCTAATGCAACCATACGCATCGCTTCCGCTACCACAGTCGTAAGTTCCATTGCCTTATACGGTATAAGATCGTCTCTCCCCTGTGCGTGAAGTTCCGCATATTTATGCGCAAGCGGCAAGTCCTTTTTTTCGGGAACGTTAAGTTCTACGTTAAAGGTTTCGTTTACGATCTTTACGTCTTCCACGTCGTTGTATTCTACCTTATCGTAAACCTGCAACACCGTTCCCGCAAGCGCACGCCCTACAAACCGTGCCATGCCGGGGCTTTTCATTTCGTTATCGAAACTTATTTCCGTATCGTTCATGTCGCTTTTGGTGGGATTTACGTGCGTGCTGCCGACGTCGCCCTGCGCGCCCATTATACAGATACATTTTACGCCGTCTAAACTCTTTCTTAAAGTCGCCTGCGTCCAGCCTACCCAGTCGGAAGATATAAGTTCTCCGTTTACCGTGTCCGCGTGCAAGCCGTAATTCATTACGACTATACTGTCGGCGTTTTCCCTATCGAAACGCAGAACGTTTACTCTCTGGTCAAGAGTTCCCAAGGGGTGATCTATATTAGGATCGTTTATAGGCGGGCAAGTCATAGTAGTTCCGTCTTTCATCTTATAACGCCTTATGTACGCTATTCTGTCGGGTGCATGCCCTACCGCATACCCCATCTTCGCGGGTTTTAAGTCTTTAAGCGCTTTCTCCGCGGCAGAAGCAACCTGCTTTACCAGAAGTCCCAAATATTCTTTTACGGGCTTACCGTCGTAAACGAAACCCACGTCCTCTTTAAGACACGGACCGGTATGCGTATGAGTTGCGCAAACGAACAACTCGTCCTGTTTCAGCCCCGTCCTTTCGGCTATCGCCGACTTTACCTCTTTCAACGAGTCTCCGTCGATTTCGCAAACGTCCAGACTTATTATAACGGCTTTTTTACTTCCGCTTTGTATCGCAAGCGCAATCGCTTTAAGGTCGCTTAAAAATCCTTTCGCAAACCGCGGAACGTAATACCCTTCTATCGCTATGCCGGGTTTGGGATTGATTATCTCTTCCGCATACCCTATCCGTAAGTTATTCATATATCTCCGTTATCTTTTTTTCTGTGTCCTTATAATCTTTATACAAAGCGGAATATACACTTTCTTTCGGTATATACTCCTTATCTTTCTTTACTATATTCTCCGCTGCAAAAGCGACGTTACTATAGTATCCTGCGCCGACTCCCGCAAACATAGCCGATCCCAGACACGCCGTTTCTTTTTGCTTTAAGGTTATTACCTTTTTGTTTAAGACTTCCGCTTTAATACCGCACCAAAGGTCGCTTTTCGCTCCCCCGCCCATGCTGCGTATTTCGCTTATGTCCGCATTTATATAGTCCGAATACTCTTTTATCGTATAGGCTATGCTTTCCATTATAGCGCGGATAAAATGTCCTTTACCGTGTTTTAAGGTTGCCCCGAAAAACACGCCCTTGACTTTCGGATTATTCTCGGGCATCACCGTACCGCACAAATGCGGAATACAGATAAGTCCTTCCGAACCTTTCGGCACGCTTTCCGCCAAGACGTTGATTTTCGCGTAATCTTCGCTTTCGCAAAAGTTATTCTTAAACCACTCCAACGTTGCCCCTGCGGTGGGCGCCCACATCAACAGACAGTATAAACCCTTTTTAACGTAATACGCCGATACGGCTGAACCTTCGTGCCACTTCGGAATATTATGCGTAAGAGCGGATACCGCAAGCGCAGTTCCCGTAGTTTCACTCATTATTCCTTCTCTTACCACGCCCGCGCCCGTTATTCCCGCTATCTGGTCCAAAGCGCTCGTTACCACCCGTATCCCGTTATACTCGCCTATATATTCTCCGCTTTCATAAAGCGTGGAAAGTTGACTTCCGTTTATACCGAGAAAATCCAGCATCTCGGGAATATACTCGCCTGTTTTAACGTTCATGAGTAAAGACGACGAGTAAAGAGAACGCGAAGCCGCAAATTCGCCTGTCAATCTGTAAATAATATAGTCTTCGAGTAAAAGATAATGCGCCGCGTTATTATATACTTCGGGCTTATTCTCTTTTAACCAAAGAATCTTAGGCGCGGGATAACCCGCGGGTATTTCCGCCTGTCCGGTAAGGTCGTATATGCCTTTTACGGTAAATCTTTCTTCTATTTCTTTTGCCTGTTTTTCCGCTCTTGTATCCAGCCAGATTATAGCGTTCGTCAAAGGCTTACCGTCTTTATCCAACACGATCAACGTTTCGCCCTGCGTGTCTATACTCATGGCGTCAACGGTATACTTATCCGTTATCCTGTTAAGGACGGACGCGAAGACGTTATAAAACTCTTCCGCGGGGAATTCCACGAACTCCCCTTCCGTTATTAAATTGTACCTTGCCGATTCCGAAACGACCAACTCTCCGTTCTCGTCGAACAAACACATTTTCAATGCCGTCGTTCCGAAATCCGCCCCAAGTAAATATTTCATTTAAACTACCGTTTTTCACGCAATTCTCTGATTACGCCGAGCCTGTCGGGACTTTTGAAAACGGTACTGCCCGAAACGAGAACGTCAGCGCCTGCGGCTTTTATTTCCGCACAGTTCTCCGTCGTTACCCCGCCGTCTATTTCAAGCAGGATGTTTCTACCGCTCTTTTCTATCTCGGCCCTGACAATTCTCAAAGAATCCAACGCAGACCTTATAAACGTCTGTCCCCCGAACCCCGGAAAGACGCCCATCACGAGTACCATATCGCAAAAAGGAATAATATCTTTTATATTATTCGGATCGCAATCGGGATTTATGGCGCATCCGCACTTTACGCCGCACGATTTTATAAGACTTAACACTTCCGCAAGGTTTTCGCGGCAAGCCTCGTAATGCACGGTAATAAAATCCGCACCGGCCTCGGCAAACCTTTCGACGTATCTTTCGGGATGTACTATCATAAGGTGAACGTCAAGAAGCAATCGCGTCCGTTTTCTTATATCCGAAACCATTTTCATGCCGAACGAAAGGTTCGGAACGAAAATCCCGTCCATCACGTCGCAATGGATCATATCCGCACCCGCTTTTTCAAGCGATACAATCTCCTCGCCCATTTTAGCGAAGTCGGCGGATAAGATAGAGGGGGATATTTTGATATCTGTGCTTTTCATACCCCGTCGGCCTTATTTAAGCATACTTCCGAGAGTTTGTTTCCCGAAAGCCTTCTCCCAGTCGGCCGCAAAACCCGCAATCGAGGTGTCCGTGGTGGTATGAGAAATAAGTTTTTTCATGACTTCCGCCGAAACGGTGGCTGCGCCTGCACCGGTTAAAGCAACTTCCAACACGTCTCTCGCATTTTTGAAACTTGCGGCAAGTATTTCAGTCTCCGTACCCGATACGTCGAACAGTTGTTGAATTTCCGCAACCGTTTCAATGCCGTTTTCGCATATGTTTTCAAGCCGGCTTACGTAAGGGGCTACGTATTTCGCGCCCGCATTAGAAGCAAGCAGCGCCTGTCCCGCACTCAATACCGCCGTAACCGTTATTTTATACCCTTCGTCCGAAAGAGTTTTCGTCGCACGAAGCCCCACGTCGGTTACCGGAATCTTTACAAACGTATTCTTCCCGAAAACTTTGACTATCGTTTTCGCCTCTTTTACCATGGCGTCGTAATCGGTTTCGGTTACCTGAATATGCAGTTCTTTCTCGTCGCCGATAATTTTCCTTATTTCTTTTAAGTGCGCAACGACGTCTCCCCCTTCTCTCGAAAGAATAGTGGGATTTGTGGTAACCCCCGCTATGGGGTAATAAGTATTGAAATACCGTATGTCTTCAAGATTCGCCGTGTCTAAAACCAACTTCATTTTTATCGCCTCTTATTATCTTTTTTGTTGGAGATCGTAGTGAACGTCGTACGCCTTTTCTTCTTCGGTGTATTTACGAAGCGTATTTATGACTTCTCCGTTGTTCCATTTACGGTCTTCCACGTCTCCCGTCGTTCCCATTACCGTTACGTTCAGCTGACGATGACGGGCGCGCACCTGATCCCAGTCTATAAAATAAATATGCGCGAATTCGCCCCCGTCCAGTTCTCCGTCTTTAATTGTCAACGTTTCGCTTCTGCCGAAAAATACCGAACGAAGGTGTCCGTCGGTGTTCATACTCGTGAAATCGCCCGGTTCATCCACATAACGACCGAATTGTGCGTGTATAGGTCCGGGGTGACGGTACTGATGTTCTTCTTTGAAATCGGGAACTAATTTTCTCATAATATCCAAAAGATCGTGTTGAAGATATTCGAGATCGAAACTGTCGATGTCGTGCGAACACTCTTGTACCATAACCGAACAGGTAGTATGATGCGAAGCAACGCAAACCGTACCGTTCTTTACGCCCGACGCCTTGACTATTTCGCGTATCTCTTTCGATACGTCGTGGAAGGTCGGTATCCACCCTCTCGATTGCAGTTCCAACTCTTTCTGAAATACTTTGAATTCCATCTGTCCTTTCTCCTTTTTTATATACGTTTTATTTTTGTTCTTTCATCATAAGCGCGCCTTACCGCCGCTATCATTTCTTCCGCAAGGGCAAGCGGGTTTTCCGCTTTCGCTATGGCGGACGAACAGCCTGACGCCGAAGATCCCGCCTTTATTATGTTGTAACAATCTTCACCCTTGCTTATCCCCGCCGACGGGAAAGGTTTTATACTCGGATTTATTTCCTTTATTACACGTATTACTTCATCAACGTATGCCTTGTCCGCAGGCTTTCCCGTACCTATAAGTTCCGTCGGCTCTGCTACGAGTATATTCGGCGCTAATTTCGCTATCGCCTTTACTTCTTCTATACTGTCAGCGCACACCATCGTCGCAAGCCCTACTTCGTCCGCACGCTTTATTGCCTTTTCTATTTCGTCTACAGTTAGTTTATGTTCTGCGTGGTTCAGCATTACGCCGACTGCGCCCGCCGCTTTTAATGCTTCGGGAAGTGTTCTGCCCATACCCCTGCCGACAGGAATACTATCCATATGCTGGGAATACACGTGTACTCTCTTCGTGTTTACGCTATGCGCCACGTTATATATCTCAGTATCGGGTATGTCCAACACAACGTCCACGTTATATTTTTTCGCGAGTTTTTCTAATCCCTTTGCCATTTTAAGCAAAGTTTCGCCGTACATGTAGCATTTAGGCCCGTATTCGAAAAACGGTTCGCTTATTTTATAATCTTTTAACATGTTTTACAGCCCTTTCTTATTTAATCTTTCGCCGACCGCTCCGCCCGGGTGAATTACGGCAAACTGTTCGTTTTTAAAGCCCGTCTCTTCAATAAGCGCCGTCTGTAACGTATGGAATATTACGCATAGTGCGGTTGTAGAAGTTGTTCCCTGCGAATTGTATTTATCCGTCTCACGGTTTACGTACTGCTTTAATACCACATCAGCACCTATTGCAAGCGGACTTTCTATGTTCTCTGTTACCGTTATTACTTTTACGCCTTTCTTTTTACATATGTCCAAAATAGGCAAAAGTTCCTTTGTCTTACCGCCACGGGAAGCAAACACCATAACGTCGCCGTTTTGTAAAAACCCCGTCGCGCCGTGAACCGCTTCCGCAGGCGAAATAAACCGTGCGGGTCTTTCTATACAGCAAAGTAAATGCGCGAAATGCTGACAGATTATCCCAGAGTGTCCACACCCGCAAGTTCCTATCCTTTCGGCGTTTTTAAGTAAATCCACAGCAACGGAAAAACTTTCTTCGTCGAAATATTTTTCCATTTCCGCTATGCACGCGGATTCTGTTTTATATACTTCTTTTACCTGTTTTAACGTTTCTTTTTTCATGTTTCTATCCGTCTATTTCAATAATCTTAATACATTTTTCGCCGTGTTTTTATACAATTCTTCCGATTGAGTTAAAACGTCCCGTAAAAGCGACGGTTTATCTATAATCGAAAAAACGGAAGTCAGACCTTTATCGTACAGCGTTTCGTAGCCGCTTCCGACTGTTCCGACGACGGCTATCACGGGAATATCTCTCGCCTTTGCGTGATCTAAAACACCCGATATAACTTTCCCGTCCTTGGATTGTCCGTCTATTTTCCCTTCGCCCGTAATAATATAATCCGCATCTTTTATCGTGTCGTCAAAGTTGACAATCTTTAATATCTCTTCTACGCCGGAAACGATTTTCGCATTAAGCATCACGGAAAGTCCCGCGCCCATACCGCCTGCCGCGCCGCCGCCTGTAATTTTATTTACATCTACGTTAAAACGGCTTTCAATCACTCTTTTGAAATTAAGCATCCCGTTTTCCAAAACGTCGATTTGCTCTTGAGTTGCGCCTTTTTGCTTTGCAAACACACGCGCCGCGCCGTTTTTCCCCGTAAGCGGATTTGTTACGTCGCTTAATATAACGAACTCCGTCCCGTTTGAGTTTATCAATCCGCTGCCGTCTATGTCAACTATTTCGCCAAGTTCTTCTCCCGTTCCTTTGGCGATACTACCGTCTTTTTTTACAAACTTATATCCGAGTGCCGAAAGCGCGCCCATACCGCCGTCGTTAGTCGCGCTGCCGCCGAGTGTTATATATACTTTCTTTTTACCCGATAATGCTGCCTTGCGTATAAGTTCGCCCGTGCCGTAGGAAGTGGTTTTCAGCGGATTACGCAATCTTTCGGGGATTAGCGTAAGCCCCGAACACTCGCACATAGATATTATGGCGCAATCTTCAAATACGCCGTATCTCGACGGTATTTTTTCGAATAAAGGATTATTCACCCTTTCATAGACTATCTTGCCTTTTTTCTGCCCTATAACCGCGTCGAGCGTTCCGTCTCCGCCGTCTGCGATAAGCAAAGGAATTATTTTAATTTTTTTGCGTTCGCTTTCGGCTACGGAAATCCAAATCTTATTTATCTCTTCGCCGGATAAACTACCTTTGAACGAATCGCTTGCGATCACTATCTTCATAAAGTCAAATAACTTTTAAAAGTTTTGCGTCTTTATCCAAAATAAGCATATCCGCTTTTTTACCTACGGCTATCTCGCCGCGGTCGGTAAGTTTTAATAATTTTGCGGCGTTAAAAGACGTCAGTTTGGTTATTTCGGGCAACGTATAACCCGCATTATATAAGTTAAGCGCTACCTTGTCCATCGTCAGTTTACTACCGGATAACGATTTTTCTCCGTTCTCTATAAAAACGTTTATATCGCTGTCAATGTTACCGTCGCTTAAAAAACTGTCGGTTATCGCTATAACCCGATCGATTCCCACCGTCTTGATAAGCAAAGCAAGTTTTTCTTTCTTTACGTGTACCCAGTTTTTATCGCAAATTACTTCGTAATACATATCGTCCATAAGCATACACGCTTCGTCGAACGATATGTCTTCCGTGCCCCCCATAGTGCTTTCGTCTTTGGTTGTACCCGTTGCGTCGAATATATGAGTAGTAAGCCTTGCACCTGCGTTATACGCCTTTTTTACCTGTTCGTAAGACGCTTCGCTATGCCCTATCGCGGGAATTATCCCCGCCGCGGCTATATCTTTTATCATACCGCACACGCCGTCCACTTCGGGAGAAGAAGTCCATTGTTTAACGACGCCGCTTGCTATATATTTACCATACTTTTCCTTATCGGGTAGTTCCTGTTTATTTCCGCTACCCGTGCCGAAGTTAGCGTTTAATATAGGTCCTTCCAAGTGCGCGCCGATAACGTTGCTTTTACCGATAAGGGTTTTAACTTCTCTCAAACACTCTAAAAGCCTGTCGTGCGGAACGTCTCTGTAATAGGTTAAAAGCATAGAAGTCGTGCCGTGCGCCTTATGGTATTCCGCCACTTCTTTGGGATCGTCAAACGCCATATTCAAAGCGCTTGCGTGGCAATGTATGTCTATAAACCCCGACATAACGTATTTACCGGAATAATCTTCTATTTCGGCGTCCTTCGGTCTTTTGTTACCGATATAAGTTATTATTCCGTTTTCCACCGTAACGAAAGAATCCGTCAACACGGTTTCTTTCGTTACGACGTTAGCGTAATACGCAATTTTCATTTTAATATCCGACTTTTTCCCAACACTCGAACGGTGCGGCTATTTCTTCACTCACGTACACCTGCGTATCCATAAGCTGCAACATAGAACTCGGAATAAGCGGCGTTACGGGTGCGTGCAATACGAGTCTCGACGTCATGCGTTGCCACGACGAGAAAGTATTATTCGTAAGCAATGCGTGAACTTCTATTCTCTCCCTTGCGTTTTTCACGTCAACGGGCCCTATCGTCGCCGCCATAGGCGGAACGTCCGCTACGTACCCCGACTGACCGAATACACCGTGCAAAGAGTTCTGCGCAATGGTTAATGGGTGAAGTTTCACAAGCCTTGCTTTCATGTTAAGCCACTCGTCTATATCCTTCGCACTCGTAAATTCTTCCACGGGGTCGATAAACGCCATATGTCCCGTCCAACCCGGCGAAGAAGAACAGATATCCGCGCCGCCTTCACCCGTTTCGGTTATCATATCGGAATAGTCGTTGATGTTTTTATTCGTAGGATAATGCACCTGAGAGAGTGGCATGCGCAGTTTTTCGTCGATATTATATACTAAATATTTAAGCATGGAGTGCGCAAAACCCGCTTTATACGTTTCGGGCGCGATATTCCCCTGATCATCCGCCCACTCGTCCATGGCAAAGATATGTACGTTACGGCAATCTACCTTAAAGTAATTGATAAGTTGCGAAAGCGGTATATACGTTTCCGGTTCGGGATTGCCTAAAATCATGGTGAACTTTTTACCCTTTTCGGACGCTTCCTTCAATCTCGAAAACAGCGTCGCGATAAGTACGGGGTGCGGATTCATCATAACTTTTACCTTAAAGTCGGGATGCTGCCAACTCTCGTGTTTTTCAAGGTCCGTTCCGCTTATTTTTCTCAACTTTTCGCAAAGTTCTCTGTCCTTAAACGGAACGAAATCCGCAGGCTTAAACGCAAAATCTTTTGCAGGTTCAAAAATTTTGTTCATTATATAATTCTCCTTTTAATTGTTTTTCCGAAAATCAATCTGCGTAAAATTATCGCAATACGCACTTAAAAACGCAATAACCGCACATTAAATAACACCAGATAATATCGAAAAAGGACAACGTACACTGCTGTCCCTTCAGTTTAACACCCCTTCTTTACTTCGAAGTTAGAAATTATGTTTTGGAAATACGCTTTTATTATACAATAACAGCGGACTTAATGCAAGAGTTTTTTCGTTTTATTCCGTAAATTTATCGAATATGCACTTTTTCGCGTAAAAAAATTAACAATATTTAGGCTATCTTGCCTTATACTCGCGTTATTTTACTTCTTCGTAATTTATTACCACGTCGCGCAAAGGTTTTCTGTTTTTTGTCCGTATATTATCTTCTTTCGCGTAGCCCAACGCCACCACTATATCGCATTTGCCGCTTAAAGAAAAAGTTTCGTTCAGTTTATCGCCGTTTACCCAACCTATAATACAACTGTCTATTCCCCTGTCTTTCGCCGCGAGAGTCATATACGCTATAAACTCCCCTACGTCGTACTCTATAAAGTGCGAAGAAGGAAATCTCTTCTCCGTGCCCTTGTTCAGCGTTACGTTTTCGCCCTTATAAACCGCGATAAACGCTTGCGCGTCGTCCAAAAACGCGTTTTTGGCGTCGTCTTGCAGACAGTTTCTCATTTTCGCGTTTTCCTGCGGCGTACAGGTAATGTACACGCGCCACGGCTGGGAATTGCACGCGGAAGGCGCAAATCTCGCCGCGTCCACGATTTCATAGATCAATTCCCTTTCTATCGGCTTAACGGAAAAACTCCTGCAAGCCTGCCTTTCTTTTACCAACTTTTCAAATAATTCAGCCATATTACACTCCCCCGTAACGCTATAAAAAACTTTCCCGCGTTACTCCATTTTAATATATAATATTCGTATGCACATAAATTATATCGCAAATTTGCCGAGATATCAACGCTTTTATCGATTATAACGTAAAACTCGCCCCCGAACAATTCGGGGGCGAGTTTTTAATTTATGCAAATCAATTTTTAATCGAAATATGCGTCTCTTGCGCCGATATAATTCGCTATCGCACTATAAGTTACCTGTTCTTTCAGCACAAGGTATTCATCTATAAGATCGGAATACTCGGAAAACATATACGTCTTGTCTGCCTGTGATATACTTATACTGGTGGGATTTACGGCACCCGTCGTGCTGTTCTTGTCATAAAAATCCGTCGGGAACGAATCTATATAGTCGTTTTGGACAAATAACATAGGCAAGTTCACTTTGATTTTCTCGTACTTCTGTTCCGTTTGGTCGTACACAAAAAGATACGTATCTTTCATTTCGATGTCGAATCTTCTCGACGCCGCTTTCAAACTCAACCCGCCGACGAGTTTGGTTTTTATCGGGTTCTCGCTGCCGTTTATGTAAATGGTATCCATATTAGTGCCGTTGGTCTCATCTTCGACTTTCACCGAATTGATACCGTTTATATCCCAAATATTGAACCAACTCGTTTCGTATTTAATGTTTTTTACGGTTTCTCTGACTTCCGCGCCCACAAGGTTGCCGGTTGAATTTCTATAAACTTCGAGATACCCTTCGATAACCAAATCGTCCGTTTCTCGCTTGTTGGAAATTATCGAAGTATAATTCGCGTCCACTTTTATTAAAGCGCTGGTCTTTATATTGTGCGCTTCGGTACCGTAATATTCGTAAAGATATCCTTCCACAATACTTCCCGACCTTTCAAAATGCAGTTCGGTAAGCGAAAGTCCCACAAAGCTTATCGCAACAGTCAGATCCGTTGACGTCATATCGTACTTAACGACGTTGGAGTCGGAAAGCTGTATCCTGCCGTAGCACCTTTCCGCAGTGCGATCATACAGAAGTTCTATCTGAACCGACTTGTAAGCAACCAACATCTTATAGTCGCTGTCTTGTATTTCTATCTTAAAAGTAAAGTTCTCCGTCTGCTTTTCATAACTCGCGTAATTATCGGGGTTTTCGTTAATAAACTCCTGATACAGTTCGATCACCAAGTTCAACGACCCATAAAAGCTCCTTAAATAATCGAACGCTTTATCGGCAAACAGCAAAGCAGAATACACTACGTTCATCTGTTTCCCCATCGCTTTTTGCGGTAAAGAAGACACGTTTACGAAAGAACTGAAATCTATTTCGGTGTTCCCTGCGTAAGCTTTATTGGTTTTGGAAAAACTCGTCGGCAAAAATTCCCAAGGATCGGGCAAAACCGTAATTTCGTTTATTACGTTTGCCGCAAACTGCAACATATCACCCGTATCACCGTTGTCACCTGTGTTGCCGTTATCACCAGTATTGCCGTTGTCACCTGTGTTGCCGTTATCACCAGTATTGCCGTTGTCGCCAGTGTTACCGTTGTCGCCAGTGTTACCGTTGTCGCCAGTGTTACCGTTGTCGCCTGTGTTGCCGTTGTCACCCGTGTTGGTGTTGATTTCGGTCGTATTGCCGTCACCCGACTGCGTAGTCCCTGTTTCACCGCAAGCGACGACGGAAACGGCAATCGCCGTGATACAAACGACAAAGACAAACATTTTTAAAATGCCGGTTAATTTTTTCATAATATTCTCCTATAATTAAATTGACAAGATATTTATTTCAGTCTTCGTCCGTCAGTTCGGGGTGCCGTAAATTTTTCGTGAGTGAAAACGGATAAACTATAAGACTTATGGGCATACAAATACCGAGTGCCAACAGAAACGCCCCGATACCCAAAAGAATACCAAGTATCCAGAACAGGATTTTCATACATATAACCCATATTATTCCGTCCAAATCAAAAGAAAATATCAGCCCCGGAAACGTTACGAACCCCCACGACGACACCGCCTCGAATATTTCCGTCAACGCCGTGTTGGCAAGAAATAAACAGGAAATAAAAGTAAACGACAATATAGGCGCTACTACCGTCAACGCGACCATATACCCTTCCCAGTCCAGTTTCGACGAAACGATTAAACATACTATTAAAACCGCTATCGCCGCCAAAGACGACCAAACGAAAGATTTTTTCCTGCGGGATACCCCGCGATCTATTTTGGCTTGTTTTTCAGCCTCCCTTATTTTCGTGTCACAAGATTTACATATGTAATACACCGTTGACGCACTTCTGCCGTGATGTTCGGTTTTCCGCACCATATCTTTGCCGTCGTAAATAGGTTTATGACAGTGGTCGCAAACGGCAAGTACGGGTTGCGCTTGCTGAATCACAATTTTTTCTTCGACCTGTTTTACAACTTCCGGTTTCGGTTTACTATCCGGACCGCTTATAATTTCGTCCGTCGTTACTCCGAAAATTTTCGCCATACTGCTTAAAGTGTCGATAGACGGTTCAACGTCTCCCAACTCCCATCTCGAAACCGCTTGCGAAGTGACGTGCAACAGATCGGCGAGTTCCTTTTGTGTAAGTCCTTTTTGCATTCTCAATGCCTTTATGTTTTGGGACAGCATTTCGTACCTCCTTTTCAATAATCACATTTTATCACAAAATCAACCGCCCGTTGTAAAAAATCGCTCAACAGTCTGTTGAATATGTATAAATCTTGTTGAATTTTAACAAAATCCTTGTATCGAGAATCCCTGCAACTATACTACGAGTAATATATGCGTGCAGTCTGCTTTCCTTATATATTAGCAGAATAAATTTAAAATGTCAAGTGTGGGGAAAACATATTTCGCCTGCAACTTTGCCTGTATTTTCCTATTTTATTTGAAAAAACGAAACATAGGAGAAAGTTATGAATTTAAATAGAGCGTTCGCAATAAGATTGTCGGGGCTTTTAAATGAAAAACATATATCTAAATACCGTCTGGAAAAGGAAACGGGACTCTCGCATTCCGCTTTAAGGTTCATTTTCAACGAAGTGAACAACGACGTTAAATTTTCTACCATTGTAAAAGTGTGCGACGTTCTGGAAATATCGTTGAAAGACTTTTTCGACGACGATATTTTTTACATGGAAAACTTAGATATTGATTAAAATGTGCCTTTTACGTTCGCAGGGCAACCCGAAACGGGTTGCCCTGCGATTTTTGTTTTGATTTTATTTATCCTTATTTCTTTTTGAATAAGCCTTTGATTTTGTTGACGGTGTCGTTGACGGTTTTCGCAACTTTGTCGCCCACGTTTCTCGGGTTTTTGATGTTCGCCTGCGCCGCGGCGAGTCTTGCTATCGGAACTCTGAAAGGCGAGCAGGAGACGTAGTCCAAACCGATTTCGTGGCAGAACTCTATCGACGAAGGATCGCCGCCGTGTTCGCCGCAGATACCGCAGTGGATATCCTTTCTCGTTTCGTGTCCTAATTTCACCGCCATCTTCATAAGTTTGCCGACGCCCACGGTGTCAAGCCTTGCGAACGGGTCGGATTCGTAGATCTTCGCCTTATAGTAAGACGGCAGGAACTTGCCCGCGTCGTCGCGGGAGAACCCGAAGGTCATCTGCGTTAAGTCGTTGGTGCCGAAGCAGAAGAATTCCGCGTCTTCGGCAATCTCGTCGGCGGTTAATGCGGCACGCGGTATCTCTATCATAGTACCGACGTGATAACTTACCTTGAAAGGCGATTCCGCTATCACCGCGTCGGCGGTGGCGACGACCGTCTTCTTGCAATAAGCGAGTTCTTTCGCTTCGCCGATAAGCGGGATCATTATTTCGGGCGCGACTACCCAGTCGGGGTGGCGCTTCGAGACGTTTATCGCCGCTTTGATTATCGCCCTTGTCTGCATTTCGGCGATTTCGGGATACGTTACCGCCAAACGGCAGCCGCGGTGTCCCATCATCGGGTTGAATTCGTGCAGAGAATCGCAAAGCAGTTTTATTTCCGCAACGCTCTTGCCCTTGGCTTTCGCCAGAAGTTCTATATCGGCATCCATGGTCGGAACGAATTCGTGAAGCGGCGGGTCTAAAAACCTTATCGTAACGGGCTGTCCTTTAAGCGCTTCCATAAGCCCTTCGAAATCCGCCTGCTGCATGGGTTCTATGGCGTCTAACGCCTTTTTCCTTTCTTCCACCGTTTCGGAACATATCATTTCGCGGAATTTGTCTATTCTGCCGGGACCGAAGAACATATGCTCCGTTCTGCAAAGCCCTATGCCCTGCGCACCGAGATCGGCGGCGCGCTTCGCGTCTTCCGGCGTGTCGGCGTTAGTCCTTACCGCCATAGCCTTGTATTTGTCGGCGAGTTTCATTATCCTGCCGAAATATCCGCTGTTGGGATCGACGGGTACGGTCTTTATTATCCTGTCGTAAATGTTGCCCGTAGAACCGTCCAACGAAAGTTCGCTGCCTTCTTTAAATGTCTTGCCTGCAAGTTCGAAGTATTTTTCTTCTTCGTGCATCTTTATATCGCCGCAACCCGATACGCAGCAGGTGCCCATGCCCCTTGCCACGACCGCGGCGTGCGAAGTCTGCCCGCCTCTCACGGTAAGAATACCTTGTGCGTATTTCATACCTTCTATGTCTTCGGGCGAAGTTTCAAGGCGTACCAAAATAACTTTGTTGCCTTTCTTACCTTCCCTTACGGCGTCTTCCGAAGAGAACACCACCGTGCCTGCGGCGGCTCCCGGGGAAGCGGCTATGCCTTTGCCTACCACGTTGCCTTTATCCGCTAATTTAAGATCCGCGGTATCGAAAGTGGGGTGCAACAACATATCCAGAGTTTTGGCGTCTATCTGTAAAAGCGCGTCCTGTTCCGATATCATGCCTTCGTCTATAAGGTCGCAGGCGATCCTTATCGCCGCCGCGGCGGTACGTTTGCCGTTTCTCGTCTGCAACATGTAGAGTTTGCCCTTTTCGATGGTGAATTCCATATCCTGCATATCTTTGTAATGGTCTTCCAAAGTCTTGCAGATATCTATAAACTGTTTGTAAACGTCGGGAAGAACGTCCGCCATCTGGGAAATAGGCATAGGCGTGCGAACGCCCGCGACGACGTCTTCGCCCTGCGCGTTCATAAGGAATTCGCCCATAAGCCCCTTTTCGCCGGTTGCGGGGTTACGCGTGAACGCCACGCCCGTGCCGCAATCGTTGCCCATGTTGCCGAACGCCATCATCTGAACGTTGACCGCCGTGCCCCAGCTGTACGGGATATCGTGGTCCATTCTGTAAACGTTGGCTCTCGGGTTGTCCCAGGAACGGAATACCGCTTTTATCGCTTCGAAAAGCTGAACTTTCGGATCGGACGGGAAATCTTCGCCTAACTGTTTCTTGTATTCGGCTTTGAATTGCGCGGCGAGTTCCTTTAAGTCTTCGGCGGTAAGGTCTACGTCGTAAACGACGCCCTTTTTCTCCTTCATCTCGTCGATGAGTTTTTCAAAGTATTTTTTGCCGACTTCCATAACGACGTCGGAAAACATCTGTATAAACCTTCTGTAACAGTCCCAAGCCCATCTGGGGTTGCCGGACTTTTCGGAAAGCACTTCCACCACTTCTTCGTTTAAGCCGAGATTCAAGATGGTGTCCATCATGCCCGGCATGGACGCACGCGCACCCGAACGCACCGAAACCAACAACGGGTTTTCTTTGTCGCCGAACTTCTTGCCGGAAATTTCTTCTAACTTTGCGACGTATTCCATAATTTCCGTCTTGATGGAATCGTTGATCTGCTTGCCGTCTTCGTAATACTGTGTACAGGCTTCGGTAGAAATGGTAAAGCCCTGCGG
>DBVR01000030.1:16314-43143 GCA_002308755.1 Christensenella sp. UBA1259
CCGATGTTGGTCATTTCCGCAAGGTTCGCACCCTTGCCGCCGAGTATCTCACGCATTTTGGCGTTGCCTTCGCTGAAAAGATAAACGTATTTTTTCATTTTGTTCCTCCGAAAAAAATAATATCGGATTTTACCCCGATTTTCGGTCGCTTTTTTGCAACCTTACATATTTTACACTAATTTAAAATTTTTTTCAACATAATAAGGGCACTTTTCAAAACTTTCCCCAAAATTTAACCGCGCGGGGCGGTTTCGCCCCGCGCGGTGTGTGAAATAAACCCTTTTACCCGCCCGAAAACGAAAGTTCCGCGTCTTCCACGGGAAACCCGTAGTTAAGGTCGGTAAGGTAAAAAGTCTGTAAAGTTTCCGCCGGGTATCTTTCGGCAAAATCGAAATGAAGCCTGATATCGGCGCACGGGCAACGCCCCAACTTTATAAAGTACGACTTTTCGTAAAAATCGTAGCTAAAAGGTCGCACGGTTACGATAAGATTGCGGCTTTCGGTACAAAAACAAAGTACGTTCCGCCGACGGCGCACTTTGCCGTACAGAATAAGCCGCCCGCCGAAACTTCTCACCGTTATAAGGGCGGGAAGCGCGGCGTGAGAAACGGTAAATTCCAGCCTTACTCTCATCACTCACCCGTAAAAGTTATAGTTCCGTCGGCTATCGGAAGCCCCGAATAGTTGGCGTCGGTAAGGGTAAAGGATTGCGCCGCTATCGGCGAGTTTACGACGTACTCCGTCTGCGCCGCGGAAGACATGTTCACGGTTATCACGCCTTCGTAAAGGTTGTGCCCGTCGTCGGTTGCTTTCTGTACGAAGTACAGGACGTAGGGCGTTGCGGAACCGTAAGGCACGTTATTAAATACCGCCTGACCGCTTGCGTCTATCGTTACGGCGGAACCGTATTCGGTAGTTCCCGCACTGTCGGTCATGATCACCGAACCGGAAGTTACGGGCGTGCCGCCTTCCGCACCCGTTTCGTTAAAAATAAGGGTAAGAACGCCGTTCGCCGACACGGTAAAAGTGCCGCTGCCCGCGGATTCTCCCGCCGTGTAAGAAGTAGGCGAAAGCGAAGTCGCGTCGTACCCGTTTGCGGTAACCGTAACGGAATACGTTCCCTTTTTCATGTTCTCGGAGCCCGAGCCGTTAGTTATCTGTACGTTATAATTTGCCATTTATTTCTCCTTGGTTGAATTTAAGCGCGCTGACGCGCTGATATATTTTATGCCGATCCCAAAGAAAAAAGTTCCCGCCCCGAAGGATCTCCTTCGGGGCGGGAAAGACGCTTACGTGCCTGTAAGGAAAGGGTCTACTTGCTTTTTACGGTTTTTATGAGCGGTTTGCCGCAACGTCCGAAAAAATTCAGGGGATACACCTTTACGGTATATTCCGAACAAACGGGCACGCCCGTGAATCCGACCGAATAAAATTCGTTTATCGGTAAACCCGCCTGTAAAAAAGATTGAATTTCTTTGGTTCCGATTATTTCGTTTGAGAAGTTATATATCTCCACCTTGTATCCTCTTGCCGTATAGTATTGCGGAACGTCGGGAAAACGCACGGTAAAGCCCGCCGTTTTTCCGTCTTCGGTTGACGGTAATACGGAAATTTCCGCATTGTCGTCGAACGTCAATTCTTCGTTTCCGTCGAATTTAACTATGCGTATCTCGGGACTTTCATACTTTTTTCTGCTTTTCATACCCTTCTCCCGTATGTTTTTACAAAAATATTATACTCTATATATGGAGCATTGTCAACACTTTGAGTATGTTTTATAATTAAATTATGATAAGTTATAAACCTTTATACGACACGATAAAGAAAAAGGGCATATCCACGTACGCCCTTATAAACAAATTCGGACTGAGCCGAAGCCTGATAGACAGGTTAAAGCACGATAAGCCCGTAACCACGGTGACTCTTAACGATTTATGCCGCATATTAGACTGCAAAATAGAAGACGTTGTCATGTACGAAAAAGATTAACCCCTGTCAACAACTTGACAGGGGTCTGTTTTTTGCCTTATATGTTCATACGTTTTCCGTAAGCCTACCAAGTTCTTTTAGGGCGTTAAGCGTTTCTTCCGTCTTTGCCGTTACGTAGTAATTTAAAAATCTTAACGCAAACGCCGACTGCCGCGGCGAAAGAGTTTCGCCCCTTTCGGCTTTTACTATCGCCGTATACGTTTCGGGGTTTATCTCACGCATTTCCTTACCGAAACACTCTTCGCAATAAAACCCGCCCGTGGCGACGTCGAAAAACACTCTTGTAAACTCGGTCTTGCCGCAGGAAAGACATCCGCCGATATTTAAGGCGTAGCCCGAAAATTTAAGCGCGGAAACGAGAAACTCCGACGTTACCGAAAGGCAATCTTCTTTGCCGTAGGCAAGGTCTTTAAGCGTGTTTACGACCAGAATAAAGAGTTCCGGCGAAGACATTTCTTCCCTTACGAACTTTTTTACAAACTCCAACGCCGTCGCGCCGCAATAGAATTTTTTAAGGTCTTCCCGTAAGGGATAAAAACTGTCGGTAAGCGACGCGCCTATCACCGTGCGCTTATCGCCTTTTACGCTGAACATAAATTCCGCAAGACAAAAAGGCGCGGCGGCGAACTTAAGTTTCGCCCCCGCTTTCTTTACGCCTTTCAGCGACGCGGAAATTACGCCGCGCTCCGGCGTGAATACGTTTATTATCTTGTCGTTTTCGCGGTAGTCCGTCGCCGAAACGACTATACCGTTCAATTTTTCTTCCATTACTTCTTTATCAGATTTTTGTAAAGCATATAGTAATTCACGTTGCCCGTCTTTTCAAAGAGTTTCCACGCCGACTCCGCAGGGTCGGTAAAATCGAATCCGTCTTTCTGCATACTGTCCCCCTTAACGGCAGTATGTTTATCTTTTCCCTTTTTATTCGGCGTAGCCGTGTTCTTTTACCAGCCTTTCGCTGTTGCGCCAGTCTTCCTTCACCTTTACGAAGGTGGTCAGAAATACCTTTTTGCCCAGAAACTTTTCCATATCCGTCCGCGCAAAGGAAGATATCTCCTTTATCCTGCCGCCGCCCTTACCTATGATTATCGCCTTATGGTTCTGTTTTTCGCATATAACGTCCAGATTTATATCGTAAACCTTGCCATCTTCTCTTAACTTAAACTCGTTGACTATTACAGCGACCCCGTGCGGTATCTCCTTATCGCATTTAAGAAGTATCTTTTCCCGCATTATCTCGGCTATCATAAACTTTTCCGAACGGTCGGAGATAACGTCTAAAGGAAATATCCTTTCCCCTTCGGGAAGTTTTGCCTTTATGACTTTGAGAAGTTCCTTTAAGTTCCTGCCCTTTCTCGCGGAGACGGGCACTATTTCCGCCCCCGAAGCACCTACGTCGTTTATCGCCGATATAAGAAGGCTTTCCGTCGTTATGTCGGTTTTGGTAAGCGCGACTACCGCGTTTTCTTTAACGAATTTCTTTACCACGCCGAGATCCTTTTCCGAAAGCCCTTCGTGCGCGTCGCACACGATAAGCGTAAGATCTACGTCGTTTGCGGCGTCTTCCGCCGTCTTTTGCATTACCGAACTTAAAAAATTATCCGCGCCGTATATACCCGGCGTGTCCACGAAAACTATCTGCGAGTCTTCGTCGTTATATATCCCTATTATCCTGTCTCTCGTGGTCTGGGGCTTGGGTGAAACTATACTCACCTTTTCCCCCACCAGAACGTTTATAAGGGTGGATTTTCCGGCGTTCGCCCTGCCGATGACCGCAACGTATCCGCTTTTCAATTCTTTTCACCCTGTTCTTCGTTCTCTTCGGGATAAAGAAGGGCTATTATCTCGTTTTCTTTTGCCCGCATCTCTTTTTTGTCTTTTTCCTTTATATGGTCGTACCCGAAAAGATGCAAAAGCCCGTGCACTATAAGATAGTTCCTTTCTCTCTCTTCGCTATGTCCTATCTCCTGCGCCTGTTCTTTTATCTTTTCGTCGCACAGTACGATAGAACCTATGAATATATACCCGCCGTCGAGTTCCGTTCCGCACTCTTCCTTTAAAAGCAGTCTGCCCTTTATCCCGTCCAGCGTCGGAAAAGACAGCACGTCCGTCGGAACGTCTATCCCCCGCTCGTCGCGGTTAAGCGATCTTATCCCGTCTTCCGACTCGAATACCACTTCGGCTTTTATCCTTGCCTTCTGCCCAAGCGTTTTATACACCGCTTTGGCAAGTTTTCTCACCTTTATCTTTCTTTCCAAGCACTCTATATACAGTTTGCCCATTTTATCTTTCGTCCTTGTCTTCGTCTATATCCAAGCCTTCAAGACTCACCTTGGGGTACTCTATCCTGCTGTGATATACCCCCGAAAGGCTGTTCACGACCGTGTGGATTATGATGTTCAGTTCTTTTAAAGTTATTTCGCATTCGTCGAACTGCCCTAACTGCATCCTGTCCGACACTATCTTTTTGACCGCTTTGGTAACGTTCTCTCTGGTTCTGTCTTTTAACGTTCTCGTCGCCGCTTCGCTGCCGTCGGCTATCATTATTATCGCCGCTATCTTACTCTGCGGTTTAGGTCCGGAATAGCAGTAGTTGGTAAGCGGTACTTCGCCGTCGGTGAACTTTTTCGCCTTGTCGTAGAAGAAAAGTATCGGCATAGTGCCGTGGTGCTGTAAGGAAACGTCGGCGATATCTTTGGGCAACCCGTTCTTTAAGGCGAGAGCGTACCCGTCCTGCGTGTGGGACTTTATTATGTTCGCCGAAAGTTCCGGCGTCAGGTCGTTGTGCGGATTGTTGTCGTCCGCCTGATTTTCCTTGAAAAATTCCGGACGGCGGAGTTTGCCTATGTCGTGATAGTAGGCGCACGTCCTTGCAAGGAGCGCGTCTTCGCCTATCGCGGTGGCGCACGCTTCGGCAATGTTCGACACCACTATCGAGTGGTTGAAAGTACCCGGGGCCTTGGTGATGAGTTTTTTTATGAGTTTCGCCTTGTGGTCGGTAAGTTCCGCAAGCTTAAAGCAGGTTACCTTTTTGAATATCCCTTCGAACACGGGGAGAAGTATGATAAACACCGCCGTCGCAAACGGTCCGGAAAGCGCGCCGGATACGAGATTTGCGATAAAGTTTCCGTCGCCGAATTCAACCATGGGAAGCGCGATACACATAAGCGCGGGAAGAGACGCCAAAAAACTCATAAGCATTATTTTAAGCCGCGAATACAGCCCTTTCATGGTGTAACTCGCTATTATTCCCGACGCTAAACCCATCGCCACGAAAAACACCGTGGAAAAGTCGGTATATTCGGAAATGTTCCCCGAAAAAGAGTCGAACAGGAACATTATCATAACGAAAATAAAGTTCATGAACACCGAATCGCCGCTGCCCGATAAAAACAGGGTAAGGATCGCGACCAGCGCGACGGGACGTATATACGGGTTGATATAAGTGCCGCTCGCATACGATATGATAACGCCGAACTCTATTATGAGAAACAGCATTTCGGAATTTGCGGCGTTTCTTAAAAAGTTCCTGTTTTCAAAGAAGAAATACATGAACGTAACGGCGATAAGTATAAGTAAAAGTATCGCGAAATCGAAAAACGCCGCGGGCGCGACCTGTTCTTCGACGGTATGTCCCTGCGACACTCCGTTCACGGCGGCCATCGCCACGAACATCAAAAACAAAATTACAGCGTTCACGACGTAGGTAATCGCCACTTTGACGATATCCTTTTTATTCCACGCCGTAAGTTTCATCGATCTGCCTTTCATAAATCCGATATTTCACCCCGAATATAAAATCCTTCTGTAAGTAACGGTAACGTCGTACGAAAATCCGTTCCCCGACGGAACGACTTGTACTTTTGAACCCGTTATATGTTTATCCCCCGCGCTCTGTTCGGCGAACACGATAAACGTATCTTCTTCCCCTTCCTTTTCGGAATAGTAGGAAACCTCGTATCTTGCGTCTATCACCGCAACGGCTATTACGCCCACTTTAACGGTCTTATCCCTTACCGTGGCGTAGCCGTCCACCAGAATATCGCCCGCAAAGACTTCTTCGCCCACGGCTTTCACCGCTGTGCCGCGATACACGGATAAGGAAACTATCCTGCCGTTTACGTCGGAGATAAGATTTTCGGCGTCGCCCGAAAGGGTTTTCCCCTTTTCTTCGGCTTTTACGAGATCCACCCGCAAAAGATTGCCGCACTTACGGCACTCCGCGAAGGAAAATTTATCGGACGCGGCGGCAAGCCCGTCGGAAAGTTTCGCTAAATCGAGAGAAGAAAATCTCGAAAATTTCTCCGCCCCGTTAGCCTGTAAATACGACTCCGCAACGCGGTAATAGGTTTCCCCCGAACCGTAGTATTCCACGCCGTATATAAAATCGTCCGCAAAAAAAGAAAACAGCGTGAAAATCACCGCGCCGACCGCCACGCCGACGTTTTTAAGCAAAAAAAGCCCGAACTTCAAAAGCCCTTTTTCGCCGTCTTTTCTAACATTGTAGCACAAATCCCGACTAATTGCAAAAAATTTTTCGCCGTCCGCGTAATTTACCGATACTTTGAGTTTTTTCCGCCCCGTCTTTTTTACGTCGTAAAGCGTAACGCCGCCGTTTTTTACCCTGTCTATGAACCTGTCGAGATTCAGCCCCGTAACGGTATAGACGGAATAAAGCCTTAATCTCTCGTAAGACTTTTTATTTTCCCGCAAATCGCCATATCCCCCATACAGTAGCGTTTGACGTAGAGTTTTTCGCCCGAAACCGTTACCGTGCCCTTTGAAAGCGACACTTCTATCCTGTTCTCGGAATATTCCCTTATGGAACGCACCCCTTCGAGATACACCGCCTTATCCCCGAACATTACCGCGCGGAACGCGGGGGACGCGGGAAAATTATCCGCACCCAACAGATTTTTGACTTCTTCTATAAAGCTCATACCCCACCGCCTTATAAAAGTGTATGAAAACGCCGCGCCCGAAATTACATAAGACAATCAAAAAAGGCGGGGTGCCCGCCTTGAATCCGCTAATTTTCTTCCCCTGCGGAAGTTACCGTCGTTACCTTGCCGTCGTTGTCCACGGCGACGGTTATATTCCCCGAAATATCCGTCCTTAAAACCTTGCAGTCGGGCGCGTTTTCGTATATTCTCGAAAGCGTAGCCGTGTTAGGGTGTCCGTAACGGTTGTTAGCCCCCACCGATATAACGGCGTTCTTCGGCGAAAGCGCCGTAAGAAACCTTTCGCCCGTTGAATCTTCGCTGCCGTGATGCCCGACTTTAAGAAAATCGATGTTATCTAAATCAACCGAACGGCCGTCGTCGAGAAAGACGTTTATAAATCCCAACTCCACGTTATTTAAGGCGACGTTTTCCTGCGAAATGTCGGCGTCGCCCGTAAACACGAACCTTATGCCCTTATACTCTAAATACACTATCGGCGAAACGTTGTTCCTTTCTTTCGCCGTCGGCTCTTCGGAATCGTTCAGCGCGGTATAACTGCTGTCCGTCGTGCCCGTGGGGTTGGGCGACAGAAGTATCATAAAATAGTCTTCGCCCGTAACGCCCTTATAAAGTGCGGAGATAACGACTTCCGTACCTTTTTCCCCTACGATACTGTAAAAAGCATAATATTCGTTGAACGCTTCGGGATAGCGAATGTCGGGCAGAAACGCCGTTTTAACGTCGTATTCCTTTATAACGTCCGCGGCGTTTCCGACGTGGTCGGAATCGGGGTGCGTTATCATAAGGTAATCCAGCCCGTCTTTACAGTAATGCGAAAGATACGCCCGCAAAGACTTCATATTTTCCTTATCTTTTTCCCCGCAGTCGATAAGCATGGTTTTGCCGTCGGGAAGGCGTATCAAAGTCGCGTCGCCTTCGCCCACATCTATATAGGTAACCGAAAACCCGTCGCAGAAATAATATTCTTCGCCGTTTATGGTTACGCCGTCGCAACCGCAAAAAATCAACGCGACGCATGCGCATACGACCGATATAAGCCTTAAAAGTGTTTTCTTAAACTTCATTTGTCTTTCGCTTTTTTATTTATTGCCGCTTTCAGTTCTTCCGCTTTCGCAAGCCCTAAATCGTAACCTATATCGAACATTTCGTAGGCTTTTTTAAAGTCGGTGGACTTATACCCCGAAAGGTCTGGGTGAAACATAAAGTCGGCGTTATCGTACCCCTGCTGCCACGGCTTGTCCCTTCCCCCGCGAAAGGACGGGAAAAATTTCGTCAGCAAAGATTTACCGTAAGAGTGCGAAGAAATGTCTATCCCGACGACAAAATCCGCGCCGAGAGACTTAACGACGTCGGCGGGCACGGAGTTTACGAACGCCCCGTCTATGTACTTTCCGCCGTCTATATCCACGGCTTTAAAAAACGGCGGCATGGAACTCGAAGCGCAAAGCGCTCTCGCCACGCTGCCGCTACTAAAAACTTTTTCCGTTCCCGTTTTAAGATCGGTAGCCACCGCACGGAAGGGTTTTTTCAACTCTTCTATATCGAGATTTCCTATGGTGTCGTCTATCACGCGGAAAAGTTTACAGGTGTCCATATTTATCATGAACGCACTCTTTATATCGCCCGCGTCCACCGTATTTAAAAGCGACGAAATATCCGAAGAAGAATATCCCGCCGCGAGAAACGCGCCTATAATACTGCCTATACTCGTCCCCGCGAACCTGTCGAAATACACGCCGTTTTCTTCCAAAGCCGCAACGACGCCCAGCGCCGCAAAACCTTTTGCGCCGCCGGAACCCAGAGCAAGCCCCAAAACGGGCGCGGGGCGTTTCTTTTTTCTTCCGAAAAGTATCTTAAATATATTCATAGGTCAATCGGGGTTTTCGTCCCGGTGTTTTCCCTTTACCGACATTATCTTTATAACGGTAATGACGGTAAGTATCACTACGAGAGCCAACAGCCCGTAGAGAATATAGTTCAAGGCGTATATATCCCAAACGGCTATGCAAAGTTCCGCCAAAGCGGAAATTATAAGTCCCGAAACGATATTGCCGATAGCGACGGGAAGTATGCTTTCGGTAAATTTAAGCCCTAAAAACACCGCTATCGCCGTGCCCATATACACCCCCGTCATAGGCAGCGGTATCGCCACGAAGATAAACACGCTGAGCTGTTTTAAAAACGTTTCGGCGTTTTTGCTTTTTTTGCCTATTCCCTTACCCTTTTCGAGTGCCTTTTCGGCGCGTTCGGAAAAATAACGTTCGAGATTATCGGCTAATTTTTTGAAAACTTTCACCTTTTTAAGAAGGTTAAGAAGCGGTACGAGAAGGAAAAACACCAGGATAAAAGCGAGAGTCGAACCGAGATAGGCAAGCGAAAAACTTTTTAAGAAACCGAACCCTACGCCGTACGCGAAAATTATACCGCCTTTAAGTTCGATAACTGGAAGAAAAGAGATGATAAGTGTGGAAAGTACGTCGTTTCCTATAAGATTTCGTATAAATTCAACCATAGTCCGCCGTTTTGTTTGTGTTTTCGGAAAAAAAAGTTTAATATATAGATAATTATATGCTAAAAAATTCCGTTTATCAAGGATAATTTATGACTACGCAAAAAATGCTTTCGGTAATGCGCAAAGGCGTAACCGAATACAAGATGATAAAGGACGGCGACAGAATAGCCGTGGGCGTTTCCGGCGGCAAGGATTCCCTTACCGTTTTGAAACTTCTCGCCGAATACCGCAGATTCTCCCCCGAACGCTTCGAACTTATCGCCATCACCGTCGATCTTAATTTCAAAGACCGTCCGTCGGACTTTTCGCCCGTAGAAACTTTCTGCCGCGAAATAGACGTCCCGTATATCGTCGAAAAGACCGATATAGGCGAAATCGTGTTCGACGTAAGAAAGGAAAGTAACCCCTGTGCTTTGTGTTCCAAAATGCGGAAAGGCGCGCTGTACGATATCGCCGTAAAAAACGGCTGCAATAAAGTGGCGTTGGGTCATCACGCGGACGACCTTATAGACACTTTTCTTCTCTCTATGTTATACGAAGGCAGACTTTCCACTTTCGCGCCGAAAAGTTTTTTAAGCAGGACGGGGCTTACCCTTATCCGCCCGCTTATTATGGCGAAAGAAGCCGACGTAATATCTTATGCAAAAACTCTGCCCGTCTGCAAAAGCCCCTGCCCCGCAAACGGCAACACCCAAAGAGAATACGTCAAAACGGTGCTTAAAGATATCGGCGAAAACGTCAAAAACGTGCGGGAAATGATATATACCGCCTTAACTCACCCCGAAAGGTACAACCTTTTCGATAAATTCGTCAAAGAAACGGAAGAATTCTGACGAATAACCGCATTAAACGCGTATTGCCGCCCAAGGGCGGCAATTTTTATTTGTTGAAATTGTCTTTTAAGGAAACTATTTCGCTTAAAACCGTATCGCCCTTTACGTCGAGTAATTTATAATACCCCGTGCGCATAAGTTGGTAAGGTCTGCCGTCCTTATTTTCAAAAACGTAGGGTTCAACCTTGCCCGAAAATTCCGTAACGCTTTCTTTATTCATACGCTCGGAAAAATCCTGCCCCGCGTATTCTTCGTCTTTTAAAAGATACCCGTACTTTCTTATCTTTACGTCTTTCGCGGTTTCGGCGTTTACCCACTGTATAACGCCCTTTACCTTTAACCCCGAAGTGTCGTTGCCGCTTCTCGATTCGGGAATATAAGAACACAAGAGTTCTTTCGGTTCGCCCTTTTCGTCGGTAATAACTTCGTCGCACCTTATTATATACGCCGATTTAAGACGCACCAACCCGTCTTTTTTAAGCCTGAAATATTTGGGCGGCGGATTTAACGAGAAATCGTCTGCGTCGATATATAAAACTTTGCCGAATTTTATCTTTCTTACCCGCTTTTCTTCTTCGTTGGGGTTTATCTCGAAATCCACGTCTTCGGTCTTATCTTCGGGGTAATTCGTTATCGTTACTTTTAAAGGCTTTAACACGCCCATGGCGCGTTCCGCGTGCAGGTTAAGGTATTCCCTTACCACCGCTTCGAGATAGGATATCTGTACTTCGGAATTAGCTTTCGCTATCCCTATCCTTGAACAGAAATCTTTGAGCGCTTCCGCAGGAATACCCCTGTTGCGCAGTCCCGTTAAAGTCGGCATTCTGGGATCGTCCCAGCCGTCCACCGAACCGTCGTCCACGAGTTTTTTTAAGTACCGTTTACTCATAACGAGATTAGTTACGTTAAGCCTTGCGAACTCTATCTGGCGGGGTTTGGGATTAAAGCCGAGAGTTTCTCCCACCCAGTCGTAAAGCGGGCGGTGGTCTTCGAATTCCAACGTGCAAAGCGAGTGCGTTACCCCTTGCAGATAGTCGCAGATGGGGTGCGCGAAGTCGTACATGGGATATATGCACCACTTATCCCCCGTGCGGTAATGCGTCTCGCGGAGTATTCTGTATATCACGGGGTCGCGCATATTGATGTTGGGACTCGCCATGTCTATTTTCGCGCGCAGGCACTTTTCCCCGTCTTTGTACTTGCCCGCACGCATTTCACGGAACAGCCGTAAGTTTTCGTCTATACTGCGGTTTCTAAAAGGACTTTCTTTTCCCGCCTGCGTCAAAGTGCCGCGGTTTAAGGAGATCTCTTCGGGCGTCATATCGCACACGAAGGCGTTTCCCAGCATTATTTCTTTTTCCGCAAAGTTATAAATATCTTCGTAAAAATCCGAAGCGTGCGTTACCTTGTCGTACTTAAAGCCAAGCCACGCTATGTCTTTTTTTATGGCTTCTTCGTACTCTTCCTTTTCCTTACTCGGGTTAGTGTCGTCCAAAAAGAGATTGCACTTGCCGTTATACTTTTCCTTGACGCCGAAGTTAAGGCACAAAGATTTTGCGTGCCCTATGTGCAGGTATCCGTTGGGTTCGGGCGGNNAGATACCCGTTAGGTTCGGGCGGAAAACGAGTGTAAACGCCGTTTACCTTACCCGCGGAAAGTTCTTCGTTGATTATCTGTTCTATAAAATTATTCGCTTCGGGAAGTTCTTTTATCATAATAAGTATATTTTAGCACAAATTTTCAAAATAAAAAAGCGAATAGCGGCAATACTTTAAAAATAAAAAAACGGATAAACTCCCGTATCCGTTGCAAAAGATAAAACTTACCCACTTTATATTCGCTTGACTTTTGGGGCGGTGCGGGTGTAAAATTACCGTATAAAAACTTTTCAAGGAGAACTTTTTATGAAAAAGAAAAAAATCGGCAACGTGTTGTTTTTGGGGATAGGCGCGGCACTTTCCGCTATCCTGTTTTTGCTTATGTTGGCACCGGGAGTCAAAGAAACGATTTTAGGCACCACGGTTAATTATTCCTGCTATGAACTTCTGAACTTCAGCGACAGCGCGAGAGTGGGGCTTATTATCGCGCTTATTCTCGATATAACGACGCTTGCACTGTCTGTATGCCTTTTGGCGGTAAACCTTCTTAAAACCAAGATAAAATACGAAAAGTCAGTGGCTTTGATCNNGCCGCCGCCGCGGCTATCGTTTCCGCTATACTTCACTTTTTATCGAAACAACTTATCGGTCAAGGCGACAACGGGCTAATGTCTTTGGGCGTGGGCGCGATATTCTGCGGGATAGTTCTTATCGTTGCGGCGGTGTGCTTTGCCTTTTACGCTTTATCCAAAAAATAAAAACCGTTAAAACGGTCGAAGCGGGGCGGAGCAAATTTTCGCCCCGCTTTTTATTTGCTTGACTAAAAAAGCGTTATATTGTAAAATGTTTTCCGTAACTACTTTTAAGAAGGTTTTTTTATGGAACTGAAAGCGACTATGGACAAAATCGTAAACTTGTGCAAAGGCAGGGGCTTTATCTTCNNCCCGGCAGCGAGATATACGGCGGACTTGCCAACAGTTGGGACTACGGCCCCTTGGGCGTCGAATTTAAAAACAACGTCAAAAAGGCGTGGTGGAAACGGTTCGTGCAGGAAAATAAATACAACGTAGGACTCGATTCCGCTATCATAATGAATCCCGAAACGTGGGTGGCTTCGGGACACGTCGGCGGCTTTTCCGACCCGCTTATGGACTGCAAGCAGTGTAAAGCCCGCCACCGCGCCGATAAACTTATCGAAGATTACGCTTTTCAGAACGGCACTTCCGATAACCCCGCGGGCTGGACTTTCGAAGAGATGTCGAAATTTATAAAAGAACATAATATTCCCTGTCCCGTGTGCGGCGGGCACGAATTCACCGAGATAAAGAAATTCAACCTTATGTTCAAAACCTTTATCGGGGTTACCGAAGACACGGCTTCCACCGTGTACCTGCGCCCCGAAACCGCGCAAGGGATCTTCGTCAACTTCCCCAACGTGCAAAGGGCGTCGAGAAGAAAACTCCCCTTCGGTATCGCGCAGATAGGAAAATCTTTCCGCAACGAGATAACCCCCGGGAACTTTATCTTCCGTATACGCGAATTCGAACAGATGGAACTCGAATTTTTCTGTAAGCCCGGCACAGATTTGGAGTGGTTTAAGTACTGGAAGGACTATTGCCACAAGTTCCTTTTGGACTTAGGGATAAAGGAAGAACACCTGCGGCTTCGCGACCACGAAAAGGAAGAACTTGCGTTCTACTCAAAGGCGACGACCGACTTCGAGTTTTTATTCCCCTTCGGCTGGGGCGAACTCTGGGGCATTGCCGACCGCACCGATTACGATTTGGGACAGCACGCGAAGTTTAGCGGTAAGGACTTAACTTACTTCGACCAAGAGACCAACGAACACTATATCCCCTACGTCATAGAACCGTCTTTGGGTGCGGACAGAGTCGCGCTCGCTTTCCTTTGCGCGGCGTACGACGAAGAGACCGTCGGCGAAAACGATACGAGAGTGGTTTTGCATTTACACCCGTTCCTTGCGCCTTTTAAGGCGGCGATATTGCCGCTTTCCAAAAAACTCGGCGAAAAGGCGACGGAAATTTACGAAGACCTGTCAAAGAACTTTTCCGTCGATTACGACGAGACGGGTTCTATCGGCAAGCGTTACCGCCGTCAGGACGAAGTGGGTACGCCTTTATGCATAACCTACGATTTCGAGTCGGAAACCGATAACTGCGTTACCGTAAGGGATCGTGATACCATGGAACAAGTCCGTATCCCGATAACCGAACTTAAAAAGTATATCGAAGAAAAGACAGCGTTTTAACGCACGATAAAAACCGCCGCCCGCAGGGTTTCCCTGCGGGCGGCTTTTTATTTTTTTATTACGCTTTTATTCTTTGCCGCGGGTGTTGACGGCGATTATTCCCGATACCGCGCCTATCGCCGCGCCGAACAGCATATCGAGAAGAAAACCCGTGCCGAACACCTTTTCGCCGCCGATAAGGGCGAAAATAAGATATATTATGACTGTGGAAAAAAGTCCCACGATAACGCCCTTAATTAGCCCCGCCTTTCCTTTAAGGGTGAAAAAACACCCGCAAAACACCGAAGTTATTTTGATGAACTGGTTCACCGCCTTTATCGCGCCGGAAGACAACGCCGTAAGTTTTACTATAAAGGCAAAGACCAAGACCCCGAAAAGCATACTTATCACAGCAAGCCCCACGCCTTTGACTGCGGAAAGAAAAAATCCGGAACTTTCTTTTTCCATAAAAAATACCCCCGAATATCTATTAAAAGATATGTCGGGGGCGTTTAGTTTATGCCTTTTTATTACTCTTTATCGGCGGGCTCTTCCTGTTTTTCTTCCGTCTTCTCTTCCGCCGCTACCGCGCTGCCCTGTGCGGGCGCGGTCTGGTATATCGCGCCTTTGTCGAATTTAACGTAAGATTTGTTGCCGTCAAGCCCCGTTTCCAGAACGAAGGTGTTTTCCGCGTTGTTTATCTCGGCTACGAAACCGCACACGCCGCCTATCGTCTTCACCCTGTCGCCGACCTTTAAACTGTCGACCATATTTCTCGCTTCTTTCTGTTTCTTCTTGCCCGATACCGTCTGCCATATAAGTAATCCTATCATACCGACGATTATAACGATGAATATTATCGTCATAGGAAGATTGTTGCCTGTCGGGGTGCTTTCCGCCGCGTCCGCCGCAGCGTCTAAAAATCTTAACATTTTTACGTCTCCTTAAAAATCTGTTATTCCCATTGTAAACGATTTCCGCCGTTTTTGCAAGCGTTTTAAAGCCACTTTGCCGTTTTCGACGCTTTTCGTCAATCGTATTTTCTGTACAGCCCGCGGGTGCTTTTATAAAACTCTTCCCGAAACTCCGTGAACCTGTCTTCCATTATCGCCTGCCGCACGTCCGCCATAAGCGAATTGAGATAGGTTATGTTGTGCAGGCTTATCATCATACCGCCTATCATTTCCCCTGCGTTTATCGCGTGGCGAAGGTAGGCTTTCGTATAGTTTTTGCAGGCGTAACAGTCGCATAACGGATCTATCGGCTTAAAATCTTCCTTATACGCCCCGTTCCTTACCACCACTTTGCCGTCGTGAGTTAAGGCAGTACCGTTTCTCGCCACTCTCGTCGCCAGAACGCAGTCGAACATATCCACGCCGCGATAAACCCCTTCCACCAGACAGTCGGGACTGCCCACGCCCATAAGGTACCTCGGAACGTTTTCGGGATACAACGGCAGAAGATCGTCCAAAACTTCGTACATAACTTCCTTGGGTTCGCCGACGGACAGCCCGCCTATCCCGAATCCGTACTTTATGTACGGCAGAGTGGCTTTAAGACTTTCACGCCTTAAATCTTTGAAAACGTTGCCCTGTATTATGGGAAACAACGCCTGATCTTCCCTTTTATGGGCGGCGTAGCACCGATCCAACCACTTCAGCGTCCTTTCCATAGCCAGCGCGGAATAGTTGTAGTCCGCGCCGAAAGTCGAACACTCGTCGAACGCCATTATTATGTCCGCGCCGAGATTTTCTTCTATCTCCATCACCTTTTCGGGGGTGAACAGGTGCTTACTTCCGTCGACGTGGGAATTAAAAAACACCCCGTCGTCCTTTATCTTGTTGAGTTTCGCAAGCGAAAACACCTGAAACCCGCCGCTGTCGGTGAGAATAGGTTTATCCCACGCCATAAACTTGTGAAGCCCGCCCGCCTTTTTGACTATGTCGTCGCCGGGGCGCATGTAAAGGTGATAGGTGTTGGCGAGAAGTATCTGCGTTTTCGCTTCTTTAAGGTCACGCGGCATAACGCCTTTCACCGTAGCCTGCGTCCCCACGGGCATATAGGTGGGCGTTAAAATATCCCCGTGGGGAGTATGCAGTATCCCCGCGCGGGCACCCGTCCTACTATCTTGTTTTATTACTTCGTAAGAAAATTTTTCCATAATATCAATTAAACGCAGAAGTGCGAAGTTTATAAAATCATCATAGAGTCGCCGAAAGAAAAAAATCTGTACTTTTCCTGCACAGCCGTTTTATACAGTTCCAGAATCTTTTCCCTGCCCGTAAGACAGGAAACGAGCATTATAAGGGTGCTTTTCGGCAGGTGAAAGTTGGTTATAAGCCCGTCGACGCACTTAAACTTATAAGGCGGGTACAGAAATATCTGCGTGTCGGCTTTTACGGGGCGGATAAACCCTTTTTCGTCCGCCGCGCTCTCCAACGCCCTTACGCTTGTAGTTCCGACGGCGAAAACTCTTCTTCCTTCCTTTTTCGCTCGGTTTACCGTTTCCGCCGCGAAATCGTCTATCTCGTAATATTCCGAGTGCATGTGGTGTTTTTCGACGTTTTCTTCCTTTACGGGGCGGAAAGTTCCCAAACCCACGTGCAATAGAATATCGACTACGATAACGCCTTTCGCCTTTAACTCGGAAAGTAAACTTTCGGTAAAGTGCAGTCCCGCCGTCGGCGCCGCCGCCGAACCGTCTGTCTTGGCGTATACCGTCTGGTAGCGGTTTTTGTCTTTAAGTTTTTCCTTTATATACGGCGGAAGCGGCATTTCGCCTATCCGCGAAATAATATCTTCGAAAACCCCGTCGTAAATAAACTTCACCCTTCTCGAACCCGTTTCGGGAAAAGTGCCGATAATGACGAGAGACAGTTCGTCGGAAACGGAAAGTTTCGTGCCCGTGCGGCACTTTTTGCCGGGCTTTACCAACACTTCCCACTCGGTAAGATCCAACCGTTTTAGGAGAAGTATCTCAACCCTGCCGCCGTGTTCGGTAAAAGCGAAAAGACGGGCGGGCAGTACTTTGGTGTTGTTCCTTACCAAAACGTCGCCCGCTCTCAAAAAATCCTTTACGTCGCGAAAATGCCTGTGAAAAACTTCGCCCGTATCTCTGTCGTAAACCAAAAGCCGCGACGCGTCTCGGGGTTCTATCGGCGTCTGCGCAATGAGTTCTTCGGGAAGAAAATAGTCGAAATCGGAAGTTTTAATCATTTTCTTCCTGCTTGTCGTAAATTATGTTTTCGGGCGCGGGTTTACCTATGTGCAGGTACCCGTCGCGAAGCAATATCCTGCCGCGCGGCGTTCTCGCTATAAAGCCGAGTTGAAGAAGATAGGGTTCGTAAACGTCTTCTATCGTGCCCGCGTCTTCGTTAACCGTCGCGGATATCGTATCGAGTCCCGCAGGCCCGCCGTTGAATTTTTCGGCAAGCGCGGTAAGAAACCTTACGTCGGTGGCGTCAAGCCCGAGTTCGTCTATATCCAGCATTTTAAGGGCGGCTTTGGCGTCGGAAAGTTCTATGCCCTTGTGCCGCATTACTATCGCGTAATCTCTCACGCGCCTTAACAGTCTGTTGGCGATACGCGGCGTACCCCTGCTCCTTTTGGCTATTTCTTCCGCCGCCGAAGGTTCTATCCCGATATTGAGCATACCCGCGGCGTTGGTAACTATCTTTTTAAGTTCCGCCGCCGAATAATTTTCAAGCCTGCATATAACCCCGAATCTATCTCTTAGCGGCGAAGACAGCATCCCCGCTCTCGTCGTCGCCCCGATAAGGGTAAAGTGCGGCAAAGGAAGTTGAACGTTATTCGCCGACGGCCCTTTGCCGATTATGAAGTCAAGGGTGAAATCTTCCATCGCGGGATACAGTATCTCTTCGACGTTGTGGTTTAACCTGTGTATCTCGTCGATAAACAGAACGTCCCCTTCGTTAAGGTTCGTCAGTATCGCCGCAAGATCCCCCGCACGCTCTATGGCGGGACCGCTGGTTATCTTTATCTGCGCGCCGAGTTCGTTTGCGATTATGTGCGCAAGCGTCGTTTTGCCGAGACCTGCGGGACCGTACAAAAGGACGTGGTCCATCGCTTCGTGCCGCATTTTCGCGGCGGCTATCCCCACCGCAAGGTTGTTTTTTATCTTTTCCTGACCGATATATCCGTCCATCGACTTGGGACGCAGGACGTTTTCTATCTCCGTTTCCACGTTGTCTATCGTGCTGGTTACCAAAACTTCTTCCATTTTTATCTCATACTTTTAAGCGCAAGCGCTATTTTTTGCTGTACCGTCGTCGCTCCCGCGGCTTTCGCCTGTTTTAAGGCGGTTATGCTTTCGGTCTTTGAAAAACCCAGCCCCAAAAGCGCGGAAAGCGCGTCGTCTTCCTCTTCTTCCGCTAAATCCGACTTCTCGGCGGAAACCCCGCCGACGGCGCCGCCGCCTATTTTGTCTTTGAGTTCTAAAATTATCCGCTCCGCGGTCTTTTTGCCGAGCCCTTTTATCTGCGAAAGACCTTTTACGTCTTCCGTCGCTATCTTGACCGCAAGTTCGTCGGCTTCCATTTCGGACAGCATGGCTATCCCCATTTTGGGACCTACGCCCGACACCGATATAAGATGCAGAAACATCTTTTTTTCCGCGCCGTTTATAAAGCCGTAAAGCGATATCCCGTCTTCCCTTACCGCCGTGTAAACGAAAACTTCCCCGCCGCCTTCCCTTACCAGTTTCCTGTACGCGGACGCCGAACAGCTTATTTCGTACCCGACGCCGCCCGTTTCCAGAATAACGACGTTGTCTTCCGAGGAAACCAGTCTTCCTTTAACGAATCCTATCATAACGCTCCTTAAATACTGAACAGTTTGCCGAGTTTGTTGGTCTGCGCATGGCACAGCGCGACGGCAAGCGCGTCCGCCGCGTCGTCGGGACGCGGTATGCCTTTAAGCCCCAGCGTGTTCTTTACCATCGCCTGTATCTGGTGCTTGTCCGCCCTGCCGTAACCCGTAAGCGCCTGCTTTATCTGCAACGGCGTGTATTCGTAGAGTTTCACGCACTCCTTTACCGCCGTAAGAAGAAGTACGCCCCTTGCGTGGGCGACGTTGATGCCCGTGGTTACGTTCTTTGCGAAAAACAGTTCTTCCACCGCTATTTCGTCGGGACGGAATTTCTCTATTATCTGCTTTACGCCCTTTTCGATAAGGCAAAGTCTTGCCGCAAGGTTTTCTTCCTTGGGCGTGGATACTATGCCGTAATCCACCATAACCGGCTTTATCGCCTTGGTCTTTTCTATCACCCCGTAACCGAGAGTCGCCAGCCCCGGGTCGAATCCCACTATTATCACGATATCTATTGTAAAATATTTCCGAAATTTTGTCAATAAAGATTATACGCCGCGCACGACGGTTTTTTTGATTTTTCCCTTCTCTATCGCGATATGCGCGTATTTTCTGCCCCTGAAAGCGGCGGGCGATATCCCCGTCGCCGTAAATATCGTCTGTATGCCGTGCGTTGCGTCTATAAGGCGTTTCTGCCTGCTTTTGTCGAGTTCCGATAAAACGTCGTCCAAAATAAGCACGGGGTATTCGCCCGACCTGTTTTTGAATATCTCGGCTTCGGCAAGTTTCAAAGAAAGCGCGACCGTCCTTTGCTGACCTTGCGAGCCGAATATCCTTGCGTCGTCGCCGTTTAATATAAACTTTATGTCGTCCCTGTGCGGACCTATCGCGGTATAGCCGAGACGAAGGTCTCTCTCGAACCCGTCTTTTAAATCCCGCGCGAAGTTGTCTTCTATCTCTTTTTCCGTTCCCGAATACCCGCTTTCCGACCGCATTTCGAGAGTTTCTTTGCCGTCGGAAAGATAGAGATGTTTTTCTTTTGCTATGGGCGCGATCTCCGAAAGAAAGGCGTTCCTTTGCCGTATCACCGTCGCCGCCGCCTTGCAAAGTTGCCCGTCCCACACGAAAAGGGTGTCTTTTACGAGCGAAAGATCCCTGTCTTTTAAGAGATTGTTTCTCTGGAACAGTATCCTGTTGTATTTTTGCAAAGAGTAAAAGTAATTTTTCGACATCTGCGAAAGCGAAATATTCATAAACCTGCGCCTGTCTTCGGGACTGTCCTGAACGAGTTTCAGTTCCGCGGGATTGAAAAACACGCTGTTTATGTTGCCCATAAGTTCGCCTATTCTCGCCGTTTCGCAGCCGTTTATATACACCTTTTTGCCGTCGTTTTTATCAAAGATTATCTTCACCGAAACGCCGCCGTACGAAGACTCGGCGACGCCTTCTATCTCCGCCGTTTCGCAGCCGTTTCTTATCACCAGCCTGTCCTTTCCTGCCCGCGGAGAATAACCCGTGCACAAAAAGAACACGGCTTCCGCCGCGTTGGTCTTGCCCTGCGCGTTGGCGCCGGTAAGAACCGTCAGTTCTTCCCCGAAACGAAAGGTTTCTTCCGCGTAATTGCGGAAATTTTTTAAGGTGAGATATTTTATAAGCATAAAATTTTTGGGAATTTTTAAGGAATTATACCTTAAAGCCTTGAAATTTACTCTGAAAATATTATATAATAAATTGCGACTAAATGCAAACGAAAAAATAAATATCTGATACCGGAGAGATTTTTTATGGAAAGTTACGAGATTTTATGGAAGACCACCCTTCCCGAACTGGAAAAGTCGGTCAGTTCCATAATGTTCGAGACATACGTCAAAATGCTGACGCCCGTAGACCTTATCGGCAACAGGCTGATTCTCCGCACGCCTTCCAAAATTTTTGCCGATACCGTTACCATGCGTATGTCGGACAAGATAAGAGAAGCGCTTAAAAGAAGCAATGCGGAAGTTTCCGACTTCACAGTCGTAGTCGCCGACACGAGAGAAGAATACCTTTCGCAGTTCGAGACCGAAACGCGTGAAAATATAGAAAATCAGGGCGCGCCCGTAAATCCCATGTTCACCTTCGACTCTTTCGTCGTAGGTCCGTCTAACGAACTTATATTCGCCGCCGCGAAAGCCGTGGCGGAAAACCCCGGGGATTCCTATAACCCCCTGTTCATATACGGCGGCACGGGACTCGGCAAAACGCATATCCTTATGGCGATAGCCAACTACATAAAGATCAAAAAACCCGAACTTTCCGTAATGTACGCCACCTGCGAACAGTTCACCAACCAACTTATAGAAAGTATCGGCAGAGGACACGGTGCGCCCGCGGACTTCCGCAGAAGATACAGGAACGTGGACGTGCTTTTAATAGACGACGTGCAGTTTCTCGCCAAAAAACAGGGGGTACAGACGGAGTTTTTCCATACCTTCAACGAACTTATCCTGCAAAACAAGCAGATAGTTTTAACTTCCGACCGCCCGCCGAAGGAAATAGACGTTTTGGAAGAACGCCTTAAAACCCGTTTCGAAGGGGGGCTTTTAGCCGACGTTCAACCGCCGGATCTGGAAACGAGAATAGCCATTTTAAGAAGAAAAAGTCAGGAAAAAAAGTGTCTCGTCGGCATAGAAGTCTTAACCTATATCGCCGAAATGTCCGACGGAGATATAAGATCTCTTATCGGCAAACTCAACAAAGTGATATTCGCGAGCAAACTTCACGAAAAACCGATAACGGTAAATCTCGTGAACGAAGCGTTGAAAGAATCCGCGGGCGAAAAACAGGAAGAACTGAAAGTGGACGACATAATAAACTGCGTGTGCGAATTCTATAAGGTAAGCAGAGCCGACGTTCTCGGAAAGAAGAAAAACAAAGAATTCGTCGAACCGCGTCAGATATGCATATACATAATCACCGATATGCTTAATCTTCCTTTGGTTACCATCGGTCAGAAGATAGGCGGCAGGGATCACGCGACGGTAATATACGCAAGGGATAAGGTGGCGGAACTTATTCAGACCGACGTCAAACTCGCCACCGATATAAACGACATAAAGAAAAAACTTTTAAAGCAGTAGTCGGGGCGTAGTTTTCAATGAGAACTTATCTTGAAGAAGTCTGCGACGCCGTAGTGATAGGCGCGGGACACGCCGGTTGCGAAGCGGCGCTCGCGCTCGCAAGAACGGGATATAAGACCGTTATGCTGACGCTTAATTTGGACAGCATAGCCTTTATGGCGTGCAATCCTTCGGTAGGCGGAACGGCGAAAGGTCAGATAGTAAGAGAAATAGACGCATTAGGCGGCGAAATGGGTATAAACGCCGACCGAAGCCTTTTGCAGATACGTATGCTAAACCGCGGTAAAGGTACGGCGGTCCAGAGTTTAAGGGGACAGGCCGACAAGAACCTTTACCACGAAAATATGAAAAAAACTCTCGAAAACACCGAGAATTTAAGGATATTGCAGGGCGAAGCCGTGGATATCTTAACTAAAAACGGCAAGGTTACGGGAGTGAAGACGGCTTTCGGCGGGAAAATTACCTGCCGCGCCGTGATTATCGCCACGGGCGTGTATCTAAACGGCAGCGTTATTGCGGGCGAGTGGCGGAAAAAATCGGGGCCCAACGGGTTTTCCGCGGCAGAAAAACTGACCGCGAGTCTTATAAAACTCGGTTTTTCGGTAAGGCGTTTTAAGACGGGCACTCCCGCAAGAGTGGACGGCAGGACGATAGATTATTCCGCACTCGAAGTGCAGAACGGAGAAAACGACGTTTTCCCGTTTTCTTTTATGACCGACGGACTACCCAAAAAGCAGACGCCGTGTTATCTTACCTACACCACCGAAGAAACGCACAGGATAATACGGGAAAACTTACACCGTTCGCCGCTGTTTTCGGGGGCGATAAAGGGCACGGGGCCACGGTACTGCCCTTCCATAGAAGACAAAGTGGTAAGGTTTGCCGATAAAGACCGCCACCAACTCTTTTTAGAACCCGAAGGCGGAAACACCCGCGAAGTTTACGTTCAGGGGCTTTCGACTTCCCTTCCCCACGACGTTCAGAAAAAAATGTACCGCACGGTAAAAGGCTTGGAGCATTGCGAAATAATGCGCTACGCCTACGCCATAGAATACGACTGCATAGATTCTACCGACCTTTACCCCACTCTGGAATATAAGAAAATAAGCGGGCTTTACACCGCGGGGCAGATAAACGGCACCAGCGGTTACGAAGAAGCCGCCGCCCAAGGACTTATGGCGGGGATAAACGCTTCCCTTAAAATGCGGGGCGAAGCGCCTTTTATTCTTTCCCGCGACGAAGGGTATATCGGGGTTCTGATCGACGATCTCGTTACCAAGGGCACCAACGAACCCTACCGTATGATGACTTCCCGCGCGGAATACAGGATAGTCCTTCGGCAGGACAACACCGATTTAAGGCTTACCGAAAAAGCCGTAAGAACGGGGCTTATCTCGGAGAATCGGTTAAAAAAACTCGAAAACCGAAAGAGACAGTACCTTAAAGCCCTGCAAGAACTTAAAACTTCGGTAAAACCGAAAGACTGCGCGCCGTTGATGCAAAAATACGGGTTCGAAGTGCCGTCCGTCGCGCTGTCTTATGCCGATATGGTGCGGCGCGGGATACCGCTGAAAGAAATAAAGAGAGAGTTTTCGGCGTTTTGCGGAATTTCGGATTCGGTACTTTTCACCGCCGAGACCGACGCAAAGTACGAAGGCTACACCGAAAAGGAAAAAGAACAGATAGAAAAAGCCAAAAAACTCGAAGAAAAAACCCTGCCGAAAGATATAGACTATCTCCATATGGAAGGGTTAAGGCTGGAAGCCAGACAAAAATTAGATAAAATACGACCGGAAAATTTAGGTCAGGCGGGCAGGATATCGGGGGTTTCCCCCGCGGATATCGCAGTCCTTATGGTAACCTTAAAAAAATAATTTCACGCACCCGCCGAAATATCGTTTTTATAGCCGCAGACGTAATCGTAGATTCCCGCGGCTATTTTTTCCGCCATTTTATAGATAAGGTTTAGTCTCGTGAGATTGAAAAGGCTGTAATTGCCCGCGGACTTCCCCGCGACGACGCCTATTATTCCGCAGTCGCCGATAACGCCGAGTCTTTTATCCACGCCGAGCCCCGGCTTTATTCCCTTGTTAACGGCTTTTATCAGCCCCACGTCGTCGTCGTTTCCCACCGCCGCGTCCACCGCGATATAGAAACAGTCGGGGTGCAGTAGTTTTATATAGTTCGCGGCGTACTCCACTTCCCTTGCCGTTATGGGAAAATTAAGAGTGCCGTATACGTAGGCGTCTAAATTCCTGTCTTTAAGCATAGTGCCGATAAGGGGCCCTAAGCTATCGCCCAAAACCAGATCGCTTCCCACGCAGACGATAACGGGGCGCAGGTTTTTGCCGTTGAAACGTTTAAGCGTTTCGTTTATGCCCACCGGCGCGTAGCCGTTGAACACGCTGAAAGAGTAGCCGTCGGATAAATTTTCGGAGAAAGAAACGTCGTTCATAAAAAGTCCTTTTCGTTTTTGGAAATTATAGCCGAAAATTTTACGATTTATACTTCGCGTAAAATATTGATAAAATAAAAAAATTGTGCTACAATGGTAGAAAACGCAAGAGGAGTTTATATGGATTACACCACGACGGGCGCCGTAATGGACGGCGTCGCACTGCTGTTACTTATCATTTTCGCGGTAGGAGGATTGAGAAAAGGTTTCGTAAAAACCTTTTTCGGCGTCTTCGGAACGATAATAAGCCTCGTTCTCGCCGTGCTTTTATGCGCTTCCGTAGCGAAGTTTACGGAAGATAAGTTCGGGTTCGTTACCACCATATCCAACTGGGTGCGCGGGTTGCTATCCAACATTTTCGGCGAAGAACTCATGAATACGCCGTTGGAAGACGTTCACCCCGAAGACTTAACGTCGGGAATTATAGTGAAGATACTGGCTTCTATCGACACTTCCGCAATAGACGGCAGTACTCCGTTAAGAGACGTGCTTGCGCCGGTGTTCGGGTTCTATATTTCTGCGGGTATATGCGCGATAGGGCTGTTTATAATCTTTAAGATAATACTGTTTATCGTCGGCGAAATATTCAGAAAACTGCACGAAATCCCCGTTATAGGCGCGGTGGACGGACTTTTGGGCTTTATTTTCGGGCTTTTGCAGGGCGCTATTATCGTTGAAATAATCATAAGTCTTATAGGTATTATTCCGATAGGCGCGGTACAAAGTCTGAACGAAGAAATCCCCGGCACGATACTTACGAAATTTTTAAACGATATCAACATATACAGTATTGTAGTGAGTATGTTCTTCAAGGTGAATCTCGAAGAAATCATCAACGCCGTAAACGGCGGCTAAACGGAGATATTTTATGGAGAATCCGTCCGGACTGTACGATAACCTTAACGCCCTTCTGTCGATAGACAGCGTTAAAAGCGAAAAGACGCCTTCCGCCCCTTTCGGCGAAGGCGTTAAAGCCGCCCTGCGCTTTTTTTTGGGACTTGCCGAAAGTTTCGGCTTTGAAACCGTAAACTACGACGACTATTGCGGCGAAGTAGTTTATGGCGAAGGTCAGGAAATAGGTATTATCGGGCATATGGACGTAGTTCCCGTGGGCGAAGGCTGGACCTACCCGCCGTTTGCCCTGACCAAGGATAAGGGATACCTTATCGGCAGGGGCGTTGCCGACGACAAAGGTCCTATGCTTTTGTGCCTTTACGCCTTAAAAGCGCTTAAAGACAGCGGCGTAAAATGTAATAAAAGATTCCGCCTTTTCGTCGGGTGCGACGAAGAGACGGGTTGGCAGGACGTCGAATATTTAAATACCAAAACGAATATTCCGACCTACGGCTTTTCGCCCGACGGCGATTTCCCCGTCGGGTATGCGGAAAAAGGGGTTTTCTACGTCAGAGTTCCGCTGCCCCGCTTTAAAAATTTCAAAGATCTTAAAGGCGGCACGGTGATAAACGCCGTGTGCGCGGCGGCGCAGGTAACCGTCTTAAATAAGGACCTCCTTTCAAAGTGCGATTACAGTAAATACGGGCTTACTTTAAAAGGCGATACTTTGTACGGCAAGGGCGTTGCGGCGCACGGATCCGCCCCGCACCTCGGCAAAAATGCGTTTTTGCCGATATTAGAGTTTATGAAAGACTGCGGCGAAGACGTTGGCGATATAATAGACTACCTGTTTTACGATAAGTGGGGACTTTCCCAAATGGAAAACGAACAGGGCAAAATAACCCTTTCCCCCGATATCGTAAAAAACGGCGAACTTATATGCGACTGCCGCGTTCCCGCCCCGTTTACCGAAGAAGACCTTTCGGCGGTCATAAAAAAAGCGCCGTTTACGGTAACGGCGGAAATGCATCACATACCCGTTATGGTGCTAAAAGACGGAACTTTCGTAAACACCCTGCTATCCGCCTACAACGCTTACGCGGATAAAAAAGGTAAGCCGATGAGCATGGGCGGCAGCACATTTGCAAGGGTGTTCGAAAAGGGTTGCGCTTTCGGACCGGAATTTCCCGAAGAGAACAACCATATCCACGAAGCCGACGAAAGGATAAAAGAAACGTCGCTTATGAAAATGTACGAAATATATAAAAAGGCTTTATTCGATTTAGCGGCGCTACGAGAAAAGATTTAGAAATATACGATTTAAAAATTTGCCCGCCCCTGCGATTTTCGCAGGGGCGGGCTTTTACCGTTTTATCCTTTTATTCGGGCTTTTTGCCGTAAAGTTTCGTGCGGATTCTCGGCAAGGCGGTTTCCGATTCTCCAAGCGGCT
>DBVR01000030.1:43161-44840 GCA_002308755.1 Christensenella sp. UBA1259
TTAGGCGTTTCTGTAATCGTGGCTGTCGCAAAACGCTTTTAAGTCGGTCTTTATTTTATCAAAGTTCTTTTTCTGGACTTCCGAAAGGGTTTTAAGATACTCTTTCTGCATGGGAAACGCCGAACCCGAATACCTTAACAGTTCCGCGTAATGTTTCATGCAAAAACCCTTGGATGAGTACAGCAGTTTAAAAAACTCCCTTTCCTTTACGAACATCTGCGCAATAGTTTTGTAGTATTTTTCCATACTCTTATTCAAAAGATCGCAGATAACGCAATCGTCTTTCGCCTTTAATATCTCCGCCGCACGGGCTTTCGCCTTCCCCGCGCTCTTTACGGGCGCGACTAAATCTTCTATCGCGTCGCAACGCGAAAGCACCTGCAAAGCCACCGACAACTTGTTTTTGCCGCTAAAAAGTGCATCGAAATGCTTTTCGCAAAAACCGTGTTTCGCCACCGAAATTCTCGAATCGTCTTCCATAACGGCGTCGTTTAAAAACTCGTGAACGAATTGTTCCTGCGCTTTTTTTTCTATCTCGCACAAGGGGCACTCGCCGTTTTCTCTGAACTTCTCGTAAATAAGTCCCGTATCTATATGGTATCGCATGGATATATTATAGCAAAATTATTTTTATATTTCAAGCGTTATAAAAATATTGCGTTTATCGCTTGCGTATGATATAATTTTTTACGTACCGATATTTCGGAAAAGGCAGAGACGTTTTATGCTGTGTGAAAAAATCGATCTGTATAACTATTTCAATATCGAGAGAACGGGCAAGGAAAAAGGGGTTCTTAACGTGTATATTCCCGAAGCGCCCGATTATCCTTTGCGCGTTCGTCCCGCAATGCTGGTGATAGCGGGCGGGGCGTATGCCTACGTTTCGGGCAGAGAAAAAGAGTGCGTCGCACTCTCCTACGCCGCAAAGGGCTTTGCGGCGTTCACCTTGGAATATTCCTGCGCGCCGATAACTTTTCCCGCACAACTCGTAGAAGGCGCTATGGCTATGGCGTATATAAGAGAAAACGCAGAAAGATTACACATAATAAAAGATAAGGTTGCGGCGATAGGATTTTCCGCCGGCGGACATCTTGCCGGTATGCTCGCCACGCTTTACGACGCGGACGAAGTGATCGCCGCCCTTAAAGAAAAAGCCGAATATTGCCGTCCCGACGCGGTGGTACTTGCCTACCCCGTAATAACTTCGGGGGAAAAAGCGCACGTCGGCAGTTTTGATAATCTTTGCGGACAAGATACTGCGTTAAAACAAAGACTTTCGCTCGAAAATCACGTAACGGAAAAGTCTTCCCCCGCGTTTATCTGGGCGACGGCAAACGACGGTTCGGTGCCGTCGGAAAACAGCCTTTTTATGGCGGCGGCGTATAAAAAACACGGCGTCCCTTTCGAACTGCATATATTTGAAAACGGCGTACACGGTCTATCCCTTGCCACCGAAGAAACACGTAACGTCAACGTTCCCGTGCAACAGTGGCTGAATTTGTCCTTAACGTGGCTTACGGAACGCGGTTTTAAGATAAACGACCGAATAACATAATTTTTTTCTTAAAGCCGATAAAAATCGTTGATAATTTTGATAAAATGTGCTAATATAAAAAGGCTTTTGAAAAAAAGCACCGCGTTTTATCTTAAATTCGCTGGTGTGGCTCAGTCGGTAGAGC
>DBVR01000035.1 GCA_002308755.1 Christensenella sp. UBA1259
CGGCAAAGCCCTTGGCTTTGCCGCGTAATCGTTTCTTAAACGACGAAAGCGGAGACTACGTCCCCGCCCTTAACTTCATACGACGATAAAAGGAAAACTTATCAGTTATCCTTTTTTTCTTTCTTGGAAGTATCTATTACCTGTACTCCGTCGTAATACCCGCATTTTTTGCAGACTCTGTGCTGCGCTTTAAGTTCGTGGCACTGCGGGCATTCCACGAGATTAGGCGCGTCTATTTTCCACTGCGCGTACCTCGTGTTGGTCCTCTGTTTAGAAGTCTTACTTTTCTGTACCGCCATTTTTATTTACCTTCCTTTATACATTTGCAATCCCCGTCGTTTAAGTTCTCGCCGCAAACGGGACACAGCCCTTTGCAGTCTTCCCTGCACAAAAAACTTACGGGAATATTTAAAACTATCGTTTCGTCCACTATTTTCGCAAGGTCTATTCTGTCGTTTACGACCCTGTACGGACCTTCCGCCTCGCCGTCGCAAAGTTCGTTTATATCGACAACGAATACTTTTTCCGTTTCCGCAAGACAACGCGTGCAACAGCCTTTTACGGTGAAAACCACTTCGCCTTCTATCACCGCGGAGCCTTTATCGGTAAGCGTTACCTTGCCTTCCGTCTTCACGGGGAGAACGAGTTCAGCGTTCGGGATACCGATATCCGCCGTCTCGGGGTAATACTCGAAATAAAAAGTTTCTTCCGTTTTGCCCTTGCGGTAAAGGCTTGCAAGGTCTAAAATCATAATTTCCCCTTCTTACCCAAGCCAAATAAGTATATACTATTTGCGTGGCGTTGTCAACTTTTTTTATTAAATTTTAAAATTTACCTTCCTTTAACCAAAGCCTTCGTTTCTCTCGCGATGGAAAGTTCTTCGTTGGTGGGAAGAACGAGTATCTTTACCTTGGAATTTTCGGCGTTTATTTCCGCTACGCCCGAAGAATATTCCTTATTCTTCTTTTCGTCGAGCACCGCCCCGCAAAATCCCATATCTTCCATAACGAGTCCGCGGATAAGCGGCGAGTGTTCGCCGATACCGCCGGTAAACACTATCGCGTCCGCCCCGCCTAATACCGCAAGATAACTGCCGACGTATTTTTTGACTCTGTACGCCACCATTTCGATAGCGAGCCTTGCCCTTTCGTCGCCCTTTTCCGCCGCGGCGGTGCAATCTCTCATATCGCTGGAAAAGCCGCTTATACCCAGCATACCGCACTTTTTATTGAGATAGCACACCACATCTTCGGGCTTTAACCCGACTTTTACACGCAAATAATCCACGGCGGCGGGGTCTATATCGCCGCTGCGCGTGCCCATGACCAAGCCTTCGAGCGGCGTAAAGCCCATGGAAGTATCCATACACTTGCCGTCCTTTACCGCCGACACCGAAGAACCGTTGCCTAAATGGCAGACGATTATCTTCGAGTTTTTACTGCCGAGAAGTTTTATGGTTTCTTCGCTCACGAATTTGTGCGAAGTGCCGTGAAAACCGTATTTTCTTATCTTGTATTTATCGTAAACTTCGTAGGGGATAGCGTACATGTACGCCTTTTTCGGCATAGTGGAGTGGAAAGTCGTGTCGAATACCGCCACCATGGGAACGCCGGGCATAACTTCCCTGCAGCTCTTTATGCAGGCGATATTGCCGGGCATATGCAAAGGTCCTAATTCGGCGTTCTTTTCGCATATCCTTATTACTTCGTCGTCTATCACCACCGATTCTTTGAAATCTTCGCCCGAGTGAAGAACTCTGTGCCCCACCGCGCCTATTTCTTTCATACTCTTTATCCCGCCGTTTACGGGATCGGTCATGGCGTCTATAACGAGCTGCATCGCTTCCTTATGCGTCGGCATATCGCGTTTTATCACCGTTTCCTTGCCGTCCGCCGTCTTCTGCGTCAAAAGTCCGCCGTCGAAGGTTATCCTTTCGCAAAGCCCCTTTAACACGACGCTTTCGTTTTCCATATCGATAAGTTGGTATTTGAGTGAAGAACTGCCTGCGTTCACAACTAAAATTTTCATACTTTTCCGTCCTTTACGCCTGAAGCGCCGTTATGGCTACCACCGCTATTATATCTTCTACGTTACAGCCCCTCGAAAGGTCGTTGATGGGCTTCGCGAATCCCTGACACACCGGACCTAACGCCATATATCCGCCGAATCTCTGCGCTATCTTGTACCCGATATTCCCCGCGTTTATGTTGGGGAAAATAAACACGTTGGCTTTGCCCGCGACCGAAGAATCGGGCGCTTTTATCGCGCCTACTTCGGGAGCGGTCGCCGCGTCGAACTGGAATTCGCCGTCGAGTTTAAGGTCGGGCGCAAGGTTCTTCGCGATAGCCGTCGCTTCCTGCATCTTGGGGACCGACTTAAAATACTTGTCGTCGTTGCCGCTTCCTTTCGTCGAAAAGGAAAGCATGGCGACTCTCGGTTCTATACCCGCTATGTTTTTCGCCGTCTCCGCCGAAGATATCGCTATATCGGCAAGCTGCGCCGCGTCGGGTTCTATGTTTATGGCGCAGTCGGCGAATACCGCCACGCCGTCGGGATTGTATTCGTGGGCTTTCGGCGCGATCATGATAAAACAACTCGAAACGGTGTTTATCCCCGCCGCCGTCTTTATCACCTGCAAACCGGGGCGCAAAGTGTTGGCGGTAGAGTGGCACGCGCCGGAAACCAAACCGTCCACGTCCCCCGCTTTCAGCATAAGCGCACCGTACATGGTGTAATCTTTCATTATACTCTGTTTTGCGGCGGCAATATCCGCATATTCTAAAAGTCCCGTCTTTTTGTTTATCTTGCCTTCTCTCGCCTTAAAGAGTATTTCGGCGTATTTATCGGCGTTAGCGTCGGTCTTCGGATCGACGACGTTCACGCCCGTAAGATCTACGTCCGGATTTGCGGCGAGTATTTCTTCTTTATTCCCTAAAAGGGTAACGCGGGCAAACCCCGCTTTCACCACTTCCGAAGCCGCTTGCACTACTCTTTTGTCTTCCCCTTCGGGAAGAACTACGTTCTTGTTTTTGGCTTTGGCTTTCTCTATTATAGCGCCCAAAATGTCCGACATAAAATTTCTCCTTGACAAAACCGTCATTTTGCTTTATTATTTACCGAAAAAAGTGTAAAATAATATTGACTATAATATTTTACACCAAATAAACGAAAAAGTAAATTATTGAATTAAGGTTTTTTAAGGATTATGAAAATTTGCGCCGTCGTCGCCGAGTATAACCCCCTGCACCTTGGGCATATAAAGCATATCGACTATATCAAGCGTTCTCTCGGAGCGGAAAATCTCATAGTTATAATGAGCGGAAACTTCACCCAAAGGGGCGAACCCGCCATTTTAAATAAGTTCAAACGCGCGAAAGCGGCGGTGACGGCAGGGGCGGACGTCGTTATCGAACTGCCGTCGGTCTTCGCTACCGCGGGGGCGGAAGTGTTCGCGAAAGGCGCTGTTAAGATTCTCGACGGATTAAATATCGTAGACGGCTTGTGTTTCGGGGCGGAAAGCGGGGAAAAGGAAGATTTTATCTCTCTTGCCGCCGCGCTGTCCGACGAAAGTAAGGAATTCAAAAAAGTTTTAAAAGACTATCTCGAACAGGGCTATTCGCTCGCTAAATCCCGATTTCTCGCGGTAAAAGATATAAAACGGGAAAACTTCGACGAAGACCTTATTTTAAAGCCCAACAACATTTTGGGGATAGAATACACCAAAGCCCTGATAAACTTAAATAGCGGTATCGGTATCTACCCCATGAAACGGGAAGAAGGACACGGGGACGTTACCCTCAAAAAGGGAGTTACGAGCGCGCTTAGTATCCGTCAGGCAATAAAGAGCGGCAATCTTAAAAAGACCAAAAAGAGTCTGCCGAAATATTCTTACGCCGACCTTAAATCTTTTCCGCACGACTTCGACAAGATGATACTTTCCGCGCTGTACCGCGCGGACGAAAAATTCCTTGCGGAACTTCCCGACTGCACCGAAGGGTTGGAACACAGGATAAAGGCGCTTTTAAAAGACAATTACACCGTCGAATCGCTGGTCAAAAAGGTATCCACCAAAAGGTACACGGAATCGAGAATACGGCGGATATTCGTTGCAAACCTTTTGGGCATAACCAAAAGTTTTCAGGACGAGTGTTTAAAAGAACCGCTTTACGCCAAGGTTTTGGCGGTGAACTCTTCAAAAAAAGATCTCATCTCTTTGATGGACGAAAGAAGTTCTATCCCCGTCGTTACGAGAAAGAGTCAGGCGGCGGAACTTAAAAAGACGGCGGAAAAGTGCTACGGGATAGATTCCCTTGCCTGCGATATATACGACCTTGCGACGGGCGAATCGGAAAATCACAACCGCATGCTGGTTTTGTAGCGTAACTTTTATTAAAAATCAAAAAAGCGTTTGCCTTTCGGCAAACGCTTTTTGGTTTTTATATCGTATTTCTCGCAGACTCTTCTGAAAAACGCTAATTTATACTTAAAACGGCGTCTTTTTTGCGTTTGGGTTCGTAAGTTACCCGTACCCCGAGTTTTTTAAGCGTTTTCACATCGGCGTGAGCGAGTATCACCGTAGAGTGGAACTCCGCGCCCTTCAATTTGCCGAGTTGCGCCATGGCGTATTCCGCCGTGGGGTTGGTAAGCGCGCTCACTGCTAAAGATATCAGCGTTTCGTCGGTATGGATACGGGGGTTTACGCTGCCCATATAGTTGACTTTTAATTTCTGTATCGGCTCTATCACCGCCGAAGATATCAGCGGTATAGAATCGTCTATGTCCCCGAGAGTTTTAAGGGCGTTCAAAAGCGTAGCCGAACTCGCGCCCAAAAGATTTCCCGTCTTTCCCGTAACTATCCTGCCGTCGGGAAGTTCCATAGCGGCGCAGGGGCAATCGGTGAGTTTCTCTTTTTCAAGGGCGGCGACCGCCACTTTCCTGTCGGCGACGGTTATGCCCATTTTTTCCATGAGTATCTCTATCTTGGTTTCGACGCTTTTACTTATGATGCCTTTCATATAGTCGAGTTGCGCGGCGTAGTAGCGTCTTATTATCTCCTGCTTGCTGGCTTCCTTACACGCTTCGTCATCTATTATGCAATACCCCGCCATATTTACGCCCATATCCGTCGGCGACTTGTACGGCGAATTGCCCATAACCTTTTTCAGCATAGCCGAAAGTACCGGGAATATCTCCACGTCCCTGTTGTAATTCACCGCCATAGTCCCGTATGCTTCGAGATGGAAGGGGTCTATCATATTGACGTCGTCAAGGTCGGCGGTCGCCGCTTCGTACGCGGCGTTTACGGGGTGATTAAGGGGTATGTTCCAAATGGGGAAGGTCTCGTACTTTGCGTAACCCGCCTTTATACCGCGCTTGTTATCGTGATAAAGTTGCGATAAACAAGTCGCCATTTTGCCGCTCCCGGGGCCCGGGGCGGTTACCACCACCAAGGGGCGGGTGGTAACGACGTATTCGTTCTTGCCGTAACCGTCTTCGCCGACTATCTTTTCGACTTCCGACGGATACCCCGCTATGGGGTAATGGCGGTAAACCTTTACGCCAAGCATTTCAAGACGTTTCTGGAACGCCTGCGCCGACGGCTGTTCGGCAAAACGGGTAAGCACCACGCTCCCCACGAAAAATCCGCGGCTGCGGAATATATCTATAAGTCTTAAAACTTCTATATCGTAAGTGATACCGAGATCGCTTCTCGTCTTGTTCTTTTCTATATCGTTGGCGTTTATGACGATAAGTATTTCCGCTTTATCCTTTAACTCCGAAAGCATTTTTATCTTGCTGTCCGGTTCGAATCCCGGCAGCACTCTCGACGCGTGATAGTCGTCGAAAAGTTTTCCGCCGAATTCGAGATAGAGTTTGTCGCCGAACATAGATATTCTCTCTAATATCTTCGCCGACTGCATTTCCAGATACTTTTGGTTGTCGAACCCCTGTTTCGTCATAAGTTTACCGCCTGCATTTATTTCAAAAGATTTGCGCTTTTCAGTTTCTCTATGAACTTCGCGACGTCGGCTTTCGCCGTTTCTTCCGTCACGTCGTATTCTTCGGTGAGTTTTTTGACCGTTTCTTCTTCGGTCGCGCCTTTTGCAAGTATTTCCCACAAAAACGCGCCCGTTTCGTTGAGATTTATTATCCCGTTGAAATCTTTCACCGCGCCGCCTACCGCGACCACGAGATAATTATCCGCCACCTTTCTTAACACAAAACCGTCTTTTATCCTGATCATATCTTTTATTTCCTCCTTAACACCATAGCGTTATACGAAACTTCCGCCGCCTGCGGTTCGGTATTGCAGTACAGCCTGAAAAGTTCCGCGTTTTTAAACACCGTGTCTATAATTTTAAGATACTTGTCCATCTCGGGAAGGGCGTCCGGCACGAGAGTCTGACGGAACACGACGGAAAGCATTTCTTTTGCCGAAATCTTTTCTATGCTGTTTTCCTTTCCCCGCCGCACTTCGCATATCGCCGCGAGTTTCACTTTTACGTTGCTGCCGAGATTATGCTTGCCGTTCCAAGGCGTGCCGTAAACGAAACACTCCCCGTTTTCCACCCGTATTATGGGCTTATCGTCGTTGATATAGGTCATCTTGTCTTTTAAAAGCCCTTTCCACAGCGCGGCGTGAGTGGACTTTCCCGTCCCGCTCGGCGCGGCGAAAATATACGCCTTGTTATCCACCGCGACGGCGCTGCCGTGAAACAGTATCCCGTCTTTGTTTTTCAGAAGGTAATCGCATATCTTTCTGAACGCGGCAAGTCCTTCGAGATAATATTCGGGGAAAATCGCGCCCTGCGCTTTTTCCTTTTCCCCGTCTATATCCGCTTGGGTAACAGATATGACGCACTCGGGTTCGTTTTCTCCCGAATCGATAAAACCTTCACAGATCTTCGCGAGATATTTGTACTTGGGCGTTATTCCGAAGGTTACGTCGGCTATTTTACAGCGCAAGATATTCTCCCTTTTTCACAATTTACTCTATTGTACCAAAGTACAAGCGTTTTGTCAATTTAAAAAGATTTTTTCCTTATCTTTTTAAAATAATTCGCGGGGCTTTCGCCCCGCGGTTTATTTTTTATTTATCGTCTCCGTTTTGAAGCAACACTTCCGTAAGCCTTTTTGCCGTTTCTTCCGTTACCGCGTCTTCCTTAAAAACGACTTTGCCGCCTTTTAACACCACTATCCTGTCGGCGGTCATAACCGCTTCCCCTATATCGTGGGTAACGGTGATCACCGTTCTGCCGCTTTCCTTTTGCAGTTTCTTTATAAGCCCCGTAAGCCTGTACTTTAACGCAAGGTCGAGATTTATCAGCGGTTCGTCCATAAGGATTATCGGCGAAGGGTACAAAAATGCGCGGATAAGCGCGACTCTCCTTGCCATGCCCGCGGAAAGAGATTTGGGATACGCGCACCCGTATTCGGCAAGCCCTACGCTATTTAGCGCCGACGCGATATCGGCGTCGCTTTTTACGAGTTTTAAGTTTTCTGCTACGGTAAGGTGCGGCACAAGTCGGTTTTGCTGGAATACCATAGACGCGGGGCGAATATTCCCCGAGATCTCCCCCGAATAGTCGGTAAGTCCCGCTATCATATTCAAAAGAGTGGTTTTCCCCGCACCGCTTTCGCCTAAAACGGCGGTGATAACGCCTTCTTCAATGTCAAGCGAAAAGTTATCGTAAACGGTCTTGTCGCCGTATTTTTTGGTTACGTTTTTAATGTTTATCATACTTTCGCCGCCTTTTTCGAGAGAAACTTAAAAACGCTTTCCACGATAAGCCCGACGGCGACCGTAAAGAGCACCAGCGCTATCATAGTGGATATTTCAAAGTAAATTTTTGCGGTATTTAAGAGATACCCCATGGAATTTGCCGTCTGCGAAAGCACTTCCGCCGCCACCATAAGTTTAATATTAAGGGAAAGCCCCGCCCCCGCGGCGCGTATAAACTCGGGCGCAATCTCGGGAATAACGACCTTAAAAAGCCTGTCCTTTTTCTTCACGCCGAAAACTTTGCACATTTCGCCTATTTCCTTATCTATACCGCAAAGCGCCGAGTAAAGATTATCGAAAAGCGTGGGGAACACCACCAGCATGGTAACGATAACGGGCGCGACTTTCGAATTTACCCATACGGTAAGAAGCAGCACGACGGCGATAGTCGGCAGCGTCCTTACTATCGCGATAAAGGGCGACAAAGCCCTTTCGGCGTACTTGTTCTTATAGGAAAAATACGCCGCGGCAAAAGCCAGCGCATAGGATAAAAGGAACGCGACGACGCACCTAATGAGAGTAGAGAAAAACGCCGAGTAAAACTTCGCGCTCTTAAAAAGTTCAAAGGCTTTTTTTAAAGTCGCGGAAACGGTTGGCAGGACGTATTCGTTGTCCGCCGCGTTTGCCGCCGCCGCCCACAGGGCGATTATTATACCCACCGTTATTATCGGAAGGGCGAAATTCAATACCTTTTCCGTCTTTTTCACTTTTCTACGCAAAGAAATCGTCGGTAACGGCGTTCGCCGCGCCTTCTGCTATGTCTCTTATATTGTTTATATACTCCACGACGGCGGTCTTTGCCGCTTCCCCGTCCTGCCAGAATATCTTGCAGTTGTCTATAACCGTGCCGTTAAGGTTCTGCGCCGTAAAAGACGGGGTAACGCCTTCGGCGAGAACGCTCTCCACCGCGGCTACCGCCTGTTCTACGTTCTCTTTCGCCCAGATCACGTTGCCGTCGAATTTTTCCTTTATCGCGTTTATAAGCGCGGGGAATTTTTCAATAAGTTCGGCTTTCACCATCATAACAGCCTGCGGGTACGACGCGGTTTCTCCGTCGTAAAGGCTTTGAAGGTCCAAAGCGTATTTATATTCCGATGCTATCTGCGTGAGTTTATTCGCCGCGGGTTCGGGTAAAAGCCCTATACTCACCGCGCCCGATTTAAGGGCGAGAACTAATTCGCTGCCGTCGGCGTAGCCTTTAAGGGTAACTATTCCGCCTTGCGCCGTATCGCCTTCCGCGTAATCTATGTCGTTTGCCTTTAACACCGCCTTAAAGGTAAGCCCCGGAACGTTGGCGATATTGACTACCCCTACCACCTTGCCTTTTAAGTCCTGCAACGAAAGGTCTTCTTTCGCCATAAGGTAAAGGTTGCCGTGGGTAACGACCGCCGCCGCCTTATATCCCTTTACGGAATACAGTTTGGAAGCGGCGTTTACGGGTATTATCACTATATCCCCGTCGCCTTTCTGCATCGCGCCGCCGATATTCGCCGCCGAAACGACGTTATAGGTAACTTCGGCGTCCGTTCCGAAATCTTCCTTATCGTGAATAAATTTAGCGACCGCGATAGCGGGCGCGCCGTCGGGCGCGTAAACGGTTATTTGCGCCTTTTCGGTGTCTGTATCTTCCGTCTTGCCGCAGGCAAATGCGAAAAGAAAACAGAAACACAACGTTAAAACCGTAAGAAACGTTAAAAATCTTTTCATAAATCCTTTATCTCCTTTTTTTCGTAAAAAGAAACTCCCTTCGCCGAATTCGGGCAAAGGGAGGAACGCATATCATTAAGGCTCACGCCTTAAATCCGTTATTATCCCCTTCGCCGTCAGGACGTACCTTTCGGTTCAGGCTTTCTTTTTCTTTATTGTACACTATAACCGCTTTCTTGTCAACGGAATATCGCGCTTTTTATTATATTTCTCTTTTGTTGCTTCCCCGCCGCGGATATGCCGTTCGGCAAGATTTTTGTCGAGCGCCTTTCTCACCCGTTCGTAAAGTTCTTTATCTATCCCGTAAAGCCTTTCGGTAACGTCTTTATGCACGGTGGATTTGGAATAAAGAAAAAGGGCGGCTGTCTTTCTTACGGTAGCCCCCGTTTCCGCTATGTAATAAGCCTCGTCCAAAACCCTTTCGGTAACGTCTTCCCGCATATACTATCCCCCTTGTCGAGATAATATATTCTATTTTGCAAGAAGGCGAAATATGTCGTTTCCGCACTATTTTGCGGCGTCGTTTTTCTCCGTCGCCGCCTTTATCGCGTCTTTTGCAACAGCGCTTATATCGTGCGAAGAAAGTCCCGCAAAGTTTTCCGGGTAAATAACGTCCGCTATTTCCAACGTTACTTTCGTCCTTAAAAACGGGGCGCGCTTATGTATTCTTTCCGTACCGCTTACTGCCGCCACCACTATCGGACAAGCGGCTTTCTGCGCTATTTTGAAAACCCCGTCGTGAAAGGCGAGCATTTCTTTACCTTTACTTCTCGTCCCTTCGGGGTATACCCCCACCGACGCCGCGCCGCCGCTTATAAGTTCCGCGGCGTAATTTAAGGTTTTTACGGCGTTTTTGGGGTTGGTTCTGTCGATAGAAAGATAACAGCATCTTCTCACTATCCTGCCGAATATCGGGACTTTGAAATTTTCGGGTTTAGAGATAAAGGCTATATCCTTTTTAAGGGCGAGAAACGTTACGAAAGGATCGTAGTTGGAGCGGTGATTTCCGACGAGCAGGAATTTACCGTTTATCCCGTCGAGTTTTTCCCTGCCCTTTACCGTTATTTTCACGTTGGAAAGAAATATCGCTATCCTGCAATGGAATTTATACACCGCGGCGTAGAATTTATTATATTTACCGTAACGCTCGCGCCCCGCGAAAAGCGCGAGTATCGTTAACAACACGATATCCGCCAAAATCACGCCGAATATTCCCGCGAGTATATATAAAACCACCATGTTTCACCTTCGGTATTTTATTACTGAATTATATAACGCCGCGCGCTATAAGTCAAGCGCCCTCTGAAAATACGTTTTCTTGCTGACGGCAACGCCTAACACGAGCCCCAGCATAAGGACGTATATCCACAAAAGAAACATAACCGCCGTGGCGATAGTGCCGTAAAAGGCGTTGAACCCCGAAAAGAACCTTAAATACAGGGTAAAACCTATCGTGCCCAAAACTATCACGCCCACGGAAACTATGCTGCCCGTGCCCGCGGAAATAAAATCTATTTTTACGGGGCTTACGAACTTATTAAGCATAACCCCCAGAAAAAAGCAGAAAATTATTATCACCGAAAAGGCTATAAGTACGAGGGCGGCTCTTCCCACGCTCTGAAATATCAGCGACAGTACGAGTCTTTCAAAGGCGAAAACGAACGCCATCGAAAGAAACGCCGCGAACAGAAGGGCAAAAGCCAGCATAGCCCAAAGCCTTCTCAAAAAGCCGTTTTTCTCCTTTTTCTTCACGCCGTAGATATATTCCCCGTCCTTACAGGTCTGGTGCAGAAACGCCGAGCCCGAAAACAGTATGCTCAAAACGAAAAAGACGGTAACGCCGCCCGAGACGTTTCCCGCCGTTTTTATCACCGCTTCGCCGGTTTCTTTGAATTCTCTGGGAAGACTTTCCGTGAGCGATACGGCAAGGTCCACGCCGAACACCGCAAACGCGGATATAAGAAGAAACGCCGTAGGCAAAAGCGCGGTGAGAAAATAAAACACCCACGCCCCCGCAACGGTGCTGAGCCGCAGTTCTTTAAGGTCTTTATATATAAAAGAACTTCTCATAGAAACAGTCTGCGCCGTTTGTCGGGGATTATGCTTTAAAGTCTTTCGGGCTGTATCTTGGAATATATTTCCTTGTATTTGTCGTAATAGAAAAGATTCGTTCCGCTGGTAGTTACCGCCGCCGTTCCCGCGGCAACGGCTTCTTTTAACATTTCGCGCATGGAAACGCCGTTATATATCCCGACGGCTGCGGCGGCGACCATGCTGTCCCCCGCGCCTACCGTGGAGTTTACCGCCACCGACGCGCTCTTGCAAAAATAACTGTCCTTGCCGTCGGTAAGCACCGCCCCTTCCGTCCCCATAGAAGTGAGAACGTACTTTACCCCCATATCGAGATACTTAAAAGACGCCTTTATTATGTCCGCCTTGGAAGATATTTTGAACTCGGTAAAGTTTTCCAACTCCTTTACGTTGGGTTTTACCATAAATATTTCGCGCGACCTTAACGCTGACAAGGTGTTTGCCTTTTCAGCGTCCACGATGACCTTTACGGTTTCGGGAATATTCCCTAAAACTTCGCCGTAAAAATCGGCGTTCACGCCCTTCGGAAGGCTCCCGCTCATAACGGCGATATCCGCTTCCCTCGATAATTTTTCGACCTTTGCGATAAGTTCTTTCTGCTTACCTTCCGGCACGTTTTCGCCTTTATCGTTTATCTCGGTAAGCATACTCTTTTTGTCTATTATCTTGTAGTTTACGCGTGCCGAACCTTCGCAGATGACGAAATCCGACTGCACCCCTTCTTTACTTAAAACGTGGTGGAACATCCTTTCGTGATTTGCGAACATAAAACCTGTGGAAACGCACCTTTCGCCGAGCCTTGCCACGCCGATCGCGACGTTTAACGCCTTGCCCGAATAAGTTTCCACTTTGTTGCGTATCCTGTTCAGCATGCCCACGTTGAGACTGTCTAATTCTATCGTACAGTCTATACTCGGGTTCGGGCAGATAGAAAGTATCATTTTAATTCTCCGAAAGCGATAATCGTCGTTAAAGGGATTCCCCTGCTTTTATATTATACAACACGCCCGACTTTTTTTCAAGACCTTTTTTAAATTTGCCGTCAGAAAGAATCGTCGTCGAAAGTTTCTATCTCCGCAAAATTATCGGGCGGACACGGAAGAGCGGGCGGCACGCCGACGCAACCGCAATTTCCGTTCTTTTTGCCGTTTCCCTTATCTATCGAAACGCCCCCTTGCGTTCCCGTCCTTATAAGGATAACGTCGCCCCCTATCTTTACTATGTTTTTGTCTTCGATAAATATTTCCGAACGGCAAAAAAGCCCTAATATCCCACGTCTTCTCGCGCCGTGAACGACTATTCCCGTCATAAGCCCCTTGGGGAATTCTATCCTGATATCTATCGGTTTACCGAAAGACCTGCCGTCCGCAACGTTTATTACTTCGCGCTTTTTTAAATCGTTAAATGACAGTACCATACTCTATGATATGAAATTTTTCGCCGATAAATTACAAAAAAACAGCGGGGCGCGTTCGCGCCCCGCAAAAACCGTCTTTTTTTCTCTATTCTTTCGCCATTTCTTCGGGATGAAAGACTTCGTCGAACTTTTCCGCGGTGATAAAGCCCAAGGCGATACAGGCTTCCTTTAAGGTAACGTTTTCGTCGTACGCCTTTTTTACCGTTTTCGCCGCGTTTTCGTAGCCGATTATCGGGGAAAGCACCGTCACCGTCATCAGCGACTTGTCGAGATTTTCCCGCATTTTCGCTCTATTTGCCGTTATTCCTTTCACGCAGTTGTCGGTGAAAGACTTTATCGCGTCGGCAAGAAGATTTACCGATTTAAGGAAATTGTGCGCTATGACCGGCATAAAGGTATTGAGTTGGAAATTCCCCTGCGTTGCCGCAAAGGTTATCGCCGCGTCGTCGCCTATCACCTGCGCTGCGACCATGGATACCGCTTCGCACTGCGTAGGATTGACTTTCCCCGGCATTATGGAAGATCCCGGTTCGTTGAAGGGGATATTTATTTCGCCTATACCCGAACGCGGTCCCGAGGATAGCCACTTTATATCCGTCGCCACCTTAAAAAGATTGCAGGCGAGCGCCTTTATCGCGCCGTGGCAGAAGACCACTCCGTCCTTTGCCGAAAGCGACTGGAACTTGTTTTCCGAAACGGTAAAGGGTAGCCCCGTATATTCGGCGATTCTACTTACCGCGAGAGAAGAAAACCCTTCGGGGGCGTTGAGTCCCGTGCCGACGGCAGTCCCGCCCAGCGGCACGGGGTAAAGTTTGCAAAGGGAAAGTTTTATTTCGTCCGCCGCTTCCCTTATAAGGTATTCCCACCCGCTTATCTCCTGCGAAAAGGACACGGGAACGGCGTCCATAAGGTGCGTTCTGCCCGTCTTTATAACGCCCTTATTGTCTTCTTTTAATTTTTTGAAAGCGTCGGCAAGCGAAAAAGCCGCGGGAAGCAGTTTTTGCGTTACCGCGGTAGCCCCCGCTATATGTATCGCCGACGGAAAGACGTCGTTACTGCTTTGCGAAGCGTTCACGTCGTCGTTGGGGTGAAGAAGTTTTTTACCCGCCTTTCCGTTGCCGATATTCGCTATCACTTCGTTGACGTTCATATTAGTCTGCGTGCCCGAACCCGTCTGCCACACCGAAAGCGGAAACTCTTCCCGTCTTTTGCCGCTTATTATCTCTTCCGCCGCGGACTTTATCAGTTCCGCTTTTTCGGCGGAAAGTTTTCCGAGCGCGAAGTTGGCGTCCGCCGCCGCTTTTTTTACGACGGCTATCGCCGATATTATCTCTTGCGGCATCTTTTCGTCGCCTATCTTGAAGTTTTGGTAACTTCTCTGGGTTTGCGCGCCCCAAGCCCTTTCGGCGGGCACTCGCATCTCTCCCATAGAGTCCTTTTCTATCCTGTAACTCATCCGTTTTTCCTTAAATATTCGTCTATGGCTTTGCCCGCGGTCTTGCCCGCCCCCATAGCCGATATCACCGTCGCCGCGCCCGTTACCGCGTCGCCGCCGGCGTAAACGCCTTCTTTCGACGTAAGCCCGTTTTCGTCCACGATTATCCCGCCGTGAGCGTTGACGGTAAGATTTTCCGTCGTGCTCTTTATAAGCGGGTTGGGAGAAGTGCCTATCGCCATTATCACCGTGTCGAGTTTTATCTCGAATTCCGAACCTTCTATCGGCACGGGACGGCGACGGCCTTTGGCGTCGGGTTCGCCGAGTTGCATTTTTATGCATTTCATACCCGTTACCCTGCCGTTTAACGGATTGCGCGGGTTTTCGGGATCGTTAAAGCCCAGAATTTCCACGGGATTGCAGAGAAGTTTGAATTCTATCCCTTCTTCTTCGGCGTGCTCCACTTCTTCCTTTCTCGCGGGAAGTTCTTCCATAGAACGGCGGTACACTATGTACACGTTGTCCGCACCGAGTCTAAGCGCGGTCCTTGCGGCGTCCATAGCGACGTTGCCGCCGCCCACCACCGCAACCTTGCCGCCTTTCATTATAGGCGTTTCGGGATCTTGTAGATACGCCTTCATCAGATTGCTGCGCGTTAAAAATTCGTTGGCGGAATAAACGCCTTTGAGCGATTCGCCCTTTATGTTCATAAAATTAGGCAGTCCCGCGCCCGAACCTATGAAAACCGCTTTATATCCCATACCGAAAAGTTCGTCCACGGTAAGGGTTTTGCCTATTACGACGTTGGTCGTAAAGGTAACGCCCCTTTTCTTTAAGCCTTCCACTTCTTTTTTGACTATGCTCTTGGGTAAACGGAATTCCGGTATCCCGTAGACCAAAACCCCGCCTTCGGTGTGCAACGCTTCGAAAACCGTTACCTTATAGCCTTTCCCCGCAAGTTCCCCCGCGCACGCAAGCCCCGAAGGTCCCGAACCCACTATCGCGACCTTTTCGCCCGTCGGCGCGACGTATTCTTTTTCGTCGTCGTTTGCGTTATGAAAGTCCGCTACGAACCGTTCTAATCTACCTATCGCCACCGGCTCGAACTTGATTCCGAGAGTACATTTACTTTCGCATTGAGTTTCCTGCGGGCAGACTCTTCCGCACACGGCGGGAAGAGAAGACGATTCGCTTATTATATCGTACGCGCCCGAAAAATCTCCTTCCTTTATGCGGGAAATGAAATTCGGTATATCTATGCCTACGGGACATCCCGACACGCACGGCTTGTTTTTGCAGTTCAAGCACCGCTGCGCTTCCTTTACCGCTATCTCCGCCGAATATCCCAAAGCCACTTCGTTGAAATTATGCGCCCTTTCCTTCGCGTCCTGCGTGGGCATTTCGTATTTTTTCGCAACTATCGCCATTTTTCACCTACACGTTCTTAAATAAATTACAGGTCTTTTCTCTCGCGCGTTTTTCAAAGTCCGCGTACGCGTTGTTTCTGGACGCCGCTTCGTCGAAATCCACTTCGTAACCGTTGAAATCCGGTCCGTCCACACAGGCAAAGCGCGTTATCTTTTCGCCGTTTCTGTTAAGGGTAAGCCTGCACCCGCCGCACATACCCGTACCGTCTATCATAATGGGGTTCATGGACACCGTTACGGGAATACCGTACTCTTTTGCGGTAAGCGTAACGAATTTCATCATTACGATAGGTCCTATCGCTATTATCGTATCGAATTTCTCACCGCTTTCCAGCATCTTTTTAAGCGGCACGGTAACGTTGCCTTGTTCTCCGTAACTTCCGTCGTCGGTATAGACGAAAAGCCTGTCGGAAACTTTTCGGAACTCTTCTTCCAAAATTACTATATCTTTACTCCTGAAACCTATTACGGAAGTAACTTCCGCACCGAGGCGGTGAAATTCTTCCGCCACGGGGTAGGCTATGGCGCATCCTACGCCCCCGCCCACTATACACACCTTTTTTATGCCTTCGGTCTCGGTGGGTTTTCCCAACGGACCTACGAAATCGGTTATATATTCGCCGACTTCAAGGGCGTTGAGTTTCATGGTGGTCGCGCCGACTACCTGAAAGATTATCTTTACCGCGCCCCTTTTTTTATCCGTGCCCGCCACGGTAAGCGGTATGCGTTCGCCGTTATCGCCCACGCGAAGTATTATAAACTGCCCCGGCAAGGCTTTTTGCGCCACCAGAGGTGCTTCCACTTCCATCTGCGTTACGGTTTGATTGAGTTGTTTTTTTGAAAGAATCTTATACATGGTCGCTCCTTGAAATATCAACCCTATTTTAACATTTTTTACGCCGTTTGTAAACGGATATGCGATAAAAAACGCCCTTGCGGAAAATTCTTCCGCAAGGGCGGACTGTTTATCTGCTATCTGTCCTCTCGGAAATAGTTAAGTCCCAAAGCCGCGGGCGGCTGAACGTTCTTACTGCCGAAAATACTCGTGAATATAAGAACTATTATGGTAACGACGTACGGCAGAATCTTTAAGAGGGACATCTGCGAGAAAGATATCCCCGTGATCTTAAATGCAAGAATATACAAAACAGCGAATATGAAAGAACCTAAAATACTCAGATTCGGACGCCAGAGGGTAAATATAACGAGCGCTACGGATAACCAGCCCAAAGCCTCTATCGTAGAAGCGTTTTCCCAACTGCCGCCGAGATAACCCATTATATAGTAGAAGCCGCCGAGCCCCGCTATGCCGCTACCGATAAGTATCGCGGAATATTTATATGCGGTAACGTTTATTCCCGCGGCGTCAGCCGTAGCGGGATTTTCCCCGATAGACCTTAAACGCAATCCCGTTTTGGTCTTTTTAAGAAATATCGAGGTAACGACCGCTATCGCTATCGCCACGTACACCAGAATACCATAGGAAAGAAAGATCTCGCCGAACCAACCCAAATCGCCGGCAAACGACAACCCTCTGTTTATTATTCTGCTTGCGCGGTACAGATAATCTCTGTCCACGAAATTGTCGATAAAAAACTGTGTGAACCCGACGCCGAAAGTCGTAAGGGCAAGTCCCGTTATGTTTTGATTGCAACGGAGGCTAACGGTCAGAAAGCCGTATATCCCGCCGACGACCGCGGCAAACAAAAATGCCAACGCCACGGAAATCAATACGAGTACCAGCCAGGACACGTGATTTCCGAAAGTGCTGACGCAAAGGTACGCACCCAAGCACCCGCCTGCCGTACCGGAACACATAATACCGGGGATGCCGAGATTTAAGTGCCCCGATTTTTCCGTTATTATCTCGCCGACGCAACCGAAAAGGAACACTGCGGCGAGAGGAATAGCACCGGTAATAAGCGAAACGAACATTACTCATTACCTCCTTTACCTTTTTGCGTCGAATTCTCGATTGCCGTAAAATCCGTCTTGTTTTTCTTGCGGAAAATGAGTTTATACGTTATGAAGAATTCACAACCTATTATAAAGAAATATATGATACCCAAAACGACGTTGCCTATGGCGTCGTTGTAGAACCCGAAGTCTTGTCTTACCTGTCCCATACCCTTGGAAATAAAGGTAATAAGCCCACACGTTCCTATAAGCACCAAAGGATTGAATTTGGCAAGCCAGGAAGCCATAATGCCCGTAAAGCCCATATTGTTGACTATTTCGGAACTTACGGTATAGTTGATGCTTCCGCCTATTAAAAGCCCCATAAGTCCGCACATGGCACCCGAAAGAATAAGCGTTCTTATAACGACTTTTTTAACGTTGATACCCACGTACCTTGCGGTGTTCTCGCTTTCGCCGACGACGGAAAGTTCGTAGCCGTGCTTACTGCGGCTGAGGTAGAAAAACATAAACACCGTTAAAATCGCGGAAACGATTATAGTAAGCAGATACCCGTTACCGATATTCGGAAGGCGTCCGTAAACTTCGGGCGACAAACTTCCCGAACCGCTCGGCGCCCACACCGTTATCATGTAAACGACAAGCCCTTGCGCAACGTAATTCATCATAAGCGTGAACAACGTTTCGTTTGTCTTGAAAAACGCTTTGAATATCGCGGGGATCACCGCCCATGCGGCTCCCGCCAGAACACTTGCCACCGTCATTATCGCGATTATGCCCGCATCCGGAATTTTGCCGCCGAGATTACGCATACACGCAATAGTTACGAGACAACCCATAAGAACTTGTCCGTTTGCGCCCAGATTCCAGAATTTCATTTTGAACGCAGGCAAAAGCGCGAGAGATATGCCGAGAAGCAGTGCCGTATCCCTCAAAAACGTCCAGAACCTGCGCTCCGTGCCGAACACTCCCGAAAACATAGACGAAAACATTTCCAGCGGATTGCTTTTATCGGAAGACGCAACCACGCAAAGAATACTCGTCAGAAGGATTCCCGCCACTATCGCGCCCGCATAGATACCGAGACGTTTAAGCAACGTGATATTACCGCGTTTTACCATGTGGAACAAAGGTTCTCTGACGGTCTTAACTTCTTCCATCGGTTGCCTCCTTTTCCTGACGTTCTTCTTCGCTCTTCCACTCCTCTTCGGTAAGGTTGCTGTCTTTTGCGAAGCCTAAATTCTTGTCTTTCTTCTCTTCCGTAAGGTCTAATGATCCCGTCATCATAAGTCCCAACTGTTCCTTCGTGGTCTTTTCGGCGTGAACTATACCCATCACTTTGCCGTGGCATAAAACCATTATCTTATCGCAAAGGGCAAGCATAACGTCCAGATCTTCGCCGATAAACAGAACTCCCGTGCCTTTCTTTTTCTGTTCGTTTAATATGTCGTATATAACGTAGGAAGAGTTTATGTCCAAGCCCCTTACGGGATACGCCGTGATAATCACGTTGGGCCCCGCTTCTATTTCCCTGCCGACCAGAACTTTTTGCACGTTGCCGCCGGACAGTTTTCTTACGGGCGTTTCGGAAGACGGGGTAACTATTTCCAACCTTTTTATAAGCGCGTTGGCACGTTCTCTTGCGGACTTTCTGTCAACGAAAGGACCTTTACCTTCCCCGTAAGTTTTAAGCATCATATTGTCGGTAATGGAAAAGGACGGCGCAAGCCCCATGCCCAGACGGTCTTCGGGAATAAAACTCATGGAAACGCCTTTTTCTATTATAGTCCTCGGCGGGAGCCCTATTATGTTTTCTCCTTTGTGCATTATAAGTCCGCTCTTTATGGGACGCAATCCCGCAATCGCTTCGCAGAGTTCTTTCTGACCGCAACCCGCTATCCCCGCAACGCCTAATATTTCGCCGCCGCGGATATAGAAACTCGCGTCGTCTATCGCAACGTTGCCGTCGTCGGAATTGATACATAGATTTCTTATTTCGAGAAGCGGTCTGTCGAATTCCGTCTTCGGACGGTCTATTTTAAGTTCGACTTTTTTTCCCACCATCATTTCGGTGAGATCTTTCTGGTTGGTTTTTGCGGTGTCCACCGTACCGACGTATTCGCCTTTACGGAGTATCGACACGCGGTCGGATATCGCCAGCACTTCGTTCAATTTATGCGTTATTATGATTATCGACTTGCCGTCTTCCTTCATTTTGCGCAGCACCGCAAAGAGTTTTTCCGTCTCCTGCGGGGTCAAAACCGCCGTAGGTTCGTCTAAAATAAGGATATCCGCGCCCCTGTACAGAACTTTTATTATTTCGACCGTCTGTTTTTCCGAGACGGACATCTCGTATATTTTCTTTTTGGGATCTATATCGAAACCGTAGCGCTCGGCTATCTCGCGCACACGGGTATTTACGTTTTTAAGAGAACCTTTTTCTTTCACGCCGAGAATAATGTTTTCCGCAGCGGAAAATATATCCACCAACTTAAAATGCTGGTGTATCATGCCTATTTTGTAAAGATAGGCGTCTTTGGGCGATTTTATCACGACTTCCTTGCCGTCTATAAATATCTGCCCTTCGTCGGGAGCGTATATCCCCGATATCGTATTCATGAGAGTGGTCTTACCGCTCCCGTTTTCCCCCAAAAGGGACAAAATCTCGCCCTTGTAAAGGGTAAGATTTACGTTTTTATTCGCCATTACTTTCCCGGGAAAGTATTTGCAAATATTTTTAAGTTCCAAAGCGACTTGTCTTTCCACAATGACCTCTGTTTTGTAGGAATTTTTAAATCGTTCGGAGCGCCGTTGCGCTCCGAACGATTTAAGTTGCGATCTTGTCTTGATTACTCTTCGTCGAAAGTAATAAATATAGGTTTGCCGTCGTCGTCGGTTCCGTACACTGCGTTAAGATAGGTAACGCCGTCTATTTGGATATCAAAATAAGGAGCCGAACGGAATTCGGATTCCGCAAAATAGGTCGTACCGCCCTCGGTCTTTATAACGTTGGTGTCGGGAGTAAAGTCATCGTCGGTGTCAACGTCAGCCATGTAAGACGCTACGGTCCTTCCGTCTACCGTAAACTTGCTGCAATCGAACACTTTGAGAGAACCGTCGAGTAATTTACCTCTTACTTCAACGAGTTTTTCAACGGTGCCTTCCGCCATAACGTCGCCGTTAATAGCAGTCAAAGCCACCATGCAACCGTCGTTTATGGTTCCCGCAAAATCGGTGGGAACGGCTTCGGCATTACCGCCAACGGAGGCGATTATCCACTTAAAGTAATACGTCCAGTCGATCTTGGAGGAAATTATGAACGTATCGGGGCAAGCCTTTATGGTGCTGCCGTTGTAGGAAACGTTGGGGATACCCGCGTTTTCACAAGCGGTCGGAGCGCCCATGGAGTCGGCGTGCTGCGAAATAAGCGCGGCGCCTCTTCTTATAAGAGTTTCGGCAGCGGTCTTTTCCGCAGTTTCGTCGTACCAGGAACCGGTGAACTGTACTTCCATAACAACATTGGGATATTCAGATCTAACGCCTAAATACCAGGAAGTGAATCCGGAAATAACTTCCGCATAAGTCCAGGCGCCGATGTAACCGACTTTAACGTTGCCGTCTTTATCTTTGTTAGAATCTTTTATCAAACCTTTTTCACTCATTTCTTTGAGTTTGAGACCCGCTGCTACGCCGGCTAAATATCTGCCTTGATAGATGGAAGCGAACGCGTTGTGGAAGTTGGCGAGCCCTTCGGTGTGAGCGGTGGTTCCGGTCGCGTGGAAGAACTGAACTTCGGGATGAGCCTTCGCAACCGCGAGAAGATAAGACTCGTGACCGAAAGAGTCGGCGAATATCGCTTTACAACCCTGGTCTACCAAATCCGCAGCCGTGGTCTGACACGCTTCCCCTTCGGGAATATCCGTCACGATAATGTACTGACTGCTGCTGAGTCCCAAAGCCGTGCAAGCCTTTTTGAAAGCGTCGATAAAGTTTTTGTCATAAGTGGAGCTTTCGCCGTGCAGAGTGATAAGCCCGATCTTGAAATCGCTTGCAATTTCAACGTCATCGAACTGATTGACGTTCTCGCTGGTTACCGCAGGCAATTCAACTTCGCCGACAGATTCTTTTCCGCCGTCATTGCCGCAAGCGGCAAGACCGAAACAGCACGCTACCGACATAACGGCAGTGAGTAAAAGAGTGATGAGTTTCTTCATTTTAATAAAACCTCCTGACCCTTATACAGGGTTTATTTACCTTTGGTTATGCGCGGAATTTTATTCCGCCCGCGTTCATCTCGTCTATAACGGCGAGAGAATATATATCGACGCCCCTGTTACGAAGCGCGTCGCCGCCGCACTGAAAACCCTTTTCTATGGCGATAGCGACTCCGCAAAGTTCAGCCCCCGCGTCCTTTATTATTGAAATAAGCGCGTTTACCGCTTGTCCGTTAGCCAAAAAATCGTCCGCAACGAGTACGACGTCTTTCTCGGACAAGTACTCTTTGGGGACGATAAGTTTGTTGGCGGTCTTATGAGTGAAAGAATAACAGTCGGCGCAAAACGTTTCGCCGTCTACATTCGTCGTCATGCTCTTCTTGGCAAAGACGGCGTCGCAGGAAAACCTTTCGGCGATAAAGCAGGCGAACGCTATGCCCGACGCTTCCACGGTGAGAACTTTGGTAACCTTCTTATCCTTAAAATGCGCGAAAACGTCGTCCGCCATTGCGGAAAGAAGTTTTACGTCTATCTGATTGTTGAGAAAAGAACCGACTTTTAAAACGTCGCCGGATAAAACTTTTCCCTTTTTCAGGATAGTCTCTTTAAGAAGCTCCATAAATTCCTCTCGTGTTTTAAAAACGAAAAACAGGTCTTTAAAAAAACCTGTCTGCCAATAAAGCGCCTGTATTCCGAAGGAAATCCCTACGGAAAGTCATCCAATAGTCGCACGGTAGGCGGTGCGGTAGAAACGTTCGTGCCGTAAAATTACGAACCTATATTGGCAAAATTCAATTTACGCTTAAATTATAACAAATAAATAATTTTTAGTCAAACGTTTTGCGGGCGGAAAAAAATATATTTCCCTTACCTACGGGTTTGTCCGCGCGTTTTTTTCTTATACTCTTCTATTATCCTGCCGTACTCTGTTTTTAACTCTTCCGCCGTGTCTTCCCACGATCTGTATATCGTTTTATAGGCGTTCTCCCCCGCTTCTTTCAGCGCCTTTTTTTCGCTTATCGCACGAAGGATATTTTTCGCGAAATCTTCTCCGTTCTCTTCAGATAAAAACCCGTTTTCGCCGTCTTTTACGTTCTCCGCGGGGCACGATCCCCTTACGACGAGGGCCGGGAGTTTGTGCGCCGCCGCCTCTATCGAAACCAGCGAACAGGTGTCGAAAGTGGACGGAAATAAGAACAGATCGCTCCTTAAATAGTAGCCTTGCAGAAGATTTCTGTCGGTCATAGCACCGGTAAATATAAAGTTTTCGGTAAGTCCCGCTCTTTCCACCCTTTCTTTAAAAATTTTAAGGTCGAAACCGCCGCCCACCACTATCATTTTAAAATCCGTGCCGGTATCTTTAACGATTTTAAGGGCGTTTATTACGATATCGAGATTTTTGTACATGGCAACGCGCCCGACGAACAGAAAGACGTTCTTCTGCCCCGCTAATCCGTGCGCGGCGTTTATTTTATCTATAAGTTCTTCCGCGTTGTCGGGATATCTGAAATCGGTGCCGCTCTTTACGACTTTCACGTCGCCTTTATATCCGTATTCTTTTAAGGTGTCTATCGCGGTGTATGATACCGTCCACACTTCATCCGCCCGCTTTATGGGTTTCATTATAAACCGCATCATGAAATTGACCAGCGGCCTGAAATTATGCAAAGTCCTTATAAAATCGAGTTTGTATTTGGTGTGCAGGGTAACTACTACGGGAATACGGTGTTTTTTTGCGAATTTAACGCAAAATCTCCCTAAAACGAAGGGAGAGTGAACGTGGATTATATCAAATTTTTCCGCCTTCAACGCCTTTTTGAATTTGCGGTCGGTAAAAGGCAGGGCGTTGCGGTAGCCCTCCGGCGCGGAAAGAGAGTTGCAACGCAAAACCTTATAAGTTTCTCCGTCGCGGTACTTTTGTTTTCTCGCGGGTTTCGGCGCGGCTACTACGCAGATATCGGTCTTATTCAGTTGATCGGCGTAATTTCTTACGACGTTTATCGCCCCGTCGACGACGGGAGAAAAGGTGTCTATGACCTCTAAAATCTTCATTTACGACCTACGGTCTTTAAATTTCGCCTTCCGAAAGTTTATCAAAAAGTTGCATGGCGCAAAGCACCGCTTCGTCCATATCTATGTGCTTATATTCGGCGAGTCTTCCCAAAAGATAAAGGTCTTTGTATTTTTTGGCTTCGTCGAAGTACTTTACGTAAAGTTCCTTATTCTTTTCGGTGGGTATGGGATAGTAGGGAACGTCTGCCTTTTTGCACTTTTTGGCGTACTCTCTGACTATCACCGTTTTCGCCTGTTTTTCGCAGGTGAATTTGGTAAACTCGGTAACTCTCGTGAACTTCTTGTTCGCCGTGTAGTTTACGACGGCGGCGTTCTGGTACGACGGGCGGTTGTAGGTTTTGAACTTGAATTTCAGCGTCCTGTACGGCAACGCACCGAACTTATAGCCGAAAATTTCTTCTACTCTTCCCGTATAGATGACCTTACCTTCCAACTCTTTACCGTCGAAATATATCTTGCCGTCTTCAAAATACAGGTGTTTTTCGGCGTCGGTCTTTAATTTGAGTTTTATGTTGGGGTGTTTCAATATGTTGGTAACCGTTTCGGTGAAACCGTTTTTCGGCATGAATTGATACTCGTCGTTAAAGTACCCCGCCTTATCCGAAACGCAGACGGGCACTCTCGTCATGACTTCGTCGGATAATTCTTCGGGCTTTAATCCCCACTGCTTTCTGGTGTAAGTATAGTAGAAATTTTTATACACGAATTCCGCAAAATCTTTAAGCACGGGATCGCTTTGGTTTTTAAGTTCCAAAATAGGCACGGTCGCACCTTCGCCGAAAGCGTTTTTCAACGCGTTTTCTATTCTTTGCGCCTTGGTTTTGGGGAACAGTGTGTAAAGCGACGATAAACTTATCGGCAGCGAAACCGTCTTGCCTTTGACCGACGCCAAAACGCTGTGCTTATATTCGTACCACTCGGTAAAGCGGGATAAAAACTCGAAAACTCTCTTTTCTTCCGTGTGAAAGATATGCGGTCCGTAAGGCTGTATCATTATGCCGTTTTTATCGAGACAGTCGTAAGCGTTGCCGCCTATCGTCGTCCTTCTGTCTATGACGGTAACGTCGTAGCCTATCTCGGCGAAAAGCCGCGCGATAGTAGCGCCGGAAAATCCCGCGCCAACCACAAAAATCTTTTCCATAGCTTTCTCTCTCTTTCCGCCGACGTTCTAACGACTTAGTGACGAAACGAACTCGGCGATCTTATTCGTGGCGTACTTTAAGTTCTCCATAGAATACGCGTACGAACAACGTATAAAATTTTTACCGAACTCCCCGAACGCGCTGCCGGGAACTACGGCGACGTGAGCGGTATCGAGCAGAAATTCCGCCATGTCAAGGGAGGTCCGCACGGTCCTTCCGCCGGCGCTTCTGCCGAGGTACCAGCTGATGTCAGTCAGGACGTAGAACGCCCCGTGAGGGTCCGTAAAACGGACGTGCGGGATCTTCCGCAGGCGTTCGCACACCAGGTCGCGGCGATCACGGAAGACCCGGACCATGGCTTCNNACGGCTACTTTGCCTTCTTCAAGGAGACGGGTGGCGAAAGTTTCTCCGTCCATACCCGTACTCTCAACGCAAGGAAAAACGTAAAAAGAACCTTCCGGCGAAAAACATCTGAGCCCCATACGGTCGAACTCGCCTATCATGAACCGCCTTCTTTTGTCGTATTCCCTTTTCATTTCTTCGACGTCGTTATATCCGTCCGTCCTGCCTTTCCTTAACCCTTCCAAAGCGGCGTATTGCGAAAAGATAGGCGCGCATATAGCGACGTACTGATGTATTTTAAGTATTGCCTTTAAGATATCGTTCGGCGCGCAGACGTAACCTATGCGCCAGCCCGTCATGGCGAACGACTTTGAAAACCCGCTTATAAGTATCACCCTTCCTTCGAGTTCCTTCTCCGCCGCAACGGAATAGTGTTTTTTCCCGTAGGTGAGTTCGGCGTATATCTCGTCGGATACGACCAAAAGGTCGTGCTTTAATATAACGGGTATTATCTTCTTTATATCTTCTTCCCCCATTATCGCGCCCGTAGGGTTGTTGGGGTAAGAAAGGATTATCGCCTTGGTTTTCGCGCTTACCGCCCTTTCTACGGCGTCCGCCGTTACCTTGAACCCGTCTTTCGCGGAAGTTTCCACCGCGACGGGCTTGCCGCCGATAAGTTTTACTATCGGGGAATAGGAAACGTACGACGGATCTGGAATAAGCACTTCTTCGTCAGGATTTATCACGGCGCGCAAAGCGACGTCTATACCCTCGCTCGCGCCGAGGGTAACCACGATATTGTCCGCGGGAAAAGAAACGGAAAATCTCGATTTTAAGTAATCGGAAATCTCGTCTCTTAACTCTTTAAGTCCTTTATTCGAAGTATACTGCGTATACCCTTTCTTTATAGCGGTAACCGCGCAATCGCGGATGTTCCACGGCGTTATGAAATCGGGTTCTCCCACACCCAACGACGTTACGTCGGGCCTTCCCGCCGCCAAGTCGAAAAACTTGCGGATGCCGGAAGGCGGAATACTTTTCGCACGGTCGCTCAAAAAATCTCTCATGCGAAAATTATCTCTCTTTTGCGCTCTTCCGCGGGCTTGGTTATCTGCCCTTCCGTCTTGTATTTTTTAAGTATGAAATGCGTCGCGACGCCGATAATGCCGTCTATCACCGACAGTTTTTCGGCGACGAATTTCGCTATATCGGAAATATCTTTCCCCTCAACGAACACGGCAAGGTCAAAACCGCCGCTCATAAGGTAAAGACTCTGCACTTCGGAAAAATTGTATATTTCTTCGGCGCAGGAATCGAACCCCTTTAACTGCTGCGGGGCGACTTTGACTTCTATAAGCGCCTGAACCGTCTTTTCGGTCAGAGCTTCGGTATTCACTATCGCGGCGTATTTTACTATTACCTTGTTCTTTTCCAGAGACTCCACGGCTGCCGCGACGTCTTTCACGTCGATTTTAAGCATATCCGCCATCTGCTCGTAAGAATATCTCGCGTTTTCGCGCAGAAGTCCGAGTACTGCTTTTTCTTTTTCAGTCATAGGGCAAACTCTCCGAATTTAAACAGTTATAATAATATTCTATACTCTTAAAGTTTTTTTGTCAATCGTAAAAGTTGTTTTTTGCGCCCTTTTGTGCTAAAATATAAAAAAACTTCTCCCTAAAAGTTACTTTCAAGTCGGTGAAATTATGATAAGAATATGGGCAAAAGTCCTTAAAAACGGTAAAATAATAAAGCAGTTCGTTTACGAAAGGGCGGGCATCACCGATTATTCCGAGTTTTTCGACTACGTAAGGGAAATTTGCGAAAAACTCGATATCCCCACCCCCGTCATCATAAAGACTCATCTTTTTAACTACGCGAAATACAACAATGTAAAATTCAAAAAAGACGACTTCGTAGAAAAGATAGATTTCGACAAACTCGTTCTGGAAAACGCCCTATTGTAAAAGAAAAAAGCCCTTTCGGGCTTTTCGTTTTTTTATAAAAAACTATCTGTACGTTTCGTCTAATTGCTTTAATTCGTTAAAGGTGTCTATCTCCTTTATATCGGAAAAAGAACACTCCCTTATTTCCACCTTAAAATCTTTCGCGCAATACTCCAACGGCACCTGATCCCAGTACCTTTCCTTGCCGCCCGGGGAATTGAAAACTTCCCTTGCGTCGGAAAAAAGTTTTTTCCCGTCGGTCGCCGTCCAGTAAGATATCCCTACCATCTGATAACAGTTTTTTCCCCCGATAGCCATCTTGTTTATATACCCGCCGGAAAGCGTTACGCACCAGTCGTCCGTCCGCTCCACGGGTATTCCCAGATAGTTGGACGAGTACTGGTATTTTTTTATGAGTTTCCCGTTGTATAAAAGCAGGTCGGCTTCCACTATATAGGCGTTCTGCAAAAGGTCGCCCGCGCACACTACCGAAGACAGATTGTTGGCTTCGTTGTACATGGGGTTTTCTATGAACTTCACGTTGGGGTACTTATACAAAAGTTGGTCGAACTGCTCCCCTAAATATCCGCGTATGATATATACTTCTTCTATTTCCGCCGCCTTTATCGCGTCGAGACAGGAATCTATTATCCTTTGCCCCTTTACCCTGACCAAAGGCTTGGGCGTGTTAAGGGTTATAGGCACCATTCTCGAACCGAACCCCGCCGCTATTATCACGGCGCGCTTTACCCTGTAATTCTGCATTTCCGCAACGCCTTTGGCGGTTATGCGGTTGTCCGCGGTAAACCCCTTTTCGTCGAGTTCCTTTAAGGCGTTGTTCACTCCGCCCAAAGACATCCCCGTCTTTTCCGAAAGTTCCCTTTGCGGGATCTTTCTGTCGGAATCTATAAGCGCGTCCAAAACGTCAAACTGTTTTCTCGTCAGCATGTTTTTCTCCTTTTCTCTTGATGAAATAAACTATACCTTTCATTATCATATTGACGCCGAGTATCAAAAGGGCGACGACCGCCGCGCACTCCATCATAGTTTGCCTTTCAAATTCGTTTATCAGTAAGGATATGGGCTTGTTCGAATATTTTGACAAAAACGACACCGCGGATATCGTCATCATGCTGTTTACGAAAAAGTAGGAAAACATTTCCATAAGCGTGAACTTGCTCTGCGGGATAATGACGTCGAAAATTATTCTTATTCTTTTCACGCCGAGTATCTGCCCCACGTCTTCGAGATTTTCGTTCATCTTGCCGAAGGCGTTATACATCATAAGGTACGGCGAAGCGAAAAAGTGTACGGTGTTCACCATTATTAATATCGCGATAGTGCCGTAGATAAAGGCGTCTTTGAACACCATAACGTACGATAAACCGAGTACTAACCCCGGCACCGCCAGACTTACTATCGCCATTAAATGTATGGCTCTCGTAAACTTAGACTTAAGTCTTACGGTCAGATATGCGGTAAAGGTTCCCATTGCTACGCCAAACGCCGACGTAAGCGTAGCGATTATAAGCGAATTAACTAACGTCTGCCCGCCGTTCTTGGAAAAAGTCGTCTGAAAATTTTTAAAAGTAAACGACATGTCCGACGGATAAGATTTTGCAAAAGCTTGTATCACGAAAGAAAAGATAACCAGACCGACCATAAGAGACGTAAGTACGGTAACGATATATCCCAAAACGTCGTTTAACTTCTTTTCTTTTTTATAAATTCTCGAAACGTAAGCCGAATTGCCTTTATCTTTGTTGAACAAATCGAATAAAAACGCGACTACCGCCGGCACTAATAATACCAAACCTATAACGCTGCCCGTAGAATAGTTAAGTTGTCCCACCGCCTCTTCGTATAGCAGAACCGCCAAGGTTTTAAACTGCCCGCCGACGGAAAGCGTAACGCCGTAGTCGGTAAGTATCATGGTAAATACCGCAAATAACACGGAAATCATGGGCTTTCTTATATACGGATAAGTAATCGCCGTAAACTGGCGGCTTTTGGGTATTCCCAAAACGTCCGCCGCTTCGTAAGGCGTCTGGTCCTGATACTTCAATACGTCGGCTATCATAATGAAAGCCACGGGAAAAGAATACAGCACCGAGCCGAAAACCACGCCCCAAAAACCGTAAATGGATTGCGACGAATTAAAAAGGCGCGTAACAACGCCGTTATTACCGAAAAGCACGATTAAACCCATGCCGTGGGAAATCGACGGGATAAGCATAGGAAGAGTTATAAGTACGGTAAAAAGATACTTGCACTTTATATCCGTTCTCACTATCGCCCAGGCGAGAAGATACGCCAAAACCACCGATATAACGGTGGCGACGATAGTGGAAGTCAGCGAATTTACGAGCGCCGAATAAAACGCGCCCCATTCGAAAACCTCTTTAAGCTTTTCCGCGTCGATATAGAATATCATCCTTACTATCGGCACTATTATCATAATGAACAGAATAACGCCGATAAGAAGTTTGCTTAAACTTCTCCCGCCGAATAACGCCTTGGGTGAAAACCCCTTCTTTCCCGAAACTGCGCTACTCATTTGCGACCCCTATATATTTGGAAAGAGAATCTATCTTTATTTTAAGATTTTCCACCACGAAATTCTTGACGTATTCGTTGGCGGGGTGCTTTATTATGTTTTCGGGAGTGTCGAGTTGAACGGCTACCGCCGTGTCCATAACGAGAATTTTATCCGACATGGCGAACGCCTCTTCCTGATCGTGCGTTATATACACCATAGTCGTGTTGAACTCTTTCTGTATGTGTTTTAATTCCTTGCGAAGAGACAGTCTCGTGGCGACGTCTAACGCCGACATAGGTTCGTCAAATAAGATTACGTCGGGATTTAACGCCAGGGTTCTCGCTATCGCCACCCTTTGTTGCTGTCCGCCGGAAAGCGAATAGGGTTTTTTGTCCTTATGCTCCGTCAGCCCCATTTTTTCTATGAGATCAAGGGCTCTTTCCCTTGCTACCGCTTTCGTTTCTTTTTTTATTTTAAGGGCGTATTCGACGTTGCCTAAAACCGTCATATTTTCAAAAAGCGCGTAGTTCTGGAACACGAAACCCATATTCCTTTGCGACGGGGCGGCGTAAGTTATATCTTCGCCGTCTTTGAATATCGTGCCCGAAGACGGTTTTATAAGACCTATAAGCATGCGAAGGAGAGTCGTCTTGCCGCAGCCCGACGGACCTAAAATGGATAAAAATTCCCCTTCTTCAACGCCGAAAGAGACGTCTTTTACCGCCTCTTTCGTGTCGAACGTCTTTGAAACGTTTCTTACTTCAAGTTTCATTTTTATTTAGTGCGTCCATTTAGCAAGCAATTCTTCTTTCGCCGTAAGATTATTACCGGTCATATCGGCGTAAACGATATTCGTCGGGAAATTCGCTATCTCGTAATTCTTGCCCTTTAAAACGGGTTCTGGATAGAAGGCTCTGTTCGATTCGTCGGTGTACTCAGCGTCAAGATAATCCATAACGTCTTTTACCGCTTGTCTTGCTTTCTTGCCCTTAACTATGGCGTTGCCGTAAAGGTTGTATGGCGCACCCTCTTCGAATATAAGAATTTCAAGCGCCGTATTGCCCGAATTTATTTCGTTGACCGCCTGCGATATCATACCGAAACCTACCGCGACTTCACCCGCTTTTAAGTTCTTAACGGGATTCGAACCCGAACTCTCGTATTTCAACACGTTGGGGGTAAGGCTGTCGAAGTAATTAAGGGCTTCCGTTTCGCCCCACGCCTTAACCAGAGAATAATAGAACATATATCCCGTGCCGGACGCTTTCGGCGACGCCATCGAAATCAGTTTTTTAGTGTCGGATACGCGATACGCGGGATCTAACAAATCGTTATACGAAGTAGGTTTCGCTATTCCGTTCGCGCTTAAGATATCTTTGTTGATAATGACCGCGCCACCCGTACGGATAGCGGGTAAAACGTATTCGTTAACAGTTGCGGGAACGGTGTCGTCTACGTATTTAGTAAGATCGTAATCGCCCTTTATGCTGTCCAAAACCCCCGCCGCTATCATTTTTTCAAGATACCCGTATTCTTCGGCATAAACTATATCGCAATCGGATTTTTCGCCTTCGGCAAGTATTATAGACGCGATTTCGCTCGTCCCCTTACTCGTGTCGATTACTATTTTATAGTCGGGGAATTGTTCGTTCAAGCGTTGTTGCATAAGTTCGACGTTATAATCTTCCGTAGACGTATAAATAATAACCTTTTCTCTCGAATCGCAAGCCGCGACTCCGAAAGATGCCGTCGCGCATAAAATAGCGCAAAGTATTGCCGTGATCTTTTTCATAAATTTCTCCTTAAACATAAAAGTTTTGTTCATATTTTTGTCGCATGACTGTTACATTGTACAATATTACGGCGTTTATGTCAAACGATTTGTTCAATAATTGCCAAAATATTTTTATTTTTGAACATTTTAAAAATATTTGCGCCCCCGAATCGTTCAGGGGCGCAAAGTATGGATTTTTTAAAAACCTGATTTTGGCGGGAGTTATTCTTTCTTTTCGTCGGAAATATCTTCCGTTGCCGCCGCTTCTCTTTGCTTTAAGGTTTCTTCGTCGTAGATAACGAGATCTTCTTCCATTTTTCTGTCGGCGTTTTCGTCCATTTTAAGGGCTTTGTAAAAATTCTTCTTTATTTTCGACCAGAATATCGTGAACGACGCGGATATCGATACGACGATGGCGAGAATAGACGTTCCCGCGACCGATATCATTGCGGGGTCTACGTAAGCGAAATTACTTATCATCTTTTTGCTCCTTTGCTTTCTTTCTCTCGTTCTGCTTTTGCATCAGCGAAGACAGAATATAGTCCGCGCCTTTCTTCGCCGCCGTTCCGTCCAAATTGTAAAGGAACGTCGAAAGGCGGTTTTCTATCTTTTGCTTATACTCTTTTTCTTTGCCCGAAAGTTCTTCTATAACGCCCATTATCTCGCCCGCTTTATCCTTGGCGATAGAAACGCCTATTTCGTTGCGGAGCGTTATTTCGACTGGGGTTATGCCTATCTTTTCCCAGTTGGGGTTTATGACCTTCATCTTGGTGTCGATAAATATCGCGGGGCGTTTTGTGGCGAAACAGAATTCCACCGCCACCGCCGACCAGTCGGTTATCATTACGTCGGAAGTATATATCGACTTGTTGACGGAAAAATCCGTCTCGAAAACCAGTTTGTCCCGATCGTAATCCTTATACTTTTCCAGAATCTTGGAAAGGCGGTATCCGTAACGCTTGACGTATTCGGGATGCGGGCGCACCGTAACGCGACGGCCTTCGCCGTACAGCCCCTGTATCAGATCGTCCAAGCACGAGTCTAAAATATTGTCTTCCTGCCAGGACGGGGCGATAAGTATTTCTTTTTTGTCCGACGGATGCTCCGCCCGTTCCTTGTTCGCCTTTTCTCCCGCCGCTATCAGCGTTTCTATAAAGGGGAATCCGAATTCGACCAGCGTTTTTTTCTTCAACCCGTAGACTTCTTCTATTTTTTGCAGTTCGCGCTTTGTGTGTTCGCCCACGCAGAAAACCGTGTCGAAAGCGTCGAAAGCGCCTTCTCTCGCCGCCAAATGCGCGCTGTAAGTGTCGTGCGGGACGTAAACGTATTCGGCGTCCTTCCTTATGTACGAACGTTTAAGATAGAACTTGTCGAGATCGGGCGTCGTCATAACGAACATATCGGTATCGGCAAGCATCATAAGCACCGCCGTCTTCTTTAACCCTATATAGTACGGCTTTATCTTGGGTTCTTTTTCGGCAAGCCCGAATATAACGTCGTTCGGATCGTTGGTAACGTAATGGATGTTTAAGTTGGAACGCTTTAACAGTTCTTCTATCAGTTCTTTGTAATACTTATAGAACCCGCTCTTTTCGGAATAGAAAACTATTTTCCTGCCGGCGACCGACTTGAACTTTTTGTAATCTTCCTTTTCGCGGCGACGGTTCTCCTTGTAATTCGGATCTTTTTTATCCTGCGCACCGAACTCTTTCGCCGCGGAAAGCGCGGTACGGCTTTCTTCCAACGCTTCGTAATCGACGTATTTTTTGGGGTTTATCGCCCAGTTTAATAAATACATCTGAATTATGGCGATAAGGTTTCCCGCTATCCAGTAGACAGCCGTGCCAGCGGGCACGAAAAACCCCAAATACAGCGATATGCCGACGGATATCGCCATAAGCCCGTATTTGTTCCAACTGCTCTGCTCTTTCTGTAAGACGTTGGACTTGTTCTGCGTGAACGCCAAAAGCCAGGAAGAAAATCCCGCGAACGCCGGTACGAGAATATAGAGTCCCCACGCTTCCGACGGTACGACCGAAAGGTTCATACCCAAAAAGTTGGTGTCGAAAGAAGACAGCGCGTCGACTATTTCGGCGACCGCTTCCTGCGGGACGCCCGCAACGGCAGTCGTGGCGGTAAGCGTGCCGTTTTTAACGGCGTTTACAATGCCTATCTGATAAGAAGACGACGAAACGTCGAGTTCCAAAAATTCCGCTATCGCGGTTATATACTGCGCGTCGAATGAAAAAAGGTATTCTATCGGGTGATAGATTATTTCCATAACGCAGAGAAGAAGGAATAACTGTATTATTAAAGGCACGATACTCAGCATCGGGTGATAGTGCGCTTTTTTGTAGATTTTAAGTTGCCCTTCGGCTATCGCGTCGGTGTTGCCGTAGGCGTTGGCTTTGAGAAAATTGATTTCCGGCTGTATCTTCACCATTAAAATGGAGTTTTTCTGTATCCATATATTTAAGGGCAGAATTATAAGCCTTGTCGCAAGCGTAAACAAAATTATGGCGAGTCCGTAGTCGCCTATAAACTCCCAAAGCCATTTCATAACGTATCCGAAAGGAATACTTATATAAGACATACTCTCTCCTTGTCAGTCGGTCAGGCACTTGTCGTAGTGAACGTGAGATTTTTCTTCCCAGTTCGAAAAGTCTTTCGCCGCGCCCGTTATTCTGTAAACGTATTGATCCAAACTGCTCGCCATATAAGTCTGCCATACATAGCGACGTTCTCTATTTTCCCCTTCCGCTATATCGAAAACGGAATCGCCGTAGTCCGCGGCTATCCCTTCGGATTTTACGATAGTGCCCCAGATATCTTCGTGCGAGACCTGTGCCGCGGAAATTTTAAGCGGAGTATCCCCTCCGTCGCCCGATTTTTTAACGAAAAGCGCGGTAAGTCTCGGTCCGTCCACTTCCGTGTAGTCCTTTACGGGTGCGGAATGGTCGCCCGTTATTATTATGGTCGCGCCGTCGTAAACGCCCGCCGTTTTCATCTTTTCTATATACTCGTCTATAAGTTTGAAACTCGTCTTTACGGCAAGCGCCATGTCGTGCCTGTCTTCGCCCTTCGCCCTGTTCCAGTCGTCGTCGTAATCGGAACTGTGGCAACCGACTATGTGTATAAAGGAAAAGTTCTTTTCCGTTTTTACGTTAAATTCTTTGTCCGCTACCGAGAAATAGGCGTCTTTATTGTCCGTAGAATAGTTTTCATAGCCCGTTCTTGAAACGGATTTTATGTAGCCGTTGCAGGTGTTGGAGTTTATGTTCACGAAAATGTTTTTCGCCGCGAACGGCAAACTGCGGTACAAAGATATCCCCACCATACTGAACGACAGCCCGAAAGGCGAAGTGTTTTTCTTATAATCGACTATTTCTTTATTGCTTATGTGGTCGGGCAGATATTTCGCGTCGGTGTAAGCGTAAAACGCCTGCGTGTAGAGATTTACCGCGTATCCGTTGTCGGCAAGCGTTTTAAGGGGGGTATCGCCGTCGTAAATGCCGTTAAGGTTTTCAGCCCTGCTCTTTTCCGCGTCGTATTCGTTAAGCGTCAGCATAAAAGGCACCGACGGGAAGGTGTGCCCGTACAGCGAAATATTATCCTGAAACCAGGTAAACCCCGTAAGCGAAGAATATATATCGGGATACTTTTCCGCCGCTTCTTCCGCGAACTCTTCGTCGAACCTGTCCACCACGAAATAAAAGACGTTTTTATCGGAAGAAATATCGGTAAGGTTCGCCTTGGATAAAAAGAACGTCCCCGCTCCCACTCCCGAATCTTGCTTGCCTATTCTGGATAGGGGGCTTATAAGCATCATTATAAGGGATATCGCCGCCATAAGGATACAGACGTACCTTAAAAAGAATTGCACGACGTTTTTCCTTACGAACGCCACGCCGATAAAAAGCGCTTTAAGCAATATCCAGAGTATAAAGTTGAAAATTATCGCCGAAGAAACTATCCCCGTGCCCGCCATTTCGTCGCCGGCAAGGGTGTTCATACCGCCGTTTAGCGCGGAACTTTGCAAAAACAGCAGAAAGTCCGTCGTCGCAAACAGCGCGAGTAACGGGCGGTAAACCTTATCGGGCGTAAAAAACAGAAGCGAAAACACCGCCGCGCCCGACAACAGTCCGAAAAGAATACATAGCGGGAAAAAATCCGAAAGTCCGAACACGAACTCTTCGGAATTACCGAGATAGATATCGAGAGGCGCCGCTATAAACACCGCGACGGCAAACGAAAGCGCCGTAAGAACGGCGGGAAATATCCTGCTTTTCCTGTCGGTTTTGTTTTTGGTCTTTTCCATAATTTTATCGTTATTCGAGCACGGCTTTTATACGCCTTACGCCCGAAGATGAACTTTCTTCCTTGGTTATTCTGAACTTTCCGAGATCGCCCGTATTTTTTACGTGCGGACCGCCGCATATCTGCAAGTCCACGTCGCCTATACGGTACACCGAAACCATTTGGTCGGTAGAAGTCGGCGTGAACACGCCGTACGCCCCGCTTTCTATCGCTTTACTATACGGCAGTTCTTCCCTTTCGACGGGAATTTTTCTTTCTATAACGCCGTTTACGAAGTCCTGCAACTCCTTTATCTCTTCTTCCGTCATCTTGTGGTCGAGATTAAAGTCGAAACGCATGCGCTCTTCGGTGATATTAGAACCTTTCTGTTCCGTACCCGTGCCGAACATCTTGCGCAATCCCGCCAGCATAACGTGGGTGGCGGTGTGATACTTCGTCGTAATTTCCGTGCGTTCGGTAAGTCCGCCTTTCGCGGCGGCGACCTGCGCTTTACTTACTTCCTGATGAACTTTGAAGGCTTCTTCGAAACCTTTTCTGTCGACGGAAAGTCCCCTTTCCGCGGCGAGTTCTTCGGTAAGTTCCAAAGGAAAACCGAAGGTGTCGTAAAGCCTGAACGCCTGTTTCCCCGATATTTCCGTTTCGGGAACGTAAGAAGCGTCCTTTTCCTTCATAAACGCGTTCTTGCGCTCTATCCCCGTGATGCACTTTTCGAATTCCTTTATACCCGCGGACAGCGTCGCTTCGAATTTCTTGCTTTCCTTTCTTATCTCGTCCGAAATATACCCTTTCTTTTCTTTAAGCAGGGGGTAGGCGATATCGTAAACCTTGTCTATGAATATTTCGGCGACGGCGCATATCTCTTCGGAACTTATTTCCAAAGACCTGCAATACCGTATGGCGCGGCGGAGAAGTCTTCTCAATATATACCCCGCGCCGGTGTTGGAAGGAAGTATCCCGTTTCTGTCGCCGATAAGCATGACCGCCGTTCTGGTGTGGTCGGCGATTATCCTTATCGCCTTTCTCGCCTTTTCGTCCTTATCGTAATCTTTCCCCGAAACTTTGCCGAGATACTCTACCGCTTCCGCGAAAAGGTCGGTCTTATATCCGTCGTCAAGCCCGTTTAAAAAGAGCAGAAGCCTGTCCAGTCCGAAACCGGTGTCGACGTTCTTGTTTTCAAGTTCTTCGTAGCCCGTCGCCGTCTTTTTGTACTGCATGTAAACGTCGTTGCCTATTTCGACGTACCTGTCGCCCGTAAGAAAGTCCGACGAGTCTTTGCCGTCTTCTCTCGGATAGAACCACTCGTTATCGGGTCCGCAGGGCGTACCGACCGTGCCTTCCAATTCCCACCAGTTGTCTTTTTTGGGAAGATAGAAAATATTTTCTTCCCTTATCCCGAGACTTTTTAAAAGCTCTGCAGTCTCGTCGTCTTTCGGTGCGGCGGCGTTGCCTTCGAACACGGTGGAACATATCTTTTCTTTATCGAATCCCAAAACTTCCGTCAAAAACTCGAAAGTCCAGGCGGTCTTTTCCTTTTTGAAGTAGTCGCCGAGAGACCAGTTTCCCATCATTTCGAAGAAAGTAAAATGCGTGGCGTCTCCCACGGCGTCTATATCCACCGTGCGCACGCAACCCTGCACGTTGCAAAGGCGTTTTTTACCCGAAGGGTGCGGTTTGCCGAGAAGATACGGCATTAAAGGTTGCATCCCCGCGACGTTGAACATAACGCCCGTCGTGCCGTCGCCTATTAAAGACACCGCGCCGATATCGAGATGCCCTTTGCTTTCGTAAAACTTTATCCACTTTTCTCTTAACTGTTTGGATGTTATCATAGTTCGCCCGTTATTTCTTTATTATAGAGTACCCGTCTTTGGAGTCTTTTATTTCATAGCCGAGTTCGGAAATCTTATCCCTTAAAAGGTCGGAAGTCTTAAAATCTTTGTTCTTCCGCGCTTCCGCACGCCGTTTTGCCATATCGAGAACTTCTTCGGGGATATCTTCCTTATCTTTTGCGTTCACCCTTTCTATGAACTCTTCGGGTTTTGTGCCGAAAAGCCCCAAAAGGGAATAAGTCTTCTTTATCTGACTTAAATCGTTGCCTGCCGAAGCGTCGTTTAGTGCGATCTTTGCCTTCACCGCCTTAAAATATCCGAAAAGGTCCGACAGCGCCAGCGCGGTGTTGAAATCGTCGTCCATAGCGTCGTCGAACTTTTTGTCTATATCGGGATTTTCCCCCGCTATCTCTATCCCCGCTTTTTCTGCGGCGATAAATACGGAATAGAAATCCGCAAGGTGTTTTTCGGCGTCGGAAAAAAGTTTATCCGTTACGTTTATATCCCCCCTGTAATTAGTGGATAAAAGCGCGAATTTTATCGTTTCGTCGGAGTACTTGTCGAGAAGGTCGGAAAGCATAAGGCTGTTGCCTAAGGACTTACTCATTTTCTGACCGTTGACCTTTATAAGCCCGTTGTGTATCCAGTACTTTACAAACTTTTTGCCCGTCAGCGCTTCAGACTGCGCTATTTCGTTTTCGTGGTGCGGGAAGATAAGGTCTCTGCCGCCGCCGTGGATATCTATGCTTTCGCCAAAAGTCTTGTAGTTCATACAAGAGCACTCTATATGCCACCCGGGTCTCCCTTTGCCCCACGGCGATTCCCAGAACGGTTCGCCTGCTTTTGCCGACTTCCACAGCGCGAAATCAAGGGGGTATCTCTTGCTTTCGTCGTTTTCCACCCTTACGCCGTCTATGGCGTCTTTAAGGTTTCTGTTGGACAGCGCGCCGTAGGACGGGAAACTTTCCACAGAAAAATAGACGTCGCCCTTTTCGGTAACGTAGGCGTGCCCCTTTTCAATAAGTTTTTCTATAAAGGAAATCATATCGCCTATGCAGTCGGTGGCTTTTATCCACACATCGGGTTCGCCGACTTTCAGGCGTTTCATTTCCCCGTCGATATTCTTTATCATGTCCGCCGCGTACTTGTCGGCGGGAATACCCGTTTCGTTGGACTTCGCTATTATCTTGTCGTCCACGTCGGTATAGTTTCTGGCGTAGGTAACGTCGTAGCCCTTTTTAACGAGATATTTCCTTATTATGTCGTAGATTATCGCTTGGTACGCGTGCCCTATGTGCGCTTCGCCGGAAACGGTTATCCCGCAAGCGTACATATTGACTTTGCCTTCGCGTATCGGCGTAAACTCTTCTTTTCTCCCCGATAAAGTGTTGAATATCTTCATTTTCTACTCGTCGCCCTTTTCGCCTTTCAGTTTCTTTATCTCTTCTTCGAGTTCGAATATCTTCTCGTGCAGTCTGCAAATTTCCAAATGTCTCGGATCTTGCTTTTCCTGCATAAGGTCGGGCTTTTCGCCGTTTACTCTCACTATCTCCGCGGGAACGCCCACCGCCGTGGCGTAAGGCGGAACTTCTTTAAGCACCACCGCGCCCGCGCCTATCTTGGCGTATTCGCCTACGGTGAACCCGCCGAGTATCTTCGCGCCCGCGGATATCATCGCGCCGCGCTTTATGGTGGGGTGGCGTTTCCCCTTTTCCTTACCCGTGCCGCCCAAAGTAACGCCCTGATAGATAACGACGTCGGTCTCCACCTCCGCGGTCTCGCCTATGACGACGCCCGCGCCGTGGTCTATAAATACCCCGCCCGCGATCTTCGCCGCGGGGTGTATTTCTATGCCCGTAAAGAACTTCGCCATCTGGCTGACTATTCTCGCCAGAAGTTTAAGTTTTATCTTAAACAAAAAATGGGCGAACCTATGCCAGGAGAGCGCGTGCACCCCCGAATAGGTAAGCCATATCTCGAACTTATTTCTCGCCGCGGGATCGAACTTTTTGGCGGCGTTTATGTCCTGACGAAGTCTTTTAAACATAACCCGTAAACTCCGGCGGCGGTAAGCCGCCGATATCTCATACTACGTTACGATATATTTTAACATTTTTGAGTGCTTTTTTGCAAGCGATTTTGACCTGCTTAAAATATATAAGCCCAAAAAGAAACCGCTTTTGCAAATTCGGCGTTAAAATCATTGATTTTAGCGACGATAAAATGTATAATATTGCTGAACGAAGTTTGGGAGTTTATTATGCTTGACCTTAGAAAAATTCAGGAAAACAAAGAAAAAATAACGGAACTTTTAGCCCGCAAGGGCTATTCTGCCGATTTCGACCCGATACTTAAAGCCGACGAAGAACGGAGAAAGTTTTTGGGCGAAGCGGAAAAACTTAAGGCCGAAAGAAACAAAGTGTCGGCGTCTATCCCCGCCCTTAAAAAGGAAGGAAAACCCGTGGACGGAATATTCGCCGAAATGAGAACGCTCGGCGAAAAGATAGCGGAACTCGACGAAAAGGCGAAAGCCGCCGAAAACAAAGCGTACGAACTTTTATCGGTGATGCCCAACGTTCCCGACGAAGACCTGCTTGCCGGCGAAAAGGAAAACAATAAAGTAATAAAAGTCTTCGGCAAAATGCCCGAGTTCGACTTCCCCTTAAAAAATCACGTCGATCTATGCACCGACTTAAAACTTATCGACTACGCGCGCGGCACGAAACTTTCGGGCGGCGGGTTCTGGATATACCGCGGACAGGGCGCGAGATTAGAGTGGGCGCTTCTCAACTTTTTTATTTCCGAACACTTAAAAGACGGCTACGAATTTATTCTGCCCCCGCACCAACTCGGCTATAACTGCGGTTTCGGCGCGGGACAGTTCCCGAAGTTCTCCGACGAAGTTTACTGGCTGGACGTCGCCGAAGACAGAACGAAAAACCGTTTTATGCTTCCCACGGCGGAAACCGCACTCGTCAACATGTACGCCGGCGAAATTTTGGACGAAAGCAGTCTTCCGTTAAAATTTTTCGCATATACCCCGTGCTACCGTAAAGAAGCGGGGTCTTACCGCGCCGAAGAACGAGGCATGATACGCGGACACCAGTTCAACAAGGTGGAAATGGTACAGTACGCACACCCCGAAAAGAGTCGCGAAGCGTTTGAAGAACTCGTCGGAAAAGCCTGTTCCCTTATGGAAAAATTAGGGCTGCATTTCAGACTTTCTAAACTTGCGGCGGGCGACTGTTCGGCTTCTATGGCAAGGACTTACGACATAGAAGTATATATTCCGTCCATGGGGATCTACAAGGAAGTCAGTTCCGTTTCCAACGCCAACGATTATCAGGCAAGAAGAAACAACACCCGCTTTAAAAACCTTAAAACGGGCAAGACGGAATTCGTACACACCCTTAACGGTTCGGGACTCGCAACCAGCAGAGTATTCCCCGCGATAATAGAACAGTTCCAGAATAAAGACGGTTCGGTAACTATCCCCAAAGTGTTGCGCCCCTTTATGGGCGGCGAAACCGTGCTGAAACCGTAACCTTAAAGCGTATGATTTTCCCCCGCCTTCTAGGCGGGGGAATTTTTATATTTTCTTTAATTCTTCCGCGATTTTCAAAAGGTATTTTCTCTTTTTGGCGTCGAGTGCGGGCGACAGCACGGCGACGAAATTATCTATCTCGGCGTTGGTCAAAGTTCCCGCTCTTTTGCCCCGCTCCGCTTCCTTATAGACGGCTTTTAAGAGTTCTCCTTGGTCCTTGCCGTCGAAACTTTTCGCGATATTTACCGCGGTATCGTATAAAGAATTCCCGCCCGAAACGCGCTTATTTTTCATCTCTTCGCTGAACTTTCCGAAATCCTGCATAATATCCCCCGAAAAATTTTTCAATATTATTCTATGCCGCACATATAATATAATGTCAGGGGAATACAATGGATATTCTGCAAACATTTTTAAAGTTATTATCGGAAGGGAGAGAACCGTTAAGGGCGATTATAAAACTTTTGAGCGATAATTCTTTCGATATAAAAAAGACGATAGCGAATCTCACGCCCGAAAACGTCTCCGAAATCCTTTCGGAAATAGAAAAATCCCGTCCGCAGACTGCGGAAAACGGGACGTTTTACGACGCAAACGCCCTTTCCCCGCAAGGTCTTGCGCCCATATCCGACCTTGCCGATAAAGAAGTGGTGTTCGCCTTAAATAAGTATCTCTCTTCGTCTTACGAGTAAGCGGAAAGAATTTCCGCGGCGCGGGACAAAGCGACCGCGTCGCTTACCTGATTTAACGGGTCTTCCTGAATAACGCCCGTACCCTGAATAGAGACGAACGACTCCGGCCAGAAAAGTTCCGCCGTGGTAAGTTTAAGCGCGCCGCCCGTCCTTAAAAGATAGGTGGTCTGCATTATGCCCTTACCGTAAGTGCTGTAAGTTTCGCGCTCGGGGTGTTTCGTCGTGATTATAAGATTATCGTAGTTGAAATTCGCGCCGTTATAGTCGGCGGGATCGCCGTACGACATCAACGCCCCTATAAGGCACTCCGACGCCGAAGCCGTGTTGTAATTTGCGATAACGCATATATCCGTAAGCGCCGAATAGAAATTGTTTGCGTAAGTATAATACTGCGCCCCGCGGCCCTTTTCCCGTACGTTGGTTATAAGTATCTCGTTACTGCCGTTGTCGTTTACGATATACGACGCCACTTCTATAAGCACCGTTAAAAGTCCGCCGCCGTTGTCGCGAAGGTCCAAAACGAGTTTTGTCCTTCCCCTTTCTTTCATAAACCTTACCGCTTCGCCGAACTGTCTGCCTGCGCCGCCTTCGAACGCCGTAAGGCGTATATACGCCGAATCTTCGGCAAGTTCCGCCATACCGTTGTCCGTTTCTCTTCCCTTGAACTCGCCGTCTTCGGAAGAAAACTCGTAGCCTTTTTCGCTGTCGGCGTAAAGGACGTAAGACATTTCGTAGGCTTCTTTAACAAGCGAAAAATCCATTTCTTCACCGCTTCTTTCCACCTTAAATACCGCGCCGTCGCCGTTTTGTATTTTGGCGAAAAATTCGCCCGCGTTATCGAAAAAAGTTTTGTTTCCCGTCGGCGCGAAGAAAGTGAACTCCGCATCTTCCGCAAGTTTTCCGCCCAAAAGGATATCCCCTTCCTTTATACCGCCTTTGTGTGCGGGAGAGTTCCAGTAAACTCTCGCTATTCTGCCGTCCGCGGTTATCGCAAACCCGAAACCGCTGTAACTGCCCGCGTCGTTCTTTACTATTTCCGCATACTCTTCGGCTGTGAAATATTCCGCGTACGGGTCGTTCGCAAGCAGTATCTTACGCATAGCCTTGGCTATGGCGTCCGCGTCGAGATCTTCTGCGCTTATACCCTGATTATCTATGATCCCCTTTATCTCGTCGAACTTTCTCGACGCTTCGCTTTTTGCGAAAAAACAGACGAAATACCCCAGAAAAAAAGAAACCGTGATTGCCGCGGTTATAAGTATCGCAATAAGGGTTTTTCTGTTCTGCGTTTTTCTCAAAACTTCGGTATCCTTGTCCATTTTCTACCTTAAAGACCTTAATAGTATGGTTATTATCCTGAAAGTCATAGCGTCGGAAACCTTGCGTATATCGAGTCCCGTACCCCTTTCTATCTTGTCCAGCCGATAGTTTAAGGTGTTCCTGTGCAAGTACATTTTCCTGCTCGTTTCGCTGACGTTTAAGCTGTTGTCCATAAACGCTTCCGCCGTCGCCGTCATTTCCTTGTCGTCGAATATCTCCTTTGCCGACGAGTCAAGCCACGTGCCGAGATATTCCGTTACCTTGTGCTTCGGAATATCTTCTATTATCTTTATCGAAATGAACTCTTTATACGAGTGCACGCCGCATTTTTTGTCGTAAATATCCGCCATCCTGTCGGTGGCTGCCGCCTGCGAAAAAGATTCGCCGAGATCGCTTATCCCCTTCACCTTGCCGCCGATACTTATTCCGCATACCGCGCCCGTTTCTTCGGATATGAACGTATTCAGGTACTCGGCGTATTCCGTTACGGAACGGTATTCCGCCGACGCTTCGTCGTCGAATTTTACGAACGCGACGACGTTTTCGTCTATCGCCGATACGAAGTCCTTATCCGACCCCGAGTAGTTTTTAACGGCTTCTTCCACGTCTCCTACGTTGCCCGCCGTAATGCGGATCAGCATGACGCACGCCGTCTTATCTTCCACGCCGAATTTTTTGGCGTATTTTTTTATCTTGTAGTACCCCGCTTCGCCGAAAAGCGCGGATTTGAAAAAGTCCTCGCGGCTTAAAGACGAATCCTTGACGAAAGATTTTTCGGCAAGTTCGCAGATAAAATAAGCGACGGAAGAACAGTACTTTTCTTCTCCCGAAACCGCACCGATATACCCCTTGTTTTTATATCGGAACTTAAAGAAAGTAACGCCCGACTTTTCGTCCCTTTTTACGTGCGCGATGCCGCTTTCGGGAACTTTTTTTACGGAATTGCCGAAGAGAAGTTCTCCCCTTTCCGAAAACACGGAAAAATCCGCGCCGCTGTTTTCAACTATTTCCGAAGCAAATTTTACGATATCTTTTTCCATATACAAGATTTTACCACACCGCGCGATATTTTGCAACCCGCTTATAATATTTTAAGGAAAAGCAGCGTTATATAGCCGAGAAGCACCGAAAGAACGTACAGTAAAAGCACGATAAGCGCCGTCTTTTTCAGATTTTTCCGATTTCTTAAAAGTATCGTTACCGCTATTCCCGCGTTGGCGGAAAGCCCTGCGGTAAGTCCCGCAAACCCTATCATACCGTCTATATACCCCTTGGCTAAAAAGATTGAAGACGCACAGTTGGGGATTATTCCGATAAGCCCCGAAAAGACGGGTTCTATCGCTTCGCTCCTGTCCATAAAGATAAGAACGTTTTCTTCGCCGATAAAATAGAACGCAATACCGAAAACGATATTTATTATAAGAACGTATAAAAACGTCTTCGCCGTGTGAAAAAGCGGGTGGATAAGATACTTGTCCCAAGGGTTTTCGTTGTGTTTTCCGCACTCTATACAGCGGTCTTTTTCGGGACAGACGTGCGTTTCGTCTTTTTGGGCAAGCAAAAGGTTTATTACTTCACCGACCGCCACGGCGTAAAGTATCTTTACGCCCATAACGATGAGGGCGGCGGAAACCTTTCCGCTCGATAAAAGTATGATGACGCCTTCGTCGCTTATGGAAATAAACGCCGCTATAAGAGTGCCTATTTTTATAAGCCCTTTATCGTAGAGTTTGGCGCACATCACGGCGAACCCGCACTCCGGCACCGCGCCTAAAAGCCCCGCGACAAGCGGCGCGCCCGCACCCGATAAAGCCTTTTCTATCTTTTCTTTCTTACGGGCGTTTTCTATCGCCTCCATAAGAAGATAGATGAGAAAAATAAAAGGCAGTATTTTAAGCCCGTCTAAAAGGGCGTCGAGAAGAACTTCCCACATAACACAATCATTTTAACATAAATAATAAATTTGTCCACCCGTTTTATCGGAAAATATAAATTTTTCGGGCGGATAGCGGCGTTTTTTGCGGAATTTGCCGCTTTTCGGTTACCCCCCCGCAAAATATTACGGGGCGTTGACCTTCGTCAACGCCCCGCGTACTGTTTTTACAAAACCTTAAACCTTGGTGTTTTGGAATACGTTCTGCGTATCGTCGTAAGTAAACGCCGCTTTCAACGCCGTCGCGTCGAGATTCTTGCACTCCGCAAAACAGGAAACGCCCAGCGTCGCTTCGCCGTTCAATGCGGGAATAACCACTTCGGTAAGTTTCACGCAACCGTAAAACGCGTAGGCTTTAACGGTCTTTATCGCCGCCGAGAAAGTGAAACTTTCTATATCCGACTGCGCGAAACAACTCTCTCCTATTACTTCAACGCCCGCGGGCAGAACAAAGTTCTTTATCTTGCAGCCGTTAAAAGCCGAATCGCCTATCTTAACGAGTGCCGAACCGTCTTCTATTTTAAGTCCTTTGCCCGATTCTCCGTCGTAATCTTTAAGCGCGTCGCAACCTTTGAACGCCGAACCGTATATCGCGGTAACGGTAGCGGGAATATTGATCTTTTTCAACTGTTTCATATCTTTGAACGCCGATTCGCCGACAGCCGTGATATTGCCTTCCAAATTGATGGTCATAACCTGCGTTAAACCGCAGAAAGCATAGGCGGGTATCTTGTATTCGCCTTCCGCCTTAACGGTTATTTCGGTAAGTTCGGACGGGATATACACGGTGTTCGAACCGCTTTCGGAATATTTTACCGCAACTTCCGCCAAGTCGTCGTAAGCGTCGGTTCCGAAAATATAACCTATCGTCCTACCAAATCCCACCGATTTATCGGAAGGAGCGGTCTCGCCGATATAAGCGTCGGCTTTCGCCGTCGCGCCGACGAAGGGAATAGTCATCTTTTTGAGACTCTTCATGCCCTTGAACGCGCCTTCTTCTATCACCAGCGGGTTTTCTTCGTCGCCCGTGCCTGCTACCGTTATTTCGGTAAGAGTATCGTTGCCGTCGAACGCGCCGGTCTTTATCCTGCCTATCTTTACGTCCAAAACAGAAAGGTCCAAAGCGGTAACCCCCGTGCCGTCGTCAACGTATTTATAAAGGGTATAGTACGCGTCGCTCGTGCCTTTCTTGTAGATAAGTCCTTTTTTGGAAGACGATCCGCCGCCCGCTTCCCCGCAGGCGGTAAGTCCCAGCGCCGTAGAAAGCAACAGAACGCATACCGTTAAAATGGTTAATAGCCTTTTCATATAAACTCCTGAAAGTAAACTGCTGTTTATACCTAATTAGTTTATCATTTATAAAGGCTTTTGTCAATCGTAAATATTTATTTATACGCTTTTTTTTGTTTTCGCCCGCATTTTGCCGCGAAAACCGCTATATGATGACCTTTCCGTCCAAAAAACTCCTGAAAAACCCGTTGGAATCCGCGCCCGCCCTTTCAAATGCGCCTATAAGTTCTTCTTCGCCCGCGATCTTAAATCTGTTTTCGTCGTAAAACCGCTTTAATCCCGAAAAGAATTTATTATCGCCTACCGTCTGCCTTAAATAGTCGAACATTATGCACGACTTAACGTACGCGATATTAACGTATTCGTATTCGCTTTTATACTCGTTAAGCCGTCTCGTCATCGTCGTATCGACTTCGCCCGATATCTTTTTATAAACCGAACAGAACACCTTGTAAGTCTTTTCGGAAGAGTCTATGAGTTGTTTTCTCGTAAACCCGTAGTCGGGGTGGTTTTCGTAGAACAGAACTACGGAATATTCCGCAAGCCCCTCGTCTATAAAGGGCGACTCTATCTCGTTGACGCCGACCGCCGCCTGCCACCACTGGTGCGCCGTTTCGTGGACGATAACTTCTCTTTTCGCCGCTTTTTCGAGTTCGTCGCTTATAAACACAAGCGACGTAAATTCCATACCGCCCTGCACGAATTTCGTCTGTACGACGTTATAGACCGGAAAAGGGTATTCCCCGAAAGTTTCGGAAAAATAGCCGAGTGCCGAGATGGCGTCGCTTAAACTTTCCTGCGGATCTTCGTCGGCGTAATAGAAATAACTTACCTTTACGCCGTTAAAATCGCCGCTTATCACTTCAAAGTCTTTGGAAATCACTATCGCAAAGGAGCGGCAGTTTTCCGACTCGAATACCTTTACCGTGTTTTCGCCCTGCGTTTCGGAAGAAACTTCCCTGCCGCCCGCCGCCACGACGTATTCTTTCGGCGCGGTGAACTTTACTTTATAGTCGGCGACGTCGCTGAAAAAGGGGTCGCCCACGGCGTAGTATTCACACTCGAAAAACGCGCCGTCCTTTATCCCGCAGAGTATCGGATAAAAATTAGCAAGGTTTACGGTCTTGCCGTTTATCCCCGTCCTTGCGATAACTTCCGCGAGCTTTACGGTAAACTCTATCGTTACCGAAACCTTTTCGTCGGGAAAAAGTTCGCCGAAAAGTTTCACTTCGAGAATATTTTCGTCCGTTCCCGCGACGGAAAATTCCGCTTCTTTTTCGCCGATATACACCGCCTTTATTTCGGTATTGCCGTAACTTTCGCCGTTTTCGTAGGCTTTATAGTAATACTGCGCGGAAATGGGCGAAACGGCGGCGTTTTCCCTGAACGCGTTGGCGTAAAGATTGAATTTAAGAGAAGTAAACGAGTTTTCGGTATCGTTGAAAAAAGTAACGGTTTCCCTGCCCGAAAGGGTGTCGCCCGAAACTTGCGCTTCTATATCGTAGGTCGTTTTTTTAAGACTGCCGTTACAGGCGAAAAACCAAGGCAAAAAACACGCCGCTAAAACGACGGCGAAAACGCTTCTTATTCTTTTCATAAAAAAACCCCGAATAAAATATCTTTACAGATACCTTATTCGGGATAAGCGGTTTATATTCTGTTTTCGGAAAAACTCTTATTTCTCGTCGGAAACGAGATACTTTGCGGGATCTATCGCCACGCCGTTTTCCGTTACCGCGAAGTGCAGGTGCGCGCCTTCCGCCGATTCCTGACGGTTGCTGACGGAAATTTCGCCTATTCTGTCGCCCTTTTTAACGGCTTGCCCCGCAACGACTTCGTCGCCGTCCAAAAGGGAATTGTACAGCGTTTTAAGTCCGTTGCCGTGGTCTATGACTACGGTCGTTCCCGTAAGCAGCGTAGTTTCCACCTTTTCCACCGTTCCGTCCCAAACCGCATAGACCGCTGAACCTTCGGCGGCGAAAATGTCTATCGCCTTATGCGCTTCGTAACGCTTTAACGTAGCGTTGTACGCAAGCGTTTCGGTGTAGTCGCCGATAGATATCGCGTTTTCGACGGGCACGTCGAACACTATCGCGGAAACTACGGGAACCTGCGGTTCGGGATCGTCTATCGGTTTATCTACGGGATCGTCTGTCGGATTGTCCACGGGGTTGTCCACGGGGATTTCCGTGTGCATCTCATGCTTGGCGGCGTTACTGCGCTGTATGAACACGACAGTAAGCGATATGCCGATAGCGGCGACGCAGAGTGCAAGCACAATATACGCCGCGTTTCTTCTTAAAAATCTGATAAAACTTCTTTCTCTTTCCATTTTCAAATCTCCTGATTTATTTGCGTAGATTATTGCCCTAAAAAATTTTTATATACATTGAAAACCCAAAAAAACTAATACCCGCCGAAAATTATCGGCGTACCGAGTTTCGCCGCGCCCGATTTTTCGTCCGCGCGTACAAAATAGTGAAGGTTCACCGTTTTGCCGTTTATTTCCGCGCGATAAGATATCTTGGGCGAAAAAGCATAAAAACTTACGCCGAACGGCGTTTCTTCGGTAAGAACGTGCTTTGCCGAAAAACTTTCGAGAATCTCTCCGTAAGAAACGCCCGAAATATCGCAACTCTCGCCTTTTATCCTTCTTTTTACAACTAACCCGCCCGAATACTTTTCGCCACTTGAAAAAGATCCGTAATATTCGTAAAGCGTTACGCTGCCGAAATCGCAAAGCACGGGTTTTGCGGAAAAAGCGTAAAGCGCGGCAAAAATAAAAACGAACAGCGTCGCAAAAAGAAAAGCGGACATTTTTTTAAACAAAAAAACTTTCCCCATACAGGGAAAGTTATTGCCGCTTTTAACGATAAATATACTTAAATAAGTTCCGTTAAGCCGCTTTCTCTTATTACCGTCATAAGGTTAAAGGTGTCCCTTATATCCCCGCACGATTTCAGCGCGAACGCCGTATTGCCCGTAAGGACGGCATCTTTTACCGAAAGTTTTTCCATTGCGGCGGAAAATGCCGCGAACACGCCTTCCGTATCCGCAACGTTTACCTTTATTCGGGAAACGGCGGCGTTGATTCTCTCCGCGTTTTCCCCTAACGCCTTTCTCTGTTTTACTATCCCCTCGGCGACGGAGATAAAGTCTTTACCCGTCCTTTCCGACAGAGCTTTCGCGCGGGCGTTATAATCGGGCACGGAAAGAAGGTTTCCGCCTTCTTCTTTAAGGTACAAAAGATAAACGCCGAAAAGTTTGCGGCAGGAAGAAAGATAAAAGCCGATGTCTTCGGTCTTTTTCAAGATATAGGATAAACAGAACGCCGAAGAGTTCTTTAAAAGCACGCCGAAAGAGAAAGCGTCGGCTATTTCCGTTTCAAGCGCCCAGTAGGTAAGTTCGTCTAAGTCCATATTATCGGCGTTATTTCTGCAATAGTTTACCGCGGAAAGAATAATTTGCAAGGCGTCTTCACACGTTTCGCCGTAAGCCGCGGCAAGGATCTTGCCGTCTATAACCGAAAGATATCGGGAAAGGATATAGGCTATCGCCTTTTCTTTATTATCTTTTGCGTCTTTCACGGCGTTAAAATCCACGAATATATAGCGGTTGCAGGTCAAGGGAAAAATATCCGACGAAACGCCGCTGTCGAAACATACGAACGGCGCAAGCGCGCCTTTTACGAAGGGATCTTTTACGACGCGCATACAAAGAACGCCCAAAACGGCAGCGACATAGTTTGCGAGCGCGCCGAGTTCCCCGTCGAAATAGATTATCGCCCTTACGTCTTCGGGCAAGGTTATGACGTCGAATACGTTTTCAAAGGAAAGGGTTACGTCCTGCGGCATAACGTAATTGTACGGTTTTATCCCGAGACGCCTTATATTCTCGGTATTTTCCTTTCCGAACTTTTCAAAAGAAGATTTAAGGTAAAGGACCGCCACCTTTCCGAAAGGCACGGTTTTTTTAAGGACGGGGAAAAACTCTTCCCAAGAATAAAATTCCGCAGAGCGGCAGTTTTTATCGTCTCCGCCGCTTAAAAGGCGCACGGACAGGTTAAGATTTTTGATGAGATTTTCGGGTTTCATTTTAAGTAAATGTTATCAAAATACGGTTTTTTTGTCAAGCGATAGCGGTATTTGGGGCAATAAAGGGGTTTTTCGATAAAAAATTACAAAAAATCAAGGAAATTTTTAAAAATCTATTGAAAATTTTTAACCGTATGGTATAATAATTGTATAAACATAGGAGGTAAGTTTATGAATAAAAAAGAATTAGTAAGAGCTATCGCTAATGATGCCGGCATTACGCTAAAAGATGCTTCCGTAGCGTTGGACAGCTTTGTCGCAGCGGTAACCGACGGTCTCAAGAAAGGGGAAAAGGTTCAGATTTCCGGTTTCGGTACTTTTGAAATCAAGAGTAAACCGGCAAGAGAAGGTATCAATCCCAGAACCGGTGCCAAGATCAAGATCGCCGCGTCAAAGATTCCTTCGTTCAAGTTCGGCAAAGCGTATAAGGATTCTTTTTAATTAAAACTTAAAAACCCTGAAAAGGTTGCGAACGTTCGCAACCTTTTTAATTTGGTTTTTCAAAAACAACGCCGCCATTTTCCGCCGCGGCGCAAAATAACGGACATAAAAAAGGCTATCCCTTGCGGATAGCCTTTCCGATTTTGTTTTTATTGCGCTTTACCGCTCAGATTATTTAACGATCTTGGCAACGACGCCGGAACCTACCGTTCTGCCGCC
>DBVR01000001.1:0-8778 GCA_002308755.1 Christensenella sp. UBA1259
GACCACGCCCACGTTGGGTTCTATGGTGCAGAAGGGGTAGTTGGCGCATTCCGCACCGGCTTTGGTTATCGCGTTGAACAGGGTGGACTTGCCGACGTTGGGCAGTCCCACTACGCCTAATTTCATAAATTTTCTCCGATACCGCGATATTGCGGGTACTTATACGATAATTATAATGCAATTTACCTAAAAAGACAAGTTTTTGGTTTGCCTTTTAACGCCTTTTGTGATAAAATATCTCTATTGAACCGATTATGGATTATAAAAGTTATATTGCGCAAAAACTCGATATAAAGGAACTTTCCGTGAAAGAAATAGCGGAAAGCATAGAGATCCCGCCCGATACTTCGTTGGGCGACTTTGCTTTGCCGTGTTTTCCTTTGTCGAAAATAATGCGCCAGTCTCCCGTAAAAATAGCCGAAAGCCTTAAAGAAAAATTCGTTACCGACGACAAGGTGGTAAAGTGTTCCGTCGTCGGCGGGTATCTGAATTTCACCATCGACAGGGAAAAGTACGCGGACGACGTGCTTCGCGAGATAAAAAAGGACGGCGCGCTGTACGGCGCGAGCTCCTTTGGTAACGGCAAGACGATATGCGTGGATTATTCGTCCATAAACATAGCAAAGCCCTTTCATATAGGTCATTTAAGCACGACGGTCATCGGCAGCGCGCTTTGTAAGATATTCGCGTTTTTGGGCTATAAAGTCGTAGGTATCAACCATTTGGGCGATTACGGCACGCAGTTCGGAAAACTAATAGTGGCGTTTAAAAAGTGGAGCGACGAAGAAACGGTTCGTCGCGACAAACTCGAAGAACTGTCGAGAATTTACGTCAAATTCCACGAAGAAGCGAAGAAAGATCCGTCGCTCGAAGACGAAGCGCGGCGTTATTTCGCTCTCATAGAAAAAGGCGACGAAGAAAGCAACAGGCTTTTCGGACTTTTTAAAGAGATAACGCTTGCCGAAGTCGACAAGATATATAAATTACTTAACGTTACCTTCGATTCCTACGCGGGTGAAAGTTTTTACAACGACAAAATGGACGCCGTGGTGGAAGAATTAAGAGAAAAAGGACTTATCACGGTGTCGGACGGGGCGTCAATCGTGGACTTAAAAGACTACGATATGCCGCCGTGTCTTATTCTGAAGTCCGACGGTTCGTCGCTGTACGCGACGAGAGATCTTGCCGCCGCGGTATATCGGCACAACACTTACGACTTTTATAAATGTCTTTACGTCGTAGCCTACCAACAGGATCTGCACTTTAAACAGGTTTTCAAAGTGTTGGAACTTATGGGCAAGCCCTGGGCGAAAGATATGGTGCACGTTTCCTACGGTATGGTCAGTCTGGAATCGGGGTCTATGAGTACGAGAGAAGGTAAAGTCGTTCTCTTAAAGGACGTTATAGATAGGACGGTGGAAAAGGCGTACAAGGTCATAGAAGAAAAGAATCCCGACCTTAAAGACAAGGAAGAAACGGCGCGTGCCGTCGGCACGGGCGCGGTGATATTCGGCGCGCTTTCAAACAACAAGATAAAGGATATCGTGTTTTCCTACGACAGGGTATTGTCTTTCGAAGGGGAGACATGCCCCTACGTTCTCTATACCGTTGCAAGGTGCAACAGCGTGCTCGACAAGGTTTCGGCGAAAAAGGAATTTACCGTTCCCGCGCTCACCGATTCCGAATACGCGGTTATATCCGCACTCGGGCGTTTTCCCGAAACGGTGGTTTCCGCCGCGGAAAAATACGAGCCGTCGCTTATTACCCGCTACGCGATAGACCTTGCAAAGGCGTTCAACAAATTCTATATAGACTGTAAAATAGCGACGGAAGACGAGAATTTGAGAAGTTTCAGGGTAGAACTCGTTTCCGCCGTAAAGACCGCTCTTACCAACGCCCTTACGCTTTTAGGTATAAAAACCGTAAAAGAGATGTAATATGAATAGGGCGGTAATTTTCGATCTGGACGGCACGGTACTCGATTCCTTAAAAGATATCGCGGACAACGTCAACAAAACGCTCGACAAGTTCGGAAACAGGCGCCTTTCTCTCGCCGAAATAAAAAGCATCGTGGGAAACGGCGCGAAACGCCTTATCGAAGACGCGTTGAAACTGAACGATATCCGTGTTTCGGAAACGGAACTTGGTAGAATACTCGGCTATTACAACCGACTTTACACCGAGTCTGAAAGCCCTTCTACCAAGCCGTTCGACGGCATCAAAGAAGTCTTAAAAGAACTTTTCTTACGGGGCTATAAAACGGCGATACTTTCCAACAAACCGCAGAAGACGTTAGAGAGAGTGTGTTCCCTTTACTTAAACGATATCAAAATCGACAGAGTGGTCGGAGAAAAGGACGGCGTGAAATGCAAGCCCGATAAGACCGCTACCGTCGCGCTGTTAAAAGAACTCGGCGTAACGCCCGAAAACTGTTATTTCGTGGGCGACGGCGAGACCGACGTTATCGCCTCTGTCGGCGCGGGGACCAACTGTATAGCCGTGCTTTGGGGCAACCGCACCAAAGAAGAATTAGCCGCGGCGGGGGCGAAGGTTTTTGCCGAAAAGCCCGCCGATCTTCTTTATCTCATACCTTGACCCTATTCGGGGGTAATATCCGTTGAATAAAATTTACAAAACAGCGATAATAGGCGGCGGCGCTTCGGGCGTCGCATGCGCCGTGGAACTGCTTTCCGATAACGGCGGGGTTTCTTGTCGGGATTTTGTGTTGCTCGAAGGCAACGACAGGCTTTTAAAGAAACTTTCCGCCAGCGGAAACGGTCAGGGCAACGTTACCAACGCGCACGTTTCGGCAGAAAACTATTCGGGAAACCGAGAGTTCGTGTCGGCGTTCATCGCGCACTTAAAAGACCGTCCTCTCGAAAGGTTTTTTAACGAGTTACATATTCCTACGGTAACCGCGGAAAACGGCAGGGTGTATCCTGTGAGTATGCAGGCGAACGCCGTTACAGACGTTTTAAGGTTTTATCTCGCGGGCAAAAACGCCGATATACGGCTTAACGCCCGCATTAAAGGCGTAAAGGAAGAAAACGGACTGTTCGTTACGGAAACCGTAAACGGGGGAAAGTTTTTTTCGGAGAATGTCGTTTTCTCCTGCGGCGGAAAGGCGGGAAAGCAGTTCGGTACCGACGGTGCGTGCTACGATATACTGAAAGGTTTCGGACACACCGTAACCCCGCTTATTCCGTCTTTGGTGCAGTTAAAAGCCGAAAAATCGGCGATAAAAGGACTGAACGGAGTAAAAGAAAGGGCAAAACTGTCTCTTTACGACGGGGATAAATTCATTAAGAGTGCGACGGGGGATATACTGTTCACGGAATACGGGGTTTCGGGCAACGCCGTGTTTCAGGTGTCCGATAAAGCCGTATGCGCGGCAAAGCCGATAATAAGAGCAGAGTTCTTACCCGAAACGAAAAAGGAAGATATCGCAAAGGAAATACGCGCCCGTGTAAGCGCGGGTTATTTTGCGGACGAAGAACTTCTTACGGGACTTATCAACAAAAAGTTAGGGCAGGCGATAATAAGGACTTTCGGCGCGTCGCCGACGGGTATCGCCGAAAAAGTCAAAGACTTTGTTATTCCCGTAACGGGAAGTCTCGGGTTCGACTACGCACAGGTAACGAAAGGCGGCGTAAGGACGGACGAGATAGACCCTTATAGTTTCGGGAGCAAACTCAAAAAAGGGCTGTATATAACGGGTGAAACGCTGGATATAGACGGCGAGTGCGGGGGATATAATCTGACCTTCGCTTTCGTTTCGGGCATTATTGCGGCGAAAGACTTAAAATCAAAATTCGGTAAAATATAGGAGCAAAATATGAAATTCAAAAAATTCAACGCAAAAGAAATGGAAGAGATGCATCTTTCGACCTTGCGTGAAATAGGCAGGATGTTGGGGGTAAAAGCCCCCGCGGCTAAAAAGAAGGAAGACCTTATAAAAGACGTTCTCGCCATACAGGCGGGCACGTTAAAGCCGATAGACAGCAACAGGTTAGGTCGTGCGCCGACGATAAAGATAGACCTTTCGCCGTATATAATATCCGAAGACTATCCCGTGAACGACAAAAAACCGTCTTTTGAGTTCCGTGACAGCGGAACGCCCGCCGAAACGGTAGTGGAAGGCGTTTTGGAACAGCATATGTCGGGTTATGGGTTTTTGCGGGTGAACAACTACGAAAATTCCCGCGAAGACGTTTACGTTTCTTCGCAGAACATAAAAAAATACAACCTTCGTAGGGGCGACAAGGTAAAAGCCGTGGCTACGCCGAAGCGGGACTCGGAATCCGCCGCCCTTAAAAGCGTTATTTCCATAAACGATTTGGATCCCGCACTGTTTTTAAAGCGCACGGTATTCGACGACCTTACGCCCTACTATCCCACCGAAAGGCTTAAACTCGAAAATCCCGAAAATTCGGGAGAGTTATCGATAAGGTGTTTAGACCTTTTCGCGCCGCTCGGTATGGGACAAAGGGGGCTTATCGTCGCGCCGCCGAAGGCTGGCAAGACCACCTTTCTTAAAATAGTGGCGCAGGCGATAGAAAAGAACTATCCCGACGTAAAACTGATACTTCTTCTTATCGACGAACGTCCCGAAGAAGTTACCGATATGCGGCGCAGCGTAAAAGGGGAAGTGGTGTTTTCTACCTTCGACGAAAATCCGGAGCATCATATCCGCGCCGCGGAACTCGTTATAAACCGCGCAAAAAGGCTGGTGGAAGTGGGCAAAAACGTCGTCGTTCTGATGGATTCCTTAACGCGTCTTGCAAGGGCATACAACAACACCGTGGAAAGTTCGGGAAAGACGTTGTCGGGCGGGCTCGATCCCAACGCCATGCAGGGGCCGAAACGCTTTTTCGGTGCAGCGAGAAACATAGAAAACGGCGGCAGTCTTACCGTGCTTTCGACGGCACTTATAGACACGGGCAGCCGTATGGACGACGTTATTTACGAAGAATTCAAAGGCACGGGCAATATGGAAATACATTTGTCCCGCGAACTTTCCGAAAAGCGCATTTTCCCCGCCATAGACCTGTATAAATCGGGCACGAGAAAAGATGAACTACTACTTACTGAAAGGGAACTTTCGGCGGTTGGTAAACTGCGCAGGATACTTTCCGAAAGGCAGGACGCCACCGACAGCCTTATAGAGATGATGAAAAAGACCAAAAACAACGACGACTTAATAGAAAAACTCGACGTCTGGATGAAACTTTACGATAAAGACTGAAAATAAAATCGTCCCCGCAATCTTGCGGGGACGAAGTTTTTACGGAATATTTTTATAGGAAATCGGCGTTTTTAAAATCTATCTCGGTAACGCCGTCTTTTATATCGTAGCACATTTCTTCGTCTTCGTGTACCGATTTATCGAAAGCCTTTTCCACCGAAAGTTTAAAGTATCTTGCGGTGCACTCCGCAAGTACGGTGTCGTCCATATCGCAGATAACCGCTTTCGCGGAGAAAAACATAGGCGAATCGGCTATTATTTTGCCCCGCGCTTTAAGGGGTACGCCGTAGGGCACGGGTTTTCTGAAAGAGACGTTTATGCTGGTGGTAACGCCGTAAAGCCGCGGGGATTTCACCCACAGCGCGCGCCCCGCTATTTCGTCCAAAAAAGCCGATATCATACCCCCGTGAGTCCTGTCGGGGTAACTTTGGTGGTGCGGACGGAATTCGAAAAGGCTTGCCACCGAACCGTCTTCCATATTGTAGAAGGGCGCTTTTACGCCGGCGTCGTTTTCCATACCGCAGATAAGGCAGTTTCTGCTGTTCTTCTGTTTTCCCGTAACTTTCATAAAACGCTCCTTAACTTACATTTTATCACACTATCGGAAAAAACGCCACCGAATTACGCCGAACGGCAAAAACAAACTCTTTAAAACTTGATTTTTGTATCGCGTTGATATATAATTTATATACTTCGTGCATAATAACGAGAGCGGGAGTCGTATGGAACGCAGGGATTTTAAGTTAGTTTCCGATTTTAAGCCTACGGGCGATCAGCCGCAGGCTATTAAACTGCTTACCGAAGGGGTAAAGGACGGTTTGCGCACGCAGGTTCTTTTGGGCGTTACCGGTTCGGGTAAGACCTTTACCATGGCTAACGTTATCGCGAACCTTAACCGCCCCGCGCTGGTTATCGCGCACAACAAAACCCTTGCGGCGCAGCTTTGCAACGAGTTCCGCACGTTTTTCCCCGAAAACCGCGTGGAATTTTTCGTTTCCTACTACGATTACTATCAGCCCGAAGCGTATATTCCCAGCACCGACACCTATATAGAAAAAGACCTTGCGATAAACGACGAAATAGACAAGTTAAGACACTCTGCGACCTGTTCTTTGTCAGAGCGTTCGGATACGATAGTCGTGGCGTCGGTATCGTGTATTTACGGACTCGGCGCACCGGAAGAATATTACCGTCTTGCGGTTTCGGTACGTCCCGGGGATAATCTCGACCGCAACGAACTTATGCGCAGGCTTATAGGCATACAGTATTCGAGAAACGATATAGATTTTACCCGTTCGTCTTTTCGTGCGCGCGGGGACGTAGTGGATATTTTTCCCGCGTCGAATACGGAAATTTTCATAAGAGTGGAATTTTTCGGGGATACGGTGGAAAAAATATCGGAAGTGGAGTTCGTTTCGGGAAGAGCGGTGTCGGAGTTAAAGCACGCAGTTATTTTCCCCGCGAGCCATTACGCCGTCGGCGCGGAAAAACTCGATTTCGCACTTAAAGCGATAGCCAAAGACAAGGAAGACGAAGTCCGCTTTTTTACCGAGAGCGGCAAACTTATAGAAGCGCAAAGGCTTAACGAACGCACCAACTACGATATGGAAATGATACGGGAGATAGGCTTTTGCAAGGGCATAGAAAATTACAGCCGTTATTTCGACGGGCGTGATATAGGCGAACCGCCGTTTACGCTTCTCGACTATTTTCCCAAGGACTTTATCGTGTTTATCGACGAATCGCATATGACGATACCGCAACTCGGCGCGATGTATAACGGCGACAGGTCGAGAAAACAGAGTTTAGTGGAATACGGGTTTCGTTTAAAATCGGCTTTCGACAACAGACCGTTGAAATTTTTCGAGTTCGACGAGCGCGTAGGACAGATGATATGCGTTTCGGCAACTCCCGCGGAATACGAAAAAGGACAGGCAGGACAGATCGTCGAGCAACTTATCCGTCCGACGGGACTTTTAGACCCCGAAATAACCGTCCGTCCCACCAAAAACCAGATAGACGACCTTTTGACGGAGATAAATAAAACCGTGGCAAGCGGGGGAAGAGTTCTCATCACCGCGCTTACCAAAAAGATGGCGGAAAGTCTTTCGGAATACTTAAAAGAACACGGGGTAAAGGTCAGGTATCTGCACAGCGATATAGACACCATGGAAAGGATAGAGATTGTTTCCGGGTTAAGGATGGGCGAGTTCGACGTTATATGCGGCATAAACCTTCTGCGCGAAGGACTTGACCTTCCGGAAGTGAAACTCGTCGCCATATTAGACGCCGATAAGGAAGGGTTTTTGCGGAGCGAAACTTCGCTTATCCAGACGGTTGGCAGGGCCGCGAGAAACGCCGAAGGCAGGGTAATAATGTACGCGGACGTCGTAACCGACAGTATGAAACGCGCGATAGACGAAACCGAACGTCGCCGCAAGGTTCAGGACGAATACAACAAGGCGCACGGGATAATTCCCAAGACCATAGTAAAAGACGTCGTAAACACGATAGAAATAACCAAAAAGACCGACAGAACGAAAGAAATAAGAAAACAGGATATTCCCGAAGAGATAGAAAAACTGAAAGCGCTTATGAAGATAGCGTCCGACAATCTGGACTTTGAAAAGTGCATAGAGATAAGGGATACCATTACTAAACTCAAAATCAAAATGAGAAAATAACATGAAAGAATTTTTGACCATAAAAGGCGCGAGAGAGAACAATCTCAAAAACATAGACGTAACGATACCGAGAGACAAACTCGTGGTGTTTACGGGGCTTTCGGGCAGCGGGAAGTCCACTTTGGCGTTCGAGACGATATACGCCGAAGGTCAGAGAAGATACGTTGAAAGTCTATCGAGTTACGCGCGTATGTTTTTGGGACAGATGGAAAAGCCCGACGTGGATATGATAGAAGGGCTTTCGCCGGCTATTTCCATAGACCAGAAGACCACTTCGCACAACCCCCGTTCCACGGTGGGAACTGTAACCGAGATATACGACTATCTCAGGCTCATNNTACGATTATTTCAGACTTTTGTATGCGAGAGCGGGCGTGCCGCACTGTCCCGAGTGCGGCAGAAAGATAGAAAGACAGACGGTGGACAACGTTGTGGACGCCGTGCTTTCCTACGGCGAAGGGGTTAAAATACTCGTCAACGCGCCCGTCGTACGCGGCAAGAAAGGCGAATACAGAAAAGAGATAGAAAGTTATAAAAAGAGCGGATACGTCAGGATAGAAATAGACGGCACGGTGTATTCCCTCGACGAAGAAATAAAACTCGATAAAAACAAAAAGCACGATATAAGCGTCGTCGTGGACAGACTCGTTGTAAAAGAAGGCATGGAAAAACGCCTTGCCGACAGCATAGAAACGGCGGTAAAACTTGCGGGCGGAATAGTTTCGGTGGAGCGGATAGAAGAAGACGGCAAGACCGTATCGACGCTGTTTTCCACCAAGTACGCCTGTCCCGACTGCGGGATAAGTATAGAAGAGATAGAACCGAGACTGTTTTCCTTTAACAACCCCT
>DBVR01000001.1:8790-8927 GCA_002308755.1 Christensenella sp. UBA1259
CGGCGCGTGTCCCGAGTGCAACGGTTTGGGCTTTAAGCAGGGGATAGACGAAAAACTGATAGTAAAAGACCCCGAACTTTCCCTGCGACAGGGCGCGATGACGGTAACGGGCTGGAATATCGGCGACGGGAAAATGG
>DBVR01000001.1:8937-9885 GCA_002308755.1 Christensenella sp. UBA1259
CTTCGCTTGCCCGCCATTACGGATTCAGTCTGGATACGCCGGTAAAGGACCTGCCGAAAGAGATATATAATATTCTGCTTTACGGCAGCGGCGACGAAAAAATACGCATGGAATACAAACTCAAAACTTTCGTTACCGCATACGACGCAAGTTGGGAAGGGATAATTCCCAACCTTGAACGGCGTTACAGGGAAACGACCAGCGATTACACCAAGTCGGAAATAGAAAAATATATGACTGTAACCGACTGTAACGTCTGCCACGGCAAACGCCTTAAAAAGGAAGCGCTTGCCGTAACGGTGGGATGCAAGAACATTTCGGAACTTACCGATATGTCGGTCGGCGACCTTTTAAATTTCGTAGACGGCGTGAAATTCGGCAAGACGGAATCGCTTATCGCCGCGCCGATAATAAAGGAAATAAAAGCGCGGCTTAATTTCTTGAAAGACGTTGGACTTTCCTATCTTACTCTTTCGAGAAGCGCGGCGAGTTTATCGGGCGGGGAAGCGCAGAGAATACGTCTTGCCACGCAGATAGGGAGCGGGCTTACGGGGGTACTGTATATTCTGGACGAACCGTCGATAGGTCTTCACCAAAGGGATAATCAAAAACTCATAGGCACGCTGAAAAAGTTAAGAGATCTGGGCAACACCCTTATTGTCGTCGAACACGACGAAGAAACCATGCGTTCCGCCGATTTCATAGTGGATATAGGACCGAAAGCGGGGGTACACGGCGGCGAAGTGGTGGCGACGGGGAGCGTGGAAGACATAATGAACGAACCGCGTTCCATAACGGGGGATTATCTTGCGGGCAGAAGAAAGATAGAAGTTCCGCCGTACAGAAACCTTCCCGACGGCAGGTGGCTGGAAGTTTTGGGCGCAAAGCAGAACAACCTTAAAAATATCGACGTAAAAATCCCCGTCGGGCTTATAACGGCGGTAACGG
>DBVR01000001.1:9898-16103 GCA_002308755.1 Christensenella sp. UBA1259
GTTCGGGGAAAAGTTCTCTCGTAAACGAGATAATCTATCCCGCGCTTGCGGGCGAACTCAACGGCGCGAAAGTCAGAAAAGGAAAGGCGGACGGGATAAAAGGCGCGCAATATTTCGACAAGGTGATAGCCATAGACCAGTCGCCGATAGGCAAGACGCCNNAACCGCACGCAGGAGCGTCCGGGCAAATTCCGTGAGATCAGGGGTATAGAGAATTTCGACAAGGTCATCAACATCGACCAGTCGCCGATAGGCAAGACGCCGAGATCGAATCCCGCGACTTATACGGGGGTGTTTTCGGCGATAAGGGAACTTTTCGCGCAGACTCCCGACGCAAAAGAGCGCGGGTACAAGGCGGGTAGGTTTTCCTTCAACGTTTCGGGCGGCAGGTGCGAACACTGCGAAGGCGACGGTATAATAAAGATAGAAATGCAGTTTTTGCCCGATATGTTCGTGCCGTGCGAAGTGTGTAACGGCAAAAGATACAACCGCGAAACTTTACAGGTAAAATATAAAGGCAAAAACATAAGCGACGTACTCGACATGACTGTGGACGAAGCCTGCGAGTTTTTTAAAAACGTTTCTTCGATATACAATAAAATAAAGACCTTAAAAGACGTGGGACTCGGCTATATAAAGTTAGGTCAGTCTTCGACGACGCTATCGGGCGGGGAAGCGCAAAGGGTGAAACTCGCCACGGAACTTTCAAAGCGCAGCACGGGAAAAACGCTGTATATTTTAGACGAACCGACTACGGGACTTCACTCCTACGACGTGGAAAAACTGTGCGGGATTTTAAAGCGCTTACAATCGGCGGGCAACACCGTGATAGTGATAGAACACAATCTCGACGTGATAAAACTTTCGGATTATATAATAGACTTGGGGCCGGAAGGCGGCGTGGACGGCGGAACGGTGGTGGCTACGGGGACTCCCGAAGAAGTGGCGGCGCGTCCCGAAAGTTACACGGGACAGTTTCTTAAAGATATGCTGTAAAAAATATCGGCGGATCAAAATTCGGGCGGGGCTTTTCTTTTTGAAAGCCCCGCCTGTCGTAAGTACACGCGAATAGCGCCCGTTTTAATTCGTCGTCTGGTTAAAAATCGAACAATTGTTGCCCGTGGTGGAAAGAAGCGCGAGCAGTAGTAACAATTGCGTCGTCGTTATGGTGTTGTTGTTCGTTAAAAGAAACATAAGCGCAACGAGAACGATATTGTTAGAGTTCATTTTTTACCTCCTTTTACAAAATACGGGAATATACCGCTTTTTAAGCGTATTTTTTCAACGTTTTTCGTGATAACGTATATGCATATATCATTTATATGCGGAGGTTACCGAAAAAATGAAAGATTTGCTTATCGACAAAAGATTGCAGGATATGATAAACGATTACGTTCCGCAGGGCGAAATACTCGACGATCTCGTGTGTTTTTTCTCGATATTTTCGGACTACACGCGGCTTAAAATGATTTCCGCGCTCGCCATATCGGAAATGTGCGTAACGGATATCGCGAAAATACTTAAACTCAATCAGACCACCGTGTCGCACCAGTTAAGGTTTTTGAAAAATCTCAACGCCGTAAAGACCAAAAGGCAGGGGAAGGTAATATTCTATTCGTTAAGAAACGACGCTCTTTCCGACGTTTTGCTGAAAGGCGTGGAATTTTTGGGATATTAACCGCTTGAAAAATTTCCGTATTGCTGTTATAATGATAGCGTGGGCGTAGTAGAAGATAAACTGAAACTGTTGCCGGAAAGCGCCGGAGTGTACGTTATGCTCGACAAAAGCGGGCAGATAATCTACGTCGGCAAGGCAAAGAATCTGAAAAACCGCGTAAGGCAGTATTTTTTCAACGGCGTAAAAACCGCGAAAGTAATGGCGATGGTAAAGAATATCGCCGACTTTTACTATATAATCGCGCCCAGCGAGATAGACGCCTTATCGCTTGAAAACAACCTTATAAAAGAACACAAACCGAGATATAATATTCTCTTAAAAGACGACAAGACCTATCCTTACTTAAAGATAGACTTAAAGGAAACGTATCCCGCGCTCAGGGTAACGAGAAGAATAAAAAAAGACGGGGCAAAGTATTTCGGACCGTTTATGGGCGGAATAAACGTAAACGACGTTACCGAAACGGTAAATCTTCTGTACGGCTTGCGCCCCTGCGACAAAACGCTCGATAAAACGAAAAAGGCAAAGCCGTGTCTTAACTTTCACATAGGCAAGTGTCCTGCGCCCTGCGCGGGAAATATATCGGAAGAAGAATACCTTAAAAACGTTTCTTCCGCGGTGGCGTTTCTTTCGGGCGACGTTTCGCAGGCGGAAAGCGTTATGCGGCAGAAAATGGTCGACTGCGCGAAAAGCGAAAAGTTCGAACTTGCCTTAAAGTACAAGCAAGGGTTGGAATTTCTGGATAAACTTAAATTAAAACGGCTGACGGCGTTGAATAAATTCGTCGATCTGGACGTTATATCTTACCGTTCGGACGGGATATATTCCGCCGTAAACTTACTCGTCGTAAGGTCTGGCAGGATGGTCGGCGGCAAGAATTTCGCCTTTGAAAGCGCCGCGCTCACTTCTTCGGACGCGATAAGCGAATTCATAACAAGATACTATAAGGCGGGGCAGGATATCCCCGAAGAAATAGTCGTCGGCGAAGAAATTCCCGACTATAAGGTGTTAGAAGAGTATCTTAAAGAGCGCAAAGGCAAGGTCGTAAGGATAATATGCGCAAAGCAAGGCGTGAGAAAACAACTCGTCGATATGGCGGAAGTCAACGCCGAAGAATACCTTTCCATAAATATCGATAAAATAAAACACAAAGACGATATGACGGTAAAAGCCTGCCAAAAGCTTAAAGAAAGGCTGGGCTTAAAGAACTATCCCAAGCGTATGGAGTGTTACGATATTTCGCATATTTCGGGCGTGGACAGGGTAGGCAGTATGGTCGTGTTTATCGACGGCGAGCCCGCGCGCGACCTTTATCGCAGGTTTAAGATAAAGACCTTTGAAGGCAACGACGATTTCCGCAGTTTGCAGGAAGTATTGTCGCGACGGATAGAGCGATTAAAGACCGATCCCGAAAAGTTTGCTAAGCCCGACCTTATAATAATAGACGGCGGCAAAGGGCAACTTTCTTCGGTAAAGGAGATATTCGACGAAAAAGGCGTTACGGGAATAGACCTTATATCCCTTGCCAAGCGCGAAGAAGAAATTTTCCTGCCAACGGGCAGCGCTCCGATAGTTTTGGGAAAACGGGACTACTGTCTTCGCCTTTTGCAAAGAATAAGAGACGAAGCGCACCGTTTTGCGATAACGTTTTTCCGCTCTTTGCACGGCAAAAGGTCGCTGTCTTCGGTTCTCGACGGGATAAAGGGTTTAGGGAAGACCAAAAAAGACGCGCTGCTTAAAGAATTCAAGGATTTAAGCGGGATAATAAAGGCGGAGAGGGGAGACCTTACGAAAGTCGCGGGAGTAGGAGAAGTTCTTGCGAAAGAGATAGAAGATAAACTTAAAGAAGAAGGACTTAAATGAAATACCGACTCGTGATAAGCGATTTCGACGGAACTTTGGGAACGGCTCCCGACATAATAGAAGAAGACACGGTAAACGCTATAAAATCGTACGTTGAAAGGGGCGGGATATTCGCCGTATGTACGGGCAGGATGCTCAGCGGGATACGCCCTATATGCTTAAAGTACGGCATAAAAGGCGTCGTAGCTTCAAATCAGGGGGCTATGATAAACGATATCGAAACGGGCGAAAGTCTGTTCTCAGGCGGTATCGGGATAAAGGACGCCGAAGATATACTTCGGGATATTCTCGATCTCGGATATACGGCGGTCGCCGAAATAGACGACGTTATGTATTATCAGCATAAAACTTCCTACGTCGACCTGTACGAATATTGCAGTAAGATAAAGGGCAAGGAAGTTACCGACATAATAGCCTTCGTAAAGGAAAACGGCAGGGCGGTAAACAAGGTGCTGGGGTTCTGCGATCCCGAAAAGACGGAAGAGTCTGTAAAAACGCTTGCCGAGAAATATAAGGGCAAACTTTTCGTAAACAGCGGCGCGCCGTTTCTCGTGGAAGCGGTGTCCGTTTGGTGCGGTAAGCGGTTCGCGGTGAATTTTTTAGCCGACTACTATAAAGTGCCGCATGACAAGGTAATGACGGTGGGCGATTCCACCAACGATATTGAACTTTTAAGCGGGGACTGGCACGGCGTCGCGGTGGGCGACGGGGCGGAAGAACTCAAACGCGCGGCAAGGGAGATTACCGTGCCGTATAAGGATCAACCTGTGAAATTTTTGCTTGAAAAATACTGTTTATAAACGGTAAACCATACGCATACTAAAGAAAAGGTGAAAACATGAACGATAAACGAACGGAAGGAATATTCGAAGATACGGGCGCAAGGGCTATGCCCTTAATAGCGTTAAGGGGAAAGGTGCTTTTCCCCAACACCGTCCTTAATTTCGACGTGGGAAGACCTATGTCGATAAACGCCGTGAACGCGGCTATGAACGGGGATAAACGGGTGTTTATCGCCGCGCAGAAGAACGCGTTCGTAGACGCGCCGTTAAAGGGCGATATTTTGGGCGTCGGGGTTATCGCAGATATCACGCAGGTGATAAAGGCGGGCACGGGCGCGATGAAAGTAACGGCGCAGTCCGTTTGCAGGGCGAAGATAATAAACTTTACCGAAGAAAGGAATTATTTCGAAGTGGTGGCGGAAAAAGCGCCGTTCATAACGGGCGACGCTCTTCAGTCGGAAGCGTGTTTAAGGCTTGCGAAAGCGGCGTTTTTTGCCTACGTAGAAACGGATAAACGCATATCGAGAGAGATAGCGAACACCATATCCATGATAAACGACCCCAACGCGTTCATGGATAACGTCGCGTCGGTGGCGATATTCCCCGAAAAGGACGTTCAGGAACTTCTTGCTACCGACGATACGGTGGAAAGGCTCAATAAATTTCGCGAACTATTGTCGAGAGAAGCGGAGATAATCAAGATAGAAAAGAAGATCTCGGCAAAGGTAAGGAGCGGGATAGACAAGTCGCAGAAAGAATTTTTCCTGCGCGAGCAGATAAAGGCGATACATCAGGAACTCGGCGACGACGTGGACGAAAAGGCCGAGCTCAAAAAGAAGATAGAAGAAAAGAACTTCCCGCAGGAAGTAAAGGAAAAGGCGCTTAAAGAACTTTCGAGATTAGACAAGATAAATCCCGCCGCGCCCGACTATTCGGTCATAATGAATTATCTCGACTGGCTGATAGATCTGCCGTTTTCGGAATCTTCCGTCGATACCGAAGATATTTCCGTAGCGAAGGAAATACTTAATAAAGACCACTTCGGGCTGACCAAGGTAAAAGAAAGGATAACGGAGTATATAGCCGTATTAAAACTTACCGAAAAGATAAAAGGACCTATTTTGTGTTTCGTAGGGCCTCCGGGGGTTGGTAAAACGTCGGTGGCAAGTTCGATAGCAAGGGCGTTGAACCGCAAGTTCGTGAGAATGAGTTTAGGCGGCGTGAAAGACGAAGCGGAAATAAGGGGACACAGAAAAACCTACGTCGGGGCGATGCCGGGAAGAATAATTTACGGCATAAAGTCCGCGGGGGTGAATAATCCCGTGTTCCTGCTCGACGAGATAGATAAACTTTCTATGGACATACACGGCGATCCGTCGGGTGCGCTTTTAGAAGTTTTGGATCCCGAACAGAACAAGACGTTCCGCGACAGGTTTCTGGAAGTGCCGTTCGATCTGTCGAAAGTGCTGTTCATAACGACGGCGAACACCGTAGACACCATACCGTATCCGCTTCTCGACAGGATGGAGATAATCGAGATAAACGGCTATACCAACGAAGAAAAGGAAGAGATAGCGAAAAGGTATCTTATTCCCAAGCAGACGGAAAACAACGGACTTACGGACGGCAGGCTTGCGTTTACCGACGACGCCGTGCGTTCCATAATAGAAAATTACACCATGGAAGCGGGGGTAAGGAATCTCGAACGCCAGATCGCTTCGGCGATAAGGAAGGTGGCGGCGAAAGTCGCCGAACACCCGCGGCTTAAAAAGCAGGTAATAACGGCGGAAAATCTGTCCGACTATCTGGGAGTAAAAAGGTTCGTAAAGGAAGACGCCATAAAGGAAGACGAAACGGGCGCGTGCACGGGGCTTGCCTGGAC
>DBVR01000001.1:16133-18666 GCA_002308755.1 Christensenella sp. UBA1259
TTGAGCGGCAAGGGTCAGTTGATTTTGACCGGTAAACTCGGCGACGTGATGAAAGAATCCGCCCGAGCCGCCATAAGTTATATACACGCCCACGCCGAGAAGTACGGTATTTCCGAAAAGACCTTTTCGGAAAAGGATATTCATATCCACGTCCCGGAAGGTGCTACGCCCAAAGACGGACCTTCGGCGGGTATAACCATGGCGACGGCGATACTTTCCGCCTACACGGGCAGGAAAGTGAAAAAGGGCGTCGCTATGACGGGAGAGATCACGCTTCGCGGGAAAGTTCTTCCCATAGGCGGGTTAAAGGAAAAGGCGCTTGCCGCGTTCAGGGCGGGCATAAAGACGGTGATAATACCGAAAGGCAACGCCAAAGATCTTTCGGAGATACCGTCGAATATAAGAAAAGAAATAAAGTTCGTACAAGTGGAAAACGTGGAGCAGGTGTTTGAAAACGCCATAAGGTTCTGATTATGAATATACAGCCGAAATTTATAACGTCGGTAACGAGCCCCGATAAATTTTTTTCGGACGGCAGACCGATAGTCGCCGTAAGCGGCAAGTCCAACGTGGGAAAGAGTTCGATAATAAATATGCTGGCGGGCAACAAAAAGCTTGCGAGAACGTCCGTTACGCCCGGCAGAACGCGTATGATAAATTATTTCGATTTCGGCGAATTCGTGCTTGCCGATCTTCCGGGGTACGGCTACGCGAAAGTATCGAAGGAAGAAAAGGCGAAGTGGGCGACGCTTATGGACTGTTTTTTCAAAACGCAGGAAATAACCTTACTTATCGCGCTTTTCGATTCTCGGCATCAGCCGACGGCGGACGACAAGGATATGGTGCGGTTTTTGTACGCGTACAGGATACCGTTTATCGCCGTGGCGACGAAAGTCGACAAACTTCCGAAGACACGGATAAAACCGCAGATGAACGAGATAGCCGCGGAACTTAAAATAGGGGTGGGGGATATCATACCCATGTCCGCGGAAAAGAACGTGGGGAAATCGGAACTTTTCGGGGAAATAGCAAAAGCGGTAAAACGCGCGGGCGATAGTTGATTTTTTTGTAAAAAAATCGCGGTAAAAGGCTTAAAACCGTTGACAAAACGCCGCGTTTATTCTATACTGTTAAGGCTGAAAGGCAAAAATAACCGCCAACGGGCAAAGGAGGGGTGAAAAATGAGTACGGTAAAAGTCGGTGAAAACGAAAGTTTGGACAGCGCGTTAAGACGTTTCAAGAGAAAATGTTCGAGAGACGGGATAATCGGCGATCTGCGCAAAAAGGAATTTTACGAAAGCCCTTCCGTTAAAAGGAAAAAGAAATCCGAAGCGGCAAGAAAGAGAAGTATCAAAGGCTGAAAACAAACCTACCGAAGAAAAGTTCGGTAGGTTTAATTTTTATGGGCAAAAAATATGCCGATAGTTGTCGGATAATGCGGAAAAATATCGTAAGGAGCACCGAAATGGAACAAAAAACTTTAAAACAGTACGCAAAGGAAGCCAAAAAACGTCTTAAAAACGGGTTCTGGCAAAATTACGAAAGGGATCTGAACGAAAAGATAAGTATGGCAAAGGAAGCGGGTGTTTCGCCTTCCAAGGTAAAGGAATACTACGCGGACGTTGTCTCGGAGAACATACGGAGCAACAAAGAAGACGACGAAGAGTTTTACAGAAGGGTAAAGAAGATATTAGACGAAGAAGGCGAGATATACAACGCCATAGGCAGGCTTACGGACAAAGCGGCTTACGACGCCATGAATTACGAAGAACGCCAGAGATACAATTTAAGTCTGTCGGAGAAATACTTGAAAGCGGTGGAGCGGTACAACAGGGAAAAGTCGCTGTCGTTTTCCGACGCGAATTAGGTTAGAGCGCCGTGTGCGACGCCTCGCCGAAGCCGAGACTTATAAGAAGCGCGGCGTTGACTCTCTGCATCGTGCCTGCGGAAAGCGCGCCGATGCGTTCTTTAAGGCGTTTTTTATCGAGAGTTCGTATCTGTTCTAAGAGTATCACGGAATTTTTGGAAAGCCCGAATTCGTTGGCGTTTATTTCTATATGGGTGGGGAGTTTCGCCTTGTTCATTTTACTTGTTACGGCGGCGGCGATAACGGTTGGGCTGTACTTGTTGCCGGTATCGTTCTGCACTATAAGGATAGGGCGTACGCCGCCCTGTTCGCTCCCTACGACGGGGCTTAAATCGGCATAATACAATTCTCCTCTTTTTATCATAAAATCCCCTAACGTAACCGGTCTGTTTATAGTTTATTATATGTAAAAAAACAGACGGCACGCCACAAAATAACGATAGGGGAATTGTACCCGTAAAAACGGAAAATATACCATATAAATGCGGGCGGCGTTCAATTTATTTAAAACGCCGTCGTTTTTATTTGCCAAAAGTCCGACGATATGCTACAATATAAAAGCCGTTTGAGACAAAACGGCGAATTAAATACGCTTCCTTAGTTAAATGGATATAACAAGCCCCTCCTAAGGGCTAGTTGTGGGTTCGATTCCCGCAGGGAGTGCCA
>DBVR01000019.1:0-1172 GCA_002308755.1 Christensenella sp. UBA1259
TCGCATATCTCGCCGTTTAGAAGCATATCCATTTTAACGAGTTCGCTTTTTTCGTAACCCGCTATTTCGTAATCAAAAGACGCGTAACCTTTCGTGCGCGATTTAAGACTGTCGAAAAAGTCGTAGATTATTTCGTTTAAGGGAAGTATATATTTCATTTCCACGCGCGTTTTGTCAAGGTAGGTCATATCCTTGTAAACGCCGCGCTTATACTGACACAGTTCCATAATGGGTCCGACGTATTCGGGCGGCGTGAATATGCTTGCCTTTATCACGGGCTCTTCCATATACGCTATTTCGGTAGTCGGGGGAAGGTGTGTGGGATTTTCCACTTCCAGCATCGTCCCGTCGGTCTTATAGACCTTATAACACACCGACGGCGCGGTGGTTATTATGTCGAGATCGAATTCCCGTTCTATTCTCGCCTGTACGACGTCCATGTGCAGAAGCCCCAAAAAACCGCAACGGAACCCGAACCCCAGTGCGACGGAATTGTCCGGTTCTATCGACAGCGCGGCGTCGTTAAGTTTTAATTTCAAAAGGGCGTCTTTAAGATCGTTATATTTACTGCCGTCTAACGGGAACACGCCCGAAAACACCATAGGCAGGGCTTTTTTATAGCCCGCAAGGGGCGTAGCGGCGGGATGGTCCGCGTTGGTTATGGTATCGCCTACCTGCGTGTCTTCTATACTTTTCACGCTTGCGGCGATATACCCGACTTCACCTGCGGAAAGTTCTTCCTGCGGCAGCATTTTGGGTGCGAAAACCCCGACTTCGGTTACCGTAAAGTGCTTGTCGGACGTAAAAGTTTTGATTTCGTCCCCGACTTTCACCGTCCCGTCCATTATGCGGACGAAACAGATAACTCCCTTAAAGTTGTCGTAAAAACTGTCGAAGATAAGCGCTTTAAGGGGTGCGTTTTCGTCGCCTTTCGGCGCGGGGATCTTACTTACTATCTGTTCTAACACCTGATCCACGTTAAGCCCGCTTTTAGCGGAAATACGCGGGGCGTCTTCGGCGTCTATACCCAGAATATCCCCTAATTCTTTGACCGCTTCTTCGGGACGAGCGGAAGATAGGTCCATCTTGTTTATGACGGGCATTATTTCCAGGTCGTTATCTATCGCAAGGTAGGCGTTCGCCAAAGTCTGCGCCTGTACGCCTTGCGTCGC
>DBVR01000019.1:1225-1428 GCA_002308755.1 Christensenella sp. UBA1259
ACGTGCCCGGGGGTGTCTATGAGATTAAAGACGTACTCTTCCCCGTCTTTCGCTTTATAGAACATACGGACGGGCGTGAGTTTTATGGTTATCCCCCGTTCGCGCTCCAAGTCCATAGAGTCCAAAAGTTGATCCTTACTTTCTCTTTCGGACACCTGCCCCGTCATTTCCATAAGCCTGTCGGCAAGGGTGCTTTTGCCGTG
>DBVR01000019.1:1458-3396 GCA_002308755.1 Christensenella sp. UBA1259
ACTATGCAGAAATTTCTTATGTTTTCCTTTCTGTGCCGAGTCATTTTACTACCTTTAAAAACCGAAGATAAATAAAGTATATATTATTTACGGCAATTTTGCAAGTAATTTATTTTAAGGTAAAAAATATTACTCGGGGCGGCGCTTCCCGCCGCCCCGAGTAATGATTGTTTGTCTACTTTAATTTAGTTTAATCTATTCTTATTCCACCGATTTTATAAATTTTATTACCGGAATATTCTACCCTGTTACCGCCGACTTTATAAAGTTTGCCGCAGGAATATTCGATTCTGTCTTCCCCTACTTTATACAGTTGCCCGCAAGAGTATTCAACTTTTCTTTCGCCTATTTTGTACAATCTCCCACAGGAATATTGCGCCTTTCCGCCGTAATACTTGATTAAAGCATCCTCTACCATCATTGTGTTCTCCTTTATAATAATTTTTTAATTTTAATTGATTATCGTATATAATGTGCCAGTTTTAATATTACTGCGCACTGACTAATTCCAATGCTTCTTTTTCGGAAATTTCAACTATCGTTTCGGGACGGTTTTTCTTATCCGATAAAAAATCCGTAATATAATCGTCATAAAAATCATACGCAAATCCTATTTTTTTATTAAAGTAAGGTTCATATCCCTTATCACCGTTTTTGCGTAAAACTACAACGACATTTTTACACGGTGTCCATTTATAATATTTCATACTGCCTTTCTGTTGCTTTATGCAAAAAGCCGAAAAAGGACAATGCCCGTTTATACCGTCCATACAACCGTCGTTGGTGCAAATTTTGTGATATCCGACATACCAACAAACGGGATCCAACACCCCGGGGAATTCGGGGTTTAAACTTTTTGCGGCGTAAATAACTTTATTTGCGTCAATATTCTTAAAATCAACGTTGTCCTGTTCGGGCAAAAGTCCTAACCTGTACATTGTCCTTTTAACGTGAATATCGGGCGAAATCTCTATCGCATACTTGTCCTTTAATTTAACGCCGTAGCCACGGCACAAAAGATTTGCCGCCATAGTCGCTATTTTTATTCCGATTTTCTTAAATTCCAACAGTCTGCAAACGAGGTCCGCACTCGACGGCTCGTCGTTCCAGATATTGCTCGCGTCGCCGTTATAATCTTCTTTTATCTTTATAATGGCAGCATAAAACGCACCGCTCATTACTTCGTTAAATCTGTGTAATTTTTTCTTTTCGAATTGTTCCCTATACCAAGCCAAATCTTTTTCATAAAACAACGAAAAATCTTTACCGCCTAACTCTTCTGCGATTATGTTCGGTATTTGCCACGCTTTGTCCGCTTTCATTTGGCTGTCCATTACGCAACCTAAAAGAAATAAATGCGGATAGTTTATAAAGTCTTTATCTTCTTCATACTCTTTGCCGACAATGCTTTGATAATGTTCGTTGGCAATGGCAACTATTTTCTTTTTATACTCTTCATTTACTTTCGTGTTTAGCATTTTATCAGCTTCTTTAATTATTTATCGGATATAATAGAATCGAAAATGGCTTTGACCACGATTATTATGGGTAAAAATATTACCGTCAATATTATCATAAAAGTCACACCATTTCGCATATAAAAAACTCCTTTACTCATATTATAAAGGCATATTGTGCCTTTTGTCAAACAAAAAAGGCATAATATGCTATTATCTTCATATGATAGAGTTAAAGGATATTCAAAAAAGATTGCGGGAAGAAATAAATAATTCTACCCTTTCTCAAAAAGAAATTGCCGAAAAACTCGGCGTAAATGCGTCGACGGTAAGTAAGTATACGAGAATCGACGTTTATCCTGCGCTCGACACGTTTGCAAATCTTTGCGAGATCTTGGAAGTTTCTTCCGACGATATTTTAGGACTTAAAAAATAAAATTTTCCCGCCTGCGTGGAACACGCAGGCGGGAAGACCTTTTTT
>DBVR01000048.1 GCA_002308755.1 Christensenella sp. UBA1259
CAAACTTTCTTTTCCTTACCGGAAATGTGCCAGAAGGGATTCGAACCCCCTACACACGGCTTAGAAGGCCGTTGCTCTATCCAACTGAGCTACAGGTGCATAAGGGACCGTTCCGTGGCGATACGTCGGCAACCGAAACGAAAATTCTGGAGCGGGTGATGGGAATCGGACCCACGCTGCCAGCTTGGAAGGCTGGAATTCTACCATTGAATTACACCCGCACGGCGCTTGATTTTTAAACGCTTATAAATTGTATCAAAATGTTTTTTCAATGTCAACTGTTTGAAAGTCCTTTTTGACAATCTGTTTCAAAAAGGCGGCTTTTAGTCGGGAAATTTATTGAATAAAAGACAAATCGTGCGGTTCAGAGTGATTTTTCGGCGAATTCAAACCTACGTTTGCCTGTGTTCGGTAAACGTCTCCGCGGCGTAATTCGGAAGCCGAAAGAAAATATATCCGATTATGGTAAAATAAATAATTTTAATATTGACAGATCGGGCGATCCCGTGTTACAATAATATATAGTTTAATCACTTTAAAGGGGAAGACGAAATATGGGAAACATAAACATCAGGAACGTTGCGCTTATAGGACACGGCGGTTCGGGCAAAACTTCGCTTGCGGAAGCGTTTTTATTCAACGGCAAGGTCATAACCAAACTCGGTAAAACCACCGAAGGCAATACGGTTATGGACTACACGCAGGAAGAGATAGCGAGGGGCATTTCCATTTCGCTTTCCTGCGCATACGTTGACTGGCAGGGCGTTAAGATAAATCTCGTGGACGTTCCCGGGTTTTACGATTTCGAAGGCGAATTCGAAGAAGCGATTCGCGCCGTGGGATCGGCGATACTCGTTGCCGACGCTTGCGGCTTCGTTACCGTCGGTGCGGAAAAGGCGGTAAACTACTGCTTAAAAAACCGCGTGCCGCTGATTATATTCGTCAACGGTATAGATAAGGAAAACGCCGACTACGTAAAGACGGTGGAAGCGTTCAGAGAAATGTACGGCAGAAAGATTGCCACTATGCACACTCCGATAATAAGGGGCGGCAAAATGCAGGGTTACATTTCCGTCATTTCGGAAAAAGCCTACGAATTCAAAGCGGGCGGCAGAGAAGAAATACCCGTTCCGCAGGAATCGGCGGATTCCATAAAACAACTTAAAGGCGAACTTATCGAGTCCGCGGCGGAAACTTCCGACGAATTTATGGAAAAATACTTCGAAGAAGGCACTCTTTCCAACGACGAAGTCATAGAAGGTATAAAGAAAGGGCTTAAAGCAGGCGACGTGATACCGATAATGGGCGGTTCGGCACTCCGTAACGAAGGCGTAATCAACCTTATGAACGAAGTGGTAGCCATAATGCCTTCGCCCGAAGAGAGAAGGCCAGTCGGCGCGACGGCCGTGGACGGCAACGCAAAGATAGAAGTTTTCTGCAAGGAAGACGAACCTTTTGCCGGTCAGGTATTTAAGACCATAGTCGATCCGTTTGCGGGCAAACTTTCGATAATACGCGTGTTCACGGGCGTTCTTAAAGTCGGCGACACGGTGTATAATTCCGTTACCGAAAAGGAAGAAAGGATAGGTTCGCTGTATCTTCTCAAAGGCAAGAAACAAGAACCGACCGACAAACTTTCGGCGGGCGATATCGGCGCGATAGGCAAACTCAACGAAACCAGCACCGGCGACACCCTTTGCAGCGTAAAGCGCAAGATAGTTTTCGACAAGATACCTATGCCGCCTGCGGTGTATTCCATGGCGATAAGCGCGGAAAAGTCGGAAGAAGAAGACAAAGTCTTCTCAAGCCTTACGAAACTTCGCGAAGAAGACAAATCTTTCGTCATAGAAAAGGATATAGAAACGGGCGAAACCGTCATACGCGGCTTGGGCGAAACGCATCTCGACGTGATATGTCAGAAACTCAAAAACAAATACGGTTGCGGCGCGACCTTAAACGACCCCGCGGTCGCTTATAAGGAAACCATAACGGCGACTGCGGAAGCCGAAGGCAAACACAAAAAGCAGTCGGGCGGCGCGGGACAGTTCGGCGTCGTAAACATTCGCTACGAAGTGGGTGCGGAAGACGGCGTTTTCGAGTTCGTGGACGCGACGGTAGGCGGCTCCGTGCCCAAACAGTTTATTCCCGCGGTCGAAAAGGGGTTAAGGGAAGCCATAAAGACGGGCCCGCTTGCGGGATATCCCGTGGTCAACTTGAAGTGCACGCTTTTCGACGGCAAGTATCACCCCGTTGACTCCAAGGAAGTAGCCTTCGTTTCCGCGGCGAAACTTTCCTTCGACGACGCTATGACGAGAGCACGTCCCGTTATTTTAGAGCCCGTTTACAGTTATGAAATAATAGTTCCGTCCGACTATCTTGGCGACGTTTTAGGCGATATGAGCCGTCGTCGCGGCAGGGTTCTCGGGATGGAAGGCGAAGGCGGTTATCAGAAGGTAATGGCGGAAGCGCCGCTTGCCGAAATGACCAAGTACGCTATGGACCTGCGCAGCATAACGCAGGCAAAAGGCAGATATACCGGAACTTTCGCGCGTTACGAGACCGTACCGTTCGAAGTTCAGGATAAGATAGTCGCCGCAAGAAAGAAATAAAATCAAGGGGTCGCGAGCGCGACCCCGTTTTATAAGGAGAAAGTATAATGAAAGTAGCGGTTATTTTTGCCGACGGCACGGAAGAGATAGAGGCTTTAACGCCCGTAGACGTTTTAAGAAGAGCGGGATTAAGGTGCGATATAATATCGGTGAGCGGCAAAACCCCCACGGGTTCGCACGGAATACGCGTCTTTGCCGACGGCGTGGCGGAAGAGACCGACTTTTCTTCCTTCGACGCGATAGTTATCCCCGGCGGTATGCCCGGTGCGGTGAATATTTCGGAGAATACGGCGGTCGTTTCCGCGATAAAAACCGCCTTAAAACGGAGGAAACTCGTCGCCGCTATCTGTGCGTCTCCCGCCGTGGTGCTTGCGGGAAACGGACTTTTACCGTGCGACAGCGCGACCTGTTATCCCGCCGACGCGTTTATCTCCTTATTAGGCGATAAATATTCGGGCAAAGACGTCGATATATCGGGCAATATAGTTACCGCGAACGGACCGCTTTCCGCCGTTAAGTTCGCCTTTGCGATATGCGAAAAGCTGGGGTTAAAACCTAAATTCTGATTGACTTAATTAAAAAATGACGCCGCCTTGCGAATTTTCGCAAGGCGGCGTTATCTTTTTTATCGGATATTATTATTGTTCGTCTTCGTCGACCAAAACTTCCTTTGCGGGAACTAAACTCGTTTTGGAATAACACGAGAATATCTCTTCGATCTTTTCCTTATCGGGCTTTTGAGTAAACAGACTTATAAGGGGTACGAGTATAAGTCCCGAAAGCATTACGATTGCGCCGAGATTTAAGGGCGAAGCCAAAAACGCGGGGAGCGTAAAGTAGTTTTTAAGCCACAGACTATACAAAAGATACAGCACCATAACGCCCGAACCGTAAGCGTAACTGAACCACACCGAGGCTTTCGTAGTCTTTTTGTAGTACAGTCCGTAAAGGAACGGCGCAAGGAACGAACCTGCGAGCGCGCCCCAGGAAACGCCCATCATCTGCGCGATAAGATCGAGTTTGAGATAGTACTGACAAATGGCGATCACCGCCGAAATAACGATAAACACGACGATAAACGAACGTATGCACAATACTTGTTCTTTATCTTTCATCTCTTTCTTTTTGACGGGCTTTATAAGGTCGAGAGTTAAGGTGGACGCCGAAGTCATCGAAAGCGACGACAGCGTTGACATAGACGCCGACAAGACGAGAATTATAACGAGTCCTATAAGATAGGGGGAAAGTTCCGAAAGCATTGCGGGGATTATGGCGTCGAAGCCGTTGGTCGCGGCGTCGGGATAAAGCCTTGAAAACCCGCCCAAGAAATAACAGCCGCCTGCGACTACGAGCGCGAACGCGGTGGAAATGACCGTGCCTTTAACTATCGCCGATTCGTCTTTTATGGCGTAGAACTTCTGTACCATCTGGGGGAGTCCCCAGGTGCCCAAAGAAGTAAGGATGATTACGAAGAACAACGACACGACGTCGGGTCCGAAAAAGGAAGTGAACACACCCGCCTGACCCGTTCCGCCGTCTATCTGCGAAAGGGAAGAGAAGACTTCGTTCCACCCGCCGTTGCCGACGATCACCGCAACGATAACCGCGACTATTCCGAAAAGCATTATGATACCCTGTATAAAGTCGTTCACGGCGGTCGCCATATACCCGCCCGCTATAACGTAAACGGCCGTCAGAACCGACATAACGATAATGCACACCCAGAACGGTATATCGAACGCCATAGCGAAAAGGCGGGACAGCCCGTTGTAAAGGGAAGCGGTATACGGTATAAGGAAAATGAAAATAATGACGGCGGCGGCTATTTTAAGCGCGTTGCTGTCGAAACGTTTTCCGAAAAAGTCCGACATGGTGGCGGTCTTTAAGTGCCGCGTCATAATACGCGTTCTTCTGCCGAGAAGGTTCCAGGCAAGTAAAGATCCGATAAAGGCGTTGCCCAAGCCTATCCAGGTGGACGCCACGCCGAATTTCCAACCGAACTGACCGGCGTACCCCACGAAGATGACTGCCGAAAAATACGACGTACCGTAAGCGAAAGCGGTGAGCCACGGACCTACCGTCCTGCCGCCCAAAAGAAAGCCTTCGGTGGACCTTGATTTTCTGCGGTAGGCAAAGCCTATAAATATCATAAGTCCGAAAAACGCCGCAAGCATAATAAGGTAAATTGCTATATTCATAAAAGTCTCCCGTTTTAAGAACGATTCTGTTCTTCCACTATGTTTTCCGCGTTATAAGTTTTGCGGAGCAAAGGTTTTTCTATTTTGCCGGTCGCGTTTCTCGGCACTTTGGCGAAAATTATTTTTCTCGGGCGTTTGTATCGCGGAAGGTCTAAGCAGAACTCGTCTATTTCTTCCTGCGAACAGGTCTTTCCGTCGAAAATTTCCACTATCGCCGCAGGGATCTCGCCGAGCCGTTTATCGGGCAGCCCTATCACCGCCACGTCCTTTATTTTGGGGAATTTTCTCAAAAAGTTTTCTATTTCCACGGGGTAAAGGTTTTCGCCGCCGCTTACTATCACGTCTTTCTTTCTGTCCACGAGATAGATAAAGCCTTCGTCGTCCTGCTTTGCCATATCGCCCGTCAACAGCCAGTCGCCGCGCATGACTTCCTTGGTTGCTTTGGGATTGCGGTAGTAGCATTTCATAACCCCGGGACCTTTAAGGGCAAGTTCGCCGACTTCGCCTTTATTAACTTCGGTAACGCCGTCGTCTTTTACTATCTTCGTCTGCCACCCGTATCCGGGAACACCTATCGCGCCCACCTTTCTCACGTTTTCAACGCCGAGATGTACCGCCCCGGGGCCTATCGACTCGGATAAACCGTAGTTGGTGTCGTAAGCTTGCCCGGGGAAGTATTCCTGCCAGTGTTTTATAAGACTTTGCGGTACGGGTTGCGCGCCTATGTGCATAAGTCTGAACTGTTTGACGTGATAATCGGCAAGTTTTATCGCCCCGAAATCGAGTTTTTCCAGAATATCCTGCGCCCAAGGAACTAAAAGCCACACTATCGTGCAACGCTCGTTGGAAATCGCTTCCATAATGGTTTCGGGAGTGGTGCCGCGCAACAGCACCGCTTTACTTGCCGACACAAGACTACCGAACCAGTGCATTTTCGCGCCGGTATGGTACAGCGGTGGAATACAAAGGAAAACGTCGTCGCGGGTCTGTCCGTGGTGTTTCTGTTCCACCGTTGCCGCGTGCGAAAGCGCTCTTTGCGCGTGCAGTATGGCTTTCGGAAACCCCGTCGTGCCGCTTGAAAAGTATATCGCCGCGTCGTCTTCGGGAGAAAGCGGTATTTCGGGATTGTTTACGGGGAAAGGCGCTGTTTCCTCTTCGAAATCGTCGGCAAACGTCGGGCAGAACCCGCTGCCCACGAACAAGAGTTGCGTGGTTTTATTCAAAGTGTCCACGATTTTTTCAACCCGCCCGATAAATTCCGGTCCGAAGATCAAAACGTTTACTTCTGCAAGGTCGGTGCAGTAGGCTATTTCTTCCGAAGTGTAGCGGAAGTTAAGCGGTACCGCGAGCGCGCCCGTCTTCAATATGCCGAAATAGATAGGCAGCCACTCGATACAGTTCATAAGAAGTATCCCGACTTTATCGCCTTTTTTGACGCCGCGCGATATGAGCATATGCGCAATTTTATTCGCTTTTTCGTTGAATTCTCCCCAAGTCATTTCCCTGCGGTAATGCTCGGTCTTGGATTCTTCGACCAAGGAATATTCCTTCCAACTGCTGCGCTTTTTTTCGTGCGCTTCGGGGTTAAGTTCCACCAAAGACACGTCTTTTTCGTAGAGTTTTGCGTTTCTTTCCAAAAATTCCGTAAGTAACATAATTTCTCCGACGGCTATATGCCGAGTAGTTTTGCGGCGTTGCCGCCTAAAATATTTTCTTTTTCGCTTTCCTTTAAGGGAAGAGACTTCATAAATGCTATCTGGTCTTTCTGATCCGCCCACGGGCTATCGGTGCCGAAAAGCACTTTATCCGTGCCGTGCGCCCGTATTATTTCAAGAAATTCTTCCTTTCCGAGTACGGGCTGTTTTAGGTTTTCGTCGAAACCGTCCCGATAATAAAAGTTCCCGACGGAAAACGCCGTATCGAAATAAAGGTTTTCTCCGCATAGATATGTTTTCACGTCGTCCCAGTATTGCCAACCGCCGGTGTGCGCCATAACAAAGCGCGACGGCTTTATTTCGCGGCAGATCTCTCTCGCCATGGCGGGGGAACTGAAATCGCCTTTCACGCCTATGTCGTACCCGCCGTGGGAAATCACTATAAGCCCGTATTCTTCGGCAAGCCCGAAAATGCGTTTATAGCGTATATCGTTCAGTTTTACCTGCTGATAAGGCGGGTGTATCTTAACGCCTTTAAGCCCTGAATCCTTTACCCGTTTCAGCGCGGCTTTTAAGTCCTGCGTATCGGGGTGAACGCCGCCGAAAGAAAACACGCCCGTATCTTTCGTCTTTTGGTTTATTTCCGCGGCGAAAGAGTTTATTTTGTCGGTGGATAAGGGGTTGGTAACGACGGGAAGAACGACCGACAAGTCTATTCCCGCCGCCGAAGCCTTTTCCGACAGATTTTGCACCGTTCCGTCCGTTCTCGGCACGGTGTTGGATTTTTCTTTTAAGAAATCGACGGTCTTTGCCGCTATTTTATCGGGAAAAGCGTGGGTGTGAAAGTCTATTATCATAAATCAGTTTATCGACTTAAACCCCGCGTCTTTCAGTATTTTTTCCGCGAGCGCGTTGTCGGTCGCCTTTATGACGACGTGTGCAAAGTTCGGCGTTCCCGCGAGAAAAGCGTAAAGATATTCCACGTTGACGCCGTTTTTCGCAAGCACCGAAAGGGCTTTGTCGAGCGCGCCGGTGCGGTTTTCGAGTTGTATCCCTACTACTTCGGTTATTTTGCCGAGTACGCCTTTTTTATTGAGCACGGCAAGGGCGTAGTCGGGATCGTTTACGATAAGCCTTAAAATCCCGAAATCCTTGGTATCGGCAATGGATAAAGCCTTTAAGTCGACGGAATTTTCCGCTAAAAGTTCGGTTATTTCCGCAAGATATCCCGCCTTGTTCTCCACGAAAACCGTGAGTTGTTTAAGTATCATAATATCCCCCCTTAATCGTGTAATTTACGTTTATCTACGACGCGAACCGCCTTGCCTTCGCTTCTCACTATGGACTTCGGCGGAACGAGATGTACGGCGGGGCGTATGCCCAGCATGGTGGTGATGGCGGAAGACAGGGCCTTTTCCAGAGCGGAAACGCCTTCCGTCGTGTCGGAAAGCTTGTCCGCGGAAAGTTCGACGTAAACGTCCAAGGTGTCGGTGTTGTTGACGCGGTCCACTTCTATCATGTAGTTGGGCGTGTAACCTTCATTGAGTAAAACCGTCTCTATCTGCGACGGGAAGACGTTTACGCCCCGTATTATGAGCATATCGTCGCTTCTTCCCATGGGTTTTGCCATTTTGACGAAAGTTCTGCCGCAGGAACAGGGTTTTCTCGATAAGACGCATATATCTCTCGTGCGGTAGCGTAAAAGCGGAAACGCCTTTTTATCGAGAGAAGTGAACACGAGTTCGCCTTTTTCTCCTTCGGGCAAAACTTCGCCCGTGTCGGGATCTATTATTTCCGCTATAAAGTGGTCTTCGTTTATATGCATACCGCTTTGTTCTTCGCACTCGAAAGCCACTCCGGGACCGGAAGTTTCGGTAAGCCCGTAAATGTCGTAAGCCTTTATACCCAACGATTTTTCTATATCGCGTCTCATTTCTTCCGTCCAGGGTTCGGCGCCGAATATACCCGCTTTAAGGCAGTTATCTTCGGGTTTGTAGCCCCTTTCTTTGAGCGATTCGCCGATAAACGCCGCGTACGACGGGGTACAGCAGAGTATCGTCGATTTTAAGTCCATCATGAACTGTATCTGCCTTTCGGTGTTTCCGCTTGACATGGGAAGGGTCAAAGATCCTACCTTATGCGAACCGCCGTTGAGTCCCGGACCGCCCGTGAACAGTCCGTAGCCGTAGCATACCTGAACGACGTCTTCCTTACCGCCGCCCGCGGCTACGATAGCCCTTGCGCAGCAGTCTTCCCAGAGTTCTATATCTTCCTGCGTGTAGTAGGCGATAACTCTCTTTCCCGTCGTGCCGGAAGTGGACTGTATTCTTACGCAGTCGCGTAGCGGAACGGCGAGCATGCCGTAGGGGTAGGTCTCTCTTAAATCGCTTTTCGTTATAAACGGCAGTTTATAAAGGTCGTCTATACCGCGGATATCCTGCGGTTTAACGCCTTTTTTATCCATCAAAGCCCTGTAATAGGGAACGTTTTCGTAAACGTGTTTTACCTGTTTTACGAGTTTTTCCGACTGTAACTTTCTTAAACTGTCGAGCGGCATGGTCTCCGCTTCTTTCTGGTAGTAACGCTTTTCCATACACACTCCCGATTACAGATTATATCCCAAGTAAAATGCTTTTTTATTGAGTTCAGTAAATTTCGGCGCGACGGTCTTTTCTATCGCCGCTATCCATTTTTCGTACGGCACGTCGAATTTCTTCGCGAGTCGCGATAAAAGCACCACGTTGGCGGCTTTGCCGCTGCCCGCTTTCACCGCCAAGCCGTAAGCGTCTATCGCGTCTATTTTTACGCCTTTACTTTCAAGTTCGCCGAGAATATCCGAAGGATACTCTGTCGCCCCGATAATGACGGGCATGGGGTCTATTTCCTGCGTGTTGACGATTATCTCTCCGCCGTCTTTCAAGAATTTAGCCCAGCGCGCCGCTTCGAGTTTTTCAAAGGAAACTATGTAGTCGGCTTCGCCTTCGGTGATAACGGGGGAATAGACCTTGTCGCCGAATCTGACGTAGGTAACGACGCTGCCGCCGCGCTGACTCATACCGTGCACTTCGGACACCTTTACGTCCTTACCTTCTGAAAGCAGTACCGCACCTAAAAGTTTCGACGCGAGAAGGCTTCCTTGTCCGCCGACGCCCACTATCATTACGTTTTTCGTTTCCATATCAGTCGCCCTCCTTTTCTATCGCGGAAAACGGGCAAAGACCAGCGCACACTTCGCATCCCACGCAAAGGCTTCTATCTATTTTCGCCTTGCCGTGTTTCATGGAGATAGCGGGGCAGCCCAAACCCATACAGCGTTTACAGGAACGGCATTTTTCGGGGTTTACGTTAAGCGGCGGGTTGGTCTTTACGTTTTTTAAAAGTACGCAAGGTCTTCTCGAAATAATTACCGACGGTTCATTCGCCGCAAGTTCTTCCTTTAACGCCTTGTCGCAAGCGGCAAGGTCGTAGGGGTCGACCACACGAACCCTTCTTATACCGACGGAGCGGCACAGCGCCTCCAAGTCCACCTTGCTTGCGGGATCGCCCTTTATGTTGTAACCGGTGGAAGGGTTCTGCTGATGTCCCGTCATACCGGTTATGGAATTATCCAGAATTATCACGGTGGCGTCCGACGCGTTGTACGCCACGTTTATAAGCCCCGTAACGCCGGAGTGTATAAACGTCGAATCGCCTATCACCGCTACGGTCTTACCTTTCATTTCGGTATCGGCTCTTAAAAATCCGTGTATTCCCGATACCGAAGCCCCCATGCAAAGGGTGGAATCGACGGCGGAAAGCGGCGGTTGCGCGCCGAGAGTGTAGCAACCTATGTCGCCTAAAACCGTTATTTTGTTTTTGGCGAGAACGTAGTATATTCCGCGGTGCGGACAGCCCGCGCACATCATAGGCGGTCTCGCGGGGATAGGAGTATCCGCCGACACCGTCTTTTTTGCGGGAAGCGAAAAGGCTTCCGCAACGGTCTTCTGCGAATATTCGCCGAGCGGGGTAAACTTTTCCTTGCCGACGGGAGAAAGTCCCAGAGCGCGGCAATGCGCTTCTATAACGCCGTCGAGTTCTTCTATGACGTAAAGTTGTTTGACGCTTGCGGCAAAGTCCTTTATGAGTTTTTCGGGCAGGGGGTAGGGCATACCGATTTTAAGCACGCTCACCGTATCCCCGAAAACTTCCTTAACGTATTCGTAGGAAGTTCCCGAAGTTATTATCCCTATATCCGTTCCGCCCCTTTCTATTTTGTTGAAAGAGCAGGTCTCGGCGTATTCGGTCAGCGCCTTTATCCTTTCTTCCACTACGACGTGGCGTTTGGTGGCGTTTGCGGGCATCATGACGTATTTAGCGACGTTTTTGACGTACGGCTTTTTGGCGATTTCTTCCCGTTCGCCGATATCGACTACCGACTGGCTGTGCGAAACGCGTGTGCACATGCGCAAAAGTACGGGCGTGTCGAATGTTTCGGACAAAGTGAAAGCCGCCTTGGAAAAGGCGTAGGCTTCGGCAGAGTCGGACGGCTCCAACATAGGCACTTTCGCCGCTATCGCGTAGTGGCGGGAGTCCTGTTCGTTCTGCGAAGAGTGGTTTGCGGGATCGTCGGCAACGCAGATAACTATCCCGCCGTTCACGCCGGTATAGGACAGGGTGAACAGGGGGTCTGCGGCGACGTTAAGTCCCACATGTTTCATGGCGCAGGCAGACCTTACGCCGGCAAGCGACGCGCCGAAAGCCGCTTCCAAAGCGACTTTCTCGTTAGGTGCCCACTCGCTTTTTATATCGTCGTATTTTGCGAGAAATTCCGTTATTTCCGTGGACGGAGTCCCGGGGTAACTGGAAACGAAACCGAGCCCGCCTTCGTAAAGCCCGCGGGACACCGCCTCGTTACCGATAAGAAGTTTTTTCATATTCCGCTCCGCAACAAATAATAAAGTAATTATATCACTTAATAAATTATCAAGTCAATAAATATAAAAACCGTTACGCGATTTTTTTCATCAAAACGCGGTTTTTGCATAATTTACCGAATAAAAAACGATTGTGTTTTTCGCCGCGATATAGTAAAATAAAATCGGACTATGATAAAAGCGGTACTTATCGACGTGGACAACACGCTGCTCGATTTCAATTTAAGCGCGGGAGCGGCTATGGAAAAATGCTGTGAAAGGTTCGGTATTACCTTTACCGCGGAATTTGTGCCGACTTTTATACGCATAAACGACGGATTGTGGGCTAAAATTGAACGCGGGGAACTTACCGTCGAAGGGTTGCACGAGATACGTTGGAATACGGTTTTTGCGGTACTCGGCGTAAATTTTGACGGCAGGATATTCGAAAAGGCGTTTTTATCGGCGCTGTTCGACACGGCTATCCCGATAGAAGGCGCGTTGGATATAGTAAAATACCTGTCGGGAAAGTACGTTTTATGCACGGCGAGTAACGCCGTACACGCCCAACAGATGAACAGGCTGAAAATTTCGGGGATACTTCCTTATCTTTCTCACGTTTTCGATTCCGAACAGATAGGCGTTAAAAAGCCCGACCCCAGGTTTTTCGACGCCTGCTTCAACGCCTTATCGCCGATAAAAAAGGACGAGATAGTGTTGATAGGGGATTCTCTTTCGGCGGATATTTCGGGGGCGAACGTTTCCGGCATAAAAGCCGTGTGGTTCAACAGGCTGAATAAAGAGACGCCCGCAGGCGTCGATTTATTCGCCGCGGTAAGCGCGTTGGGAGAAATAAAGAACGTTTTGTAAAAAACCGTCGGTATTGACAAAACGCCGCTTTTTTGGTAACATAAGATAGAAGATGAGATCGAAGAACAGATTTTTGTTTTCGGACAGAACGGTGATAAGTCAGAACGTCAAAGAGGCGTTTTCTTCAGTATTTCCGATAGCCATTGTGATTTTAGTGCTTTTGGGCACGCTTGCGCCGATAGACAGCGGCACGTTTCTGGCTTTTCTGCTGGGGGCGTTTCTCGTGGTCTTCGGGATGGGTGTGTTCACCTTGGGTGCGAACACCGCTATGGTGCAGATAGGCAGATACGTCAGTTCTTCGGTGGTGAAAACAAAAAAACTGTGGGTAATATTGCCGATATTTTTCGTGGTCGGCGCGTTTATCACCGTTGCCGAACCCGACCTTCAGGTGCTTGCCTGGCAACTTTCGGAATCGGTAGGACCGTGGATACTTCTTATCTTCGTCGGGGTGGGGGTAGGCGTATTTCTCGTTATAGCCGTGTTAAGGACGGTGTTCAACGTAAAACTCAACGTCATACTGATAATATGCTACGCCGCCGTGTTTATTCTGGCGTTTTTCGTCCCGAAAAATTTCGTGCCGCTGTCTTTCGATTCGGGCGGGGTAACGACGGGACCTATGAGCGTGCCGTTTATAATCGCCATGGGTACGGGCGTCGCGTATCTGCGTACCGATAAGAGTTCCGACGACGGATTCGGCTTTACCGCGCTGTGTTCGGTAGGACCTATCATAACGGTCATGATACTCGGTATCGTTTTTAAGCCGGAAGGCATCACCGCGGCGGCGGGAGAAGAACTCGTCGTAAACGATTCCAAAGACCTGTTCTCGGTGTTTATAGGGCTTTTGCCCAAATATCTCAAAGAAGTGGGCTTGGCGATACTGCCGATATTCACGATATTCTTTATAGTGAAGATATTCGGCGGCAGGATAGCGAAAAGCGAGTTTATAAGGATACTCGTTGGCATGGCGTACACCTATTTCGGGCTTGTGCTGTTTTTGGTGGGCATAAACGCGGGGTTCCTGCCCGTGGGAAGTATCATAGGAAAGGCGCTTGCGGAAACGGATTACGCCGCGCTTATGATTCCGATAGCGATGGTGTTCGGATTTTTCGTAGTGGCGGCGGAACCCGCGGTGCAGGTACTTGCCAAAGAAGTGTACGAAATAACCGACGGCGCAGTGCCGCAAAAGGCGATGAAATTAAGCCTTATGGCGGGCGTGGGCGTCGCCGCTGGACTTTCCTTTTTAAGGATATATTTTTCGATAAACGTGATGTGGTTTTTAGTGCCGATATACGTTATAGCGATAGTTCTTACCTTCTTTTCGCCCGAAATGTTTACCGCTATCGCTTTTGACTCTGGCGGAGTGGCTTCGGGCGCAATGACGGCGAGTTTTATCCTGCCTATGGCGTTGGGATTCTGCCGTGCGCTCGGGGGAGATTTGGGAACGGACGGATTCGGAACGGTCGCTTTCGTGGCGGCTACGCCGCTTATCGCAATACAGATACTCGGCGTGGTTTACAGGATAAAGAACCGCAAGGTCGCGTCGGAAGAAGCGACGGCGGAAGCGGCGGAAAACGAGATAATCGAGTAGGAGAAGTTATGCAGGGAGTAAAGTATATAATAGTGGTCGCCCGCAGGGATTTTGCCGAAGAATACGAAGAGTTTTTCCACGCGGCGGGAGCCAGGAGCGTTATAAGAAACTTTTGCCGCGGTTCTACGTCCGACAGCGTGCTGAACGCTTTGGGACTGGAACGGGTGGAAAGGATAATGTTCCGCACGCTGGTTACCGACAAATGTGCGGAAGAGATAAGAAAAGGACTGCTTCGCGATCTGCGTATAACGGACAGCGGCAACGGGTTTTACGTTTCCGTACCGGTGGACAGTATCGGCGGGAATATGAGTAAGAATTATTTTCTGGGCGAAGAAGAGATCAAAAAGGAGGGCGTTATCGTGGAAGAAAAAAGTAAGTTCGTGCTTTTGATAACTATTGCCGACAAAGGCAACGTGGACCTTATAATGGACGCCGCAAAGTCTGCGGGGGCGAAAGGCGGCACGGTGGTTTCGGGCAAAGGAACGGGCACTAATATCGCGAAGTTTTTCGGCGCGGTAATTTCCGAAGAGAAAGAAATGGTGTATATAGTCGCCACCCGCGACACGCGGGACGCCATAATGAAGGCGATAATGGAAAAGGCGGGTAAGGATTCCGACGCGCACGGCGTCGTGTTCTCGCTTCCCGTGGAAGAAGTCGAAGGGATAAACAGGTTCGCAGAATGATGGAAAACGGGCAGACTGATATAACGGAAGTAATAGCGGAAAAGGGTTCGGCGGCGTTCGTGCCGAGAGGCAACAGTATGTGGCCTACCCTTAAAAACCGCGGACAATCGGTCATTATCGGCAAAAAGGAAGGGAAACTCAACGTTTTCGACGTCGCCCTGTATAAAAGGGACAACGGCGGCAACGTCCTTCACAGGATAATGAAAGTAGAAGACGACGGGTATCTTTTTTGCGGAGACAGTCAGTTTTCTTTGGAAAAGGTCGCGGAAGAAAAAGTTTTCGGCGTGATGCTGGGGTTCTATCGCAAAGGTAAATATATATCCTGCGAAGACGAAGAGTATAAAAAGGAAGTTCGGGAACTGTTTTCCGACGAGAAAAAGAGAAAAAAGCGGGTAAAAAGGTTTTTCTTTTTTAACAACTTAAAAACGCTGCCGAAAAGGGCTTTAAGGAAACTTTTCGGCAAAAAGGAAGATAAAAATGACGGATCTGAATCTGATATGTGAAAAAGCGGCGGCGGCAAAGCGCGAACTTAACGCCCTTTCGGAAGAAAAGATAAACGCCGCCCTTAAAGAGTGCGTCGTATCTATAAAGGCGCACGCCGAAGAGATAAAGGCGGCGAACTTAAAAGACGTAAAACATGCCCGCGAAAAGGGACTTTCGGACGCCTTTATAGACAGGCTTACGGTAACCGACGCGGTGATAGATTCGATAACCTGCGGTATAGAAGAGATAATAGCGGCAAAAAGCCCCGTGGGGAAAGTGCTTTACACCTATTTCAACGAAAAACAGGGGATACGTGTAGTCAAAAAAGCCGTGCCGTTCGGGGTGGTGGGAATAATTTTCGAATCCCGCCCCAACGTTACGGCGGACGCGTTCGCGCTTTGCTTTAAGACGGCTAACGCCGTGATACTTAAAGGCGGCAGCGACGCTATCGCGACAAACGCCGCGATAGTGAACGCGATAAAAGCCGCGCTTACAAAAGTCGGCGTTACCGCAGACGCCGTGAACCTTATAGAAGACTCGTCGAGAGAGACCGCCACGGCGTTTATGAAACAGGATAAATACGTCGACCTTCTTATTCCGCGCGGCAGCGCGCAGCTGATAAAGGCGACGGTTGCTAACGCGACCGTGCCGGTAATAGAAACGGGGGCGGGCAACTGCCACGTTTACGTGGACGAGTTTGCGGACGAAGATAAAGCGGTAAAGGTGATATTCAACGCCAAAACGCAGCGGTACAGCGTGTGTAACGCCTGCGAATCGCTGGTGATACACGAAAAAATACTCGGTTCGGTATTGCCGAAGATATACGGTAAGTTACAGGAAAAGCAGGTCAAAATGTACTGCGACGAAAAGTCTTTTGCGGTGCTTAAAGGAAAAGAAAACGTATTCCCCGCGACGGAAGAAGATTTTTACACCGAATACGGCGCGGCGGAAATTTCGGTAAAGACGGTAAGCGACTTAGATTGCGCGATAGAACATATCAACAAGTGTTCAACTCACCACTCCGAATCGATAATCACAGAGAATAAGGCGCGGGCGGCAAAATTTATGAACGACGTCGATTCCGCGGTAGTGTACGACAACTCTTCCACGAGATTTTCCGACGGTTTCCTGTTCGGGCTGGGCGCGGAAATAGGCATATCTACGCAAAAACTCCACGCAAGGGGACCTATGGGCTTGGAAGCGTTATGCACCACCAAGTATTTCGTCGAAGGCGACGGCGCGGTGAGAAAATAAGCCCCTTTTACGGCAAAAATAAAAAAATGACGGGAAATAGTTTCCGTCATTTTTTGATTATGTAGATTTCGTTTATCCCGAAATATAAAAACCGCTTTACGGTAAGATCGTCTATCTCTTCGCCTGGCACGGCGATGGGAATAGCCGGCGGACAGCAAAGATCGTAGTGCGAAAGAACCTTACCTTCCGCGCCCTTTACCGAAACCTTACGGCAGGGCGAAAGTACCGCGTCCCTTACGCTTTTTACCGCCTTTAACGGTGCGCTTTCGGGGGTATGCAGGGAAACGGCGGGTTTTTTCGGAATAACCGCCACCGCTTTTTTAAAAGCCTTGTAATCTCGGTTTTTATTGTACGGCGAAAATATAAATACAGCCGCCGTATCTTCCGCATAGTCGCACTCTATAAGATTTTCGCGCATGATATCGGCAAATTCCTTTCCCGTGTAGCCGTAATTTAAGGGGCAGACGGAAAGTTTAAGGGGTTCTTTCCCCAAAACGGTAAAGCCTTTTTCGGTAAGGAAGTTTTTAAGTTCCGACACCTTTTTTGCGGTATCGGATATTTTCTCGGCAAAACCGCGGCAAAGCAAAGCGTTAAGATTGTCCAAGGACCTTAAAATAAGGTAAGACGGGCTGGTGGAAGAAAACAGCGAAAGCGCGTATTTCGCGTTTTCGCGGAACTCTTTTTTCGCGCCTTTTTTGACGTGAAGATACGCCGCGCCCGTAAGGGCGGGCAGGGTTTTGTGCGCCGAGGAAGCGCACATATCCGCGCCGAAATCCGTCGGGAAAAGCGACGGCGACAAAAATTTAAGATAAGAACCGTGCGCCGCGTCCGTTATAAGCGGCACGCCGAACTTTTTGCATATTTCGGCTATCCCCTTTATATCGGCGATATTCCCGAAATAATCGGGGGAAGTAATGTACACGGCGCAGGGCTTCGGGGTTTTTCCGAGAGCGTTAAGAACGCTTTTTGCGTCGATATTTTCCGAGTATATCCAGCGGATATTAAAGCCGATAAGGGCGGCGGCGTCGGTAAAGGATCTGTGAACGTTTCTGAACGCCACTACCGTGTCGGAAACGTCGTTTCCCTTAAATTTTACCGCAAGGTATAACATTGCTTTGATTACGGGGGTAGAGCCTTCCGCCGAATAGAAAGTATCCGCGCCGAAGATTTCAGACGCGTTTTCTTCGCTTGTTTTTATTATACCGTTCGGCAAAAACAGTTGATCCGCGCCGGAAATCTCGGTTATGTCGTACTTTTCCGCGCCCGAAAAATTTTTGCCCTTATGTCCCGGCATATGTAATCTTACGCCTTTTTTCTTCGCGTAAGCGTCTGAAAAATCCGCTATCGGGGTATTCAATTTTCCTCCGTTTGTTTTATCGCGGCGAGAAGTATCGCGCACTCCATACGTTTTTTGAAAAGTTCGCAGCCGTATCCGTACACGCCCGAAACCTTGCCCGTTGCATGGTAGGAATTTGCGGCGCACCCGCCGGAACAGTACAGCCTTGCCCAACAGTCGCGACACTCTTTCCGCGAATACGCGTTGCAGTCGAAAAACTCTTTTTGCACGGCGGTATTCGTAACGCCGTTATAGATATCGCCGAGTCGGAATTTTTCTTCGCCGACGAACTGATGGCAGGGGTAAAGGTCGCCCCACGGCGTTACCGCCATATATTCCGTACCCGAACCGCAGCCCGATATGCGCTTGTATACGCACGGTCCGTCGTTTAAGTCGAGCATGTAGTGGTAAAAAGTGAACGGCTTTCCTTCCTTTTTTCTTTTCAGCATAAGTTCGGCGAGTTTTTCGTATTCTCTTTTAAGTACGGGAAGGTCTTCTTCGGTAAGGGCGTTGGGGTCGTTTTTATCGCACACTACCGGTTCTAAAGAAAGTTCGGTAAAGCCGAGAGAGAGCATTTCTTTTATATCTTCGGTAAAATCGACGTTAAGGTGTGTGTAAGTTCCGCGTATATAGTAGTTTTTACCGCCTCTTTTTTCCACGAGCCTTTGGAATTTGGGCACTATCTTTTCCCAACTGCCGTTTCCCGCGTAGTCTTTGCGGAAACGGTCGTGCACTTCTTTTCTGCCGTCTAAACTCAAAACGACGTTACTCATTTCGCGGTTGCAAAAATCTATGACTTCGTCGTCGATTAAAACGCCGTTGGTGGTAAGGGTAAAGCGAAAGACCTTTCCATGCGGCTTTTCCTGCTCCCGGGCGTAGGCCACCAGGCGCT
>DBVR01000004.1 GCA_002308755.1 Christensenella sp. UBA1259
TTGACGAAATGCACCGTCGCGCCCGTTACCTTTACCCCCCTATTTAGCGCGGCGCGGTGAACTTTAAGTCCGTAAAACCCTTCGCCGCAGAAAGACGGTATCAGCGACGGGTGAACGTTTAATATCCGTTCGGGATAAAGGTCTGTAAAATCTTTCGATAAAATTACCATAAATCCCGCGAGAACGATAAGGTCTATCCCGCGTTTTCCGAGTTCTTCGGCGACGGTTTTTTCAAAGGTTTGTCTGTCGGTCTTTTCCACGACGACCGTTTCTATCCCCGCGTTCTTTGCGCGTACGAGCGCATAGGCGTCCTTTTTGTTTGAAAGAACGAGCGAGATCTTCCCGTCTTTTATTATGCCGTTTTTCTCGGCGTCGATAAGCGCCTGCAAATTAGTTCCGCCGCCCGAAACGAGAACGGCTACCTTTGCTTTTCTCATACAAGAATCACTCCGTCGTCGGCTTTTACTACGCTTCCCAAAACGTAGGCGTTTACGCCCTGTTTTTGAAGAATATCCACCGATTTTTCCGCGTCGCCTTTCGAAACGATCACGGTCATGCCTACGCCCATATTAAAGGTGTTGAACATATCCCTTTCGGGGATATCGCCTTTCTTTTTTATAAGGTCGAATATCGGCAATACCCGCACGTCCGTCTTTTTTATTTTTACCGAAAGCCCCTTGGGAAGCGATCTCGGTATATTTTCGTAGAAACCGCCGCCCGTTATATGCGACACGCCTTTTACGTTTACCTTTCCGAAAAGTTCAAGCATAGGTTTAACGTATATGCAAGTGGGTGTAAGAAGGGTTTCTCCGAGCGTTTTTCCGCCGAGTTCCGCGTATTTTTCGTTCAATTCGCCGTTATCCAGATCGAACACTTTGCGCACCAGCGAAAATCCGTTGGAGTGAACGCCCGAAGATGGTAGGGCAAGTATAACGTCGCCTTCACATACCTTGTTTTTATCGATAATTTTATCTCTGTCGACGACGCCGACGGAAAACCCTGCGAGATCGTATTCGTCTTCGGGGTAGAATCCCGGCATTTCCGCCGTTTCGCCGCCGATAAGCGCGCTGCCCGATAAAACGCAGCCTTCCGCCACGCCCGAAACTATTTCGGCTATGCGTTCGGGGTGGTTCTTGCCGCAGGCGATATAGTCGAGAAAAAACAGCGGTTTCGCGCCGCAGCAAATAACGTCGTTGACGCACATTGCCACGCAGTCGATACCCACCGTGTCGTGCTTATCCGAAAGAAACGCGAGTTTCAGTTTAGTTCCCACGCCGTCGGTACCCGACACTAAAACGGGGTGAGATATTCCCGTTAAATCGAGAGAAAACAGCCCCCCGAACCCCCCGATGGAGTCCGCGCCGCCTACCATAGTGCGGGCGATATGTTTTTTCATAAGTTCCACGGCTTTGTAACCCGCGGTTATATCAACGCCGGCTTTTTTGTAACTTTCGGAAAAACTCTTCATTTTTTCTCCTTTTTATTCTTTACCGTTCCAGCAGTAGGTACAGAGTTTGCAGGGGTTTATCCCTATTGCCTTTTCCATACCTTCTATGGACTGGAATTCCAGCGATTCGAAACCGAATTTATCGCAGATAGCCTTGCGCATTTTCTTTCCGCGCTCGGTATTGCCGTCGCTGTACTCGTCGAGATGCTTTAAGCCTTCTTCCCCTTCGAGTTCCACTATCACACGGCGGGTAATGAGTTCCATGTCGCTTGTTGCACGAGAAAAGTTCAAGTATTTGCACCCGAACATTATGGGCGGACAAGCCGAACGCATATGTACGGCTTTCGCGCCGTTCTCGTATAAAAATTCGACGGTTTCTTTAAGTTGTGTGCCGCGTACGATGGAATCGTCCACGAACAGCAATTTCTTGTCTTCGATAAGTTGTTTTACGGGTATCTGCTTCATCTTGGCTATCTTGTTGCGGTCCACCTGTTTGTTGGGCAGAAAACTTCTCGACCACGTCGGCGTATACTTTATGTACGGACGGGCAAAGGGAAGTTTGCTTTCGTTGGAATAGCCGATGGCGTGCGGAGTTCCGGAATCGGGCACGCCGCAGACGTAATCGACGTCGGGAAGGGTTTTTCTCTTCTTTTCTTCTTTGGCGAGAAGTTCTCCGTTCCTGTACCGCATTTCTTCTACGTTAACGCCTTCGTAACAGGAAGTAGGGTACCCGTAGTAAGTCCAAAGGAAAGAACATATCCGCATTTCTTCCGTCGGGGGAAGGAGTTGTTTTACGCCTTTCGCCGTTATTTCGACTATTTCGTTCGGTCCTAATTCACAGTAGTCCCGATAACCCATTTTCTGGTAAGCGAAAGACTCGAAGGAAACGCAGAACCCCGTCCCGTTTTCACCTATTAGAACGGGCAATCTACCTTTCCCGTCGCGGGCGGCGATAAGCGTTCCGTCTTCCTTTAATATAAGGATAGAAGCCGTTCCGTCTATTTCTTTTCTTGCAAAGTCCAACCCTTCCACGAAATCCCGCTTGCCGTTTATGAGCGCGGCGATAAGTTCGGTGGAGTTGATATCCCCGCCGGAAGCGGCGGAAAAATGTCCGCCGTCTTCGAGATGTTTTGCTATAAGTTCCGCGGCGTTGTTTATTACGCCCACGAGACATATCGCGTAAGTCCCAAGGTGCGAGCGTATCACGAGCGGTTGCGGGTCGTAGTCGCTTATAACGCCGATTGCGGCGGTGCCTTTCATTTCACTTAAAATGTGTTCGAACTTCGTCCTGAAAGGCGCGTTTTCCAAATTATGTATTTTTCTTTTCAGTCCGAATTCCTTATCGTAAACGACGACTCCGCCTATCTTGGTTCCGAGATGCGAGTGATAATCTGTTCCGAAAAACACGTCGCATACGCAGTCTTTGCGTGAAACTACGCCGAAAAAAGCTCCCATATATTTTCTCCTTTCGTATCAGCCCAAAACTCTTTTCATCATTTCTCTGTAAGCGTCTTCCACGCCGCCCATATCCCTTCTGAAACGGTCTTTGTCGAGTTTTTCGTGCGTGGTCGCGTCCCAGAAACGGCAGGTGTCGGGGGATATCTCGTCGGCAAGAACGATCTTTCCGTCGCGTGTTTTGCCGAATTCGAGTTTAAAGTCGACGAGTTCCACGTTTATTGACGCAAAATATTTTACCAAAAACGCGTTTATTTTAAGCGCGAGATAGGCTATGGTTTTCAGTTCTTCTTCCGTGCAGTATTCCATAGCGAGAATATGATATTCGTTGACCATAGGATCGTCCAACGCGTCGCATTTATAGCAGTATTCTATCACGGTGCGTTTCATCGGCGTGCCTTCGGGGATACCTAAGCGCTTGGATAAAGATCCCGCCGCGATATTTCTTACGATAACTTCAAGCGGTACGATAGAAACCTTTTTTACCGCCGTCTCCCGCTCGGAAAGTTCCTTAACGTAATGGGTTGGGATACCTTCCTTTTCGAGTTTTTCCATAAGGAAATTACTCATACGGTTGTTGACGACGCCCTTTCCGGCGATCGTGCCTTTTTTCGCGCCGTTAAAAGCCGTCGCGTCGTCCTTATACGAAACGATAACGAGGTCGGGATCGTTCGTTGCGAATACCTTTTTCGCCTTTCCTTCGTAAAGCTGTTCTTTTTTCTCGAGCATAGTTGCCTCCTGTTTTTGGTATCATTTAAAAAAACCGTAGGTTTATTGCCTACAGTTTTATATCCGTATTGAACTTTCGTCCTATTTCCGCGTTCTTTTCCAAGACTTTCTGCGCGCTTTTCAGGCGGACGTCTTCCGCCTTTCTGTAAAGCTTGTCGTCCGACACGCCGAGTATCTCGATTGCGAGAGTCGCGGCGTTCGCCGCCCCGTCGATCGCAACGGTGGCGACCGGAACGCCCGAGGGCATCTGTACGGTGGAAAGTAAAGCGTCCAACCCGCCGAGCCCCGCGCTTTTTATCGGGACACCTATAACGGGAAGGGTAGTGTTAGCGGCGACGGCGCCCGCAAGATGCGCGGACATTCCCGCCGCGGCGATTATCACGCCGAACCCTTTCTCCCTTGCGGTCGAAGCAAAAACCTTCACTTCTTCAGGCGTTCTGTGCGCGGAAAGGACGTGAACTTCAAAGGGAACGCCGTACGAAGAAAGCACGTCGATCGCCTTCTGTACGACGGGCAGATCGCTGTCGCTTCCCATTATTATACCGACTTTCCTTTCCATTATTTTCTCCTTTTCCGCGCCGAAGGACGTTTATCTTCCGAACACATATAATTATAATAAAGAAAGCCGCAAATTGTCAAACGAATTATAGGGCGTTTTCGTCTCTTTTCCCCCTATATTTTATTTCGGCGACCGACGGGTTACGAATCGTAGAAATCTTTTCCGCCTTCCGCCTTCAGCCTTTCGGTTTCGGGGTATTTAAAGATATCGCCGTTTTCGGCGTTTGCTTCGAGATATTGAACGAATTCTTTTGCGTACCGTTTGGCAAGGACAAGGTCGTGCATGCGGTAACACCCGCAGTTTACGGGCGTGGCACCCGGCACTTCCCGAGTATCTTTCACCGATCGGAAGGCTTTAAGAATAAGTCCGTAAAGTTCTTTGGGGGCGCGGTTACCTTTGAGTATGAGATAAAAACCCGTAAGACAGCCCATAGGTCCCCAGTAGATAATTTCGTCTTTCCAGTCGGGTTCGTTGCGAAGGAAGGTCGCGATAATATGTTCGAGCGAGTGCATTGCGGAAACGTCTATAACAGGTTCTCTGTTAGGTCTTTTAAGCCTTACGTCGTAGGTCGTAACCGAATATTCGCCCACGCGGTCGACTCTGCTTACGAAAATACCGGGGATAATGCGAGTGTGATCTATCGAAAAACTTTGTATCAGTTCCATTTTTATCTCCTTTTTTCTTCCGTCGTTTTATCGCCGACGATTACTCTATTATTTTAATTTTTAAATTGATTTTTGTCAAGTTAAACGGCACGGGGGGAGAGTGCGTTACCACCGAAAGCCCATCCCGATTGAAGCGGACATCAAAAAATCCCACCGCCATAGGGCGGTGGGATAGCACGAACGGTATTGTTGCCGTGTTTACGGTATCTTATTGTTAACGCAATTCGCCGAAAGTTACTCCACCATAATATCTATAATCGCCTGAATATCGGCGTCGGTTAATCCCACGTCGGTTTTAAGATAATTCTTTATCGCGGTAGAAAGTTTTCCGTCTTCGCCCGCATAGCTGTACATCAGTCCTTTATACAAGAGTCCTATCGCTATATAATTGCCGTCTCTCGTAACGAAACCGTCGTCGGTAAAATAATATTTTCCGGTCGTTCTGTCCAGATCGATATTAGACCGCCATCTCTTTCCGGCCATATTTATCGAAGTCAACTCGAAATCTCTGTAAAGATCGCCTAATTCCACGCCCAGCAAACCTTCTAGTAAAAACGCGAACGTTCCCGTCCTGTCCGCACCGGACGTACAGTGGAACAGAATCGGATAATTCGATTCGTCGGTGTAAAGTTTGAAGGCGTTATACAGCGCGTCGGCGTAACTCTGTTGGAACGGGGCGCGCCCGTGGCGTTTTGCTTCTATCTGTTCGGGGGTCAACAAGTCGTAAAACGACTTATCTTTCAGCACGTAATCGCCTTGCATGATGCCCGCTTGAAGATAATTTATATTGAACCCGCTTGGAACTACGGAACTCGTATAATCGCTGCCTGCCCTTAAATCTATTTCCCATTTTATTCCCAAGTCGGTCAGGGCGTTGCCGCAGCCGCTGTTCAATTCGCCGGAACGGTAAGTCAATCCGTACTTGATGGTTTTCCCGTCTTCTGTCGTCCAACCGCCGAGATCTCTCATATTATTGATGGAAGCCACCTTAAACGATCTTACGTAGTTAACGATTCTGAAACTGTCCGTCGCCGTCTCGTTTCCCAGATTATCCGTTATTTTATAATAGTACTCTCCGGGCAAAAGGTCTTCTACCGAACACGCACGTTTCGTCGTCGTTACGGAACGTATTTCGTTGCTGAAATCGTCCTTGTCGGAAATGACGAGAGTAAAAGAGTTTGCGTCCTTTATGGTGCTGCCCCACCTGAACGCAACTTTTTTCGATGCCACGGACAACAGTTTCAGAGAATCGTTGTTATAGAGCCATTCGGCGATATCGCTTTCTTCCGTAAAACCGAGATAAGTGGAAAATTCGGTGGGCGATAAACTGATTTCACTCCCGCCGTAGGGATAGGTTATTATAAACTCTTCCGTATCTTCCGGAATCGTGTCTTCAGGCACGGTGTCATCCGGTACGTCCGCATTGTTCACACCACACGCCGTAAATACGAGCGTGTAACTTAACGCAATTACAAGACTCATCAACAGTACGAGTAGTTTTTTCATACGTCCTCCCCAAAATCGGTACGTTCCGTTCTTAAAGCGATCCGCATCCGACCGTATATATATTCCGTGTACGTTCCTTCAATTTCAAATTAAACGCATATTCTGCCTTTGTCAATAGCGTAATTCAAACCGTCGTGGTTTCGTATTGAAATCCCTTAATTAACATAATATATATACGTTTCGTTTTTTCGCCGTTACGTCGGCAAAAGGCTTTTTCCCGCGCGTTTGCACGGCAAAAAACGCTTATCGGTTCATCGTTCTGTAATCTAGAACTTCCCACTCGGCAGGAGGATCGCCCAAATCGGGAACTTCCATGACAGCGCCGCCCGAAAGCGCGGACTTATGCGCGGTTAATCCCGGCAAATTATACCTTGCTACCGCCCAGATATTCGTAGGCGACAGTTTGCCCGTTTCATACGCACGACAGAAATCGTCCACAAGGAAGTGATGCGTGCCGTTATGTCTGTTCGGCAAGCCTTCAAACTCTTTGGGCAGTCTTTCCGTCGGCTGTATGGGCGAAGTTTCGTCGAAACCGCCGCTGTCCGCTATATTCTGGATCGCTTTACCGTAATCGGTTTTCATAAGATTATAGATGGATTTGGGTTGCAGTTTCTCGGAAACGTCTTTCATTATCACCTTTCCGTACCTTTCGGGATCCCAGACCGATTGATGGTGGTGCGCTACCGAAAATTCGTATCCGCCGTCCGTGCCGTAAAACTGGGTAATATACGTTTCGGGCGACATCCAACCTACGCAACGGTTTTCGCTTATCCTTACGATACCGCCGTTGGAAAGTTCCATAAGCATACTTTCGCAGGCAAACGGGTTGTCGTAATTGTTTTGCCCGTCGGTGCCGTAGATATCCGTTCTCGGGCTTCCCGCAAAACCCAACGCCACGACTTTTTTTGCGTACACGCCGGGCATTGCGCTTAAAACCATCGAAGTTGAGTGAGTCGGGTAGAAAAACGGGGGAATACCCGCAAATCTTTTCCAGTCGTCGCCGCCGGAACTTCTGAAACTGTTCTCCATATTACGGATATCGTGATTATATTGCGCCTCGGCATAAACGAATTTACCGAACGTACCTTTCTTAAACTCTTCTCTGCAATAAATCGCGGGGGCGCGGTAAAAGCCCGTTTCGCCCATAGAATAAGTAAGTCCAGTTTCCCTGACAAGCCTCGCGATTTCCTTAATTTCTTCGAAAGATACGGCGCACGGTACGGAAGAATAAACGTTCTTGCCCGCTTTTAGCGCGTCGATCACCATTTGCCCGTGTTTGAAGCGTTGCGTGAATATTGCCACTGCATTTATATCTTCCGATTTAAGAGCGTATTCGAAACTTTCGCATCTTTCCACGCCGAACCTTGTCGCAAAGTCTTCTTCTCTGTCTTTTTTCAGGTCGCAGACGTACACTTTTTCCACGACGGGATGCGCCTTAAAGAGCGGTACGAAAAACTGCGAGAATCTTCCGCAACCGACTATAACGATTTTTAACTTTTCTTTACCCATAGTTACCATCCTTTCCGAAAATTAAAAACGGCTTTGAACGTCATTATTTTCAATTCGGTTACATTTTTATAAGCGCTATTGCGGCTGCCGCGGCAACAACTCCCAAAATCTGCAATTTGCTTAAACGTTCCTTAAATACGATCCGTCCCGAAAACAATCCGAGCGCGATTATAGCGACCGATATTATCGGAAACAGAGAAGTCGCCGATTCGTTTCCCGCCATGTATAAAACCAGATAGTTATACGTGCCGTTTGCGATTCCCGCGATACTGCCGCACAGGACGCACCCTTTTGTTTTTACAGGTTCGCTTTCTCTTATGATTTTTCCGTCTTTGATCACGAAACACGCGAACGCGATACTGCCGACGAGCATACCGATACATATAAATTCGTAACGGTACAGCCCGGGATAATACGTTTGGTGTACGGTTTTTATCGTAGCGTGTAACCCGTCGCAAACAATCGTTCCGAGAACGTATATCCACCAGTGTTTCTGGAACTTTGCCCTGTTTTTACCGTTGTTATTTTCGCCGTCGGAGTCGATACCTGCGTCGTTTTTTTTATTCCGTGCGTTCATCAGTATTATGGAAACAGCAATAAAAACGAACCCGATTATATCGAGACAGCCTATCTTTTCTTTTAAGAAAACAGCGCCGTACACGCAAGGAATTACGAGAGAAAACGAAACGATTGACGACGTTATTCCGAGCGGTCCTCTTTTCATTGCGTTCAGCCCGCAAAAAGCCGAACCGCAAAAAAGAAACCCGTATATTACGCCGAATATTATCGTCGGAAAGTGAAAGTTAAAGCCGCTTAACGCGGCGATAATTCCGAACAGAATAAATGCCGTAAGGGCGCGTAAAAAATTGAAAAGCGATGGATTGCCGTTTATAACGGCGTTTTTTTTGGTAAGTACGGATCTTACGTTCGCACACAAGACCGTAGCCGCGTAAATAGCCCACATAAGTAAAAATCAGTTAATTTCCCGTCTGTTTCTTCAATCAAACGATATTATACGGTAAACGGACGCGTTTTGATATTACGTAACAAACAGAAAAACATAACAAAACAAACATTTTGCTTGTCAAACGGTTCTCGGTATGGTATAGTGAAATCAGGGGAGTATATATGAAATTAGAAGAATTAAATCCGTTTATCCGTTACGCTTCGATGCACCGCGCTTATTACCCTAACAAAGAAAACAGCATTTGCTACGACTGCCGCTTATTTTTTATAGTACGGGGAAGCGGTTTTTTGTTTGCAAACGGTCAGAACTTTAAGGTCGCGGATAATTTGGCGGTTTTTCTTCCGCCGAAAACGCAATACAGATTCGTTTTCGACAACTGCGACGGGGTTGAAATATACGTACTTGATTTTGACTTGACGGATAAGTTTTCTTTTATACCGAAGTCACTCGGTACGGCAACGGAAAGCACGTATAATCCCCGAAACGTACCGGATTACGAATTGCCGCAGGCATTTTCAAATCCCATAATACAGGAAAACGGCGTGTCCGTGCGCAATTACGTATCGGACTGTGCGAGATTGTTTTTACAAAAAGTTGCGTATTACGAACAATACGCTTCCGCATATCTGAAACTTGCGCTAATTGAACTTTTATGCGGAACGCATAACGGGAAAAGCGGTTATAAACTCATACAGGACATTCAGAATTATATTCGCGACAATTATGCCGACGCCGAATTGAACAACGTGAAAATAGCGGAACGGTTTAATTATCACCCGTACCATATAAACAGGCTGATGAAAATATATACGAAAAGGACCTTGCACGAGTATATTACGGATTATCGCCTGCATATTGCAAAGCACTGTCTTTTGACGACGACGCTGAACGTTACCGCCGTAGCGGAAAAAACGGGATTTTCTTCTTATACGTATTTTATCAAAATATTTCGGGAACGCATAGGACTGTCCCCGTTGCAATACCGCAAAAGAAACAAAAACGCGGGCTTTTAATTATAGGGTGGTTCATTGTTGTCGGAGACAACACAAAAAATCCCACCGCCTTGCGGCGATGGGATATTTTGCTGGCTCAAGCTCATAAAAAAGCTGTCATCCGATAAGATATTATTTATACATCCTCAATATGTCGTTATAAGAGTCCACAATGCTTCTCAAAACGCCCATTTGAGTAAAGTCCTCCGGGTAAGCGATATTGATTTCTCGTATCATACTGAGATTTTCAATAGGCAATACAACGATTTTTTTCTTTTTTAACTCATCCATGCAAACGCTTTTCGGGAGCACGGAAACGCCGAAATCCCGACGAATAAGATCTTTGATGGTTGCCAGATTATCCACTTCCAGAATCACGTTGAACTCGTTGATGCTTGTATTGTTGCTTTCCAGATGAGCCACGAAGAGATTTCGGGTACCGGATTCCGGCAGACGAAGGATCATACGTTCTTTTTTCAATTCATTGAGCGTTACCATGCTGCGATTAACAAATGGATGATTGACGGAAACAGCCAACACAAGATAATCGGTATCCAGCAGGACATACCGAATCTTCGGATCGGCAACTCTTCCTTCCACAATCGCCAAATCAATCTCATAAGAGCGAAGCATCGTATAAAGATTATTTATATTGGATGTAATCATTTTTATGTTCAAGTGCTTTTGAGAAGCACAGTATTTTGCAAGTGCCTCGGCAATGGAATTGCTTTCGGAAGTATGTGTAACGCCGATGGTAAGGTGCCGAACGGATGTTTGACCGTCAGATAAATCCTGTTTCAAATTTTTATAAAGCCCCTGAATTTTCTTTGCGCACTTAATGACCTCTTCCCCTTGGTTTGTCAGGTGTAGTCGCCCGTGTGCCCGCTCGAAAATCTTGACTTCGAGTTCCTCCTCCAGTTGCTTGATCTGATGGCTTACGGCAGGTTGCGTAAGGTGGAGTTCTTCCGCCGCTTTTACAAAACTTCCTTTTTCATAAATCTGCAACAAGGTTTTTACTTTCGGATCAATCATCTCTCTGCCTCCCGTTATATAAATAAATTTTATAGACATGCAAAAAACTATAATTTGACATTATGGCGTTACATAATACAATATTATATATCACCTGACAGAAAAAATCAATAGGAGGAAAGAAAATATGTTGTTATTTGAAAAAGATAAAGAAAATGACTTCTATTCGCCTTTTCGTTCATTACCCATGCAAGCTGCGTTGGGATTATACCTTCCGCGCGATGAAGAAGGCTCTAATCCTTTTCCAAAAACGAAGCCGACACACAATGACAAATGCGTGTGTCAAGAATCAACGCAAAACAAAAACGAAAGCCATGCGAACAAGGAAAACCAAACTCACCGCGATCAAAATTGAACGGAAAAGCCGAGCAGAATCAAATGCTGTTTCAGCGCGGTTTAAAAAACTTGGAATTGTGGCCACAAAATCATATCGTAGCGAGGAAAAAAATGTCTTCTTTTGAAAAGAAAAAAGAACTGTTCGAAACAAAGCCGGTCATGCAAGCCATTATATCCCTTGCTTTTCCGTCTGTCATCGGGCAAATCATTTTGGTTATTTATAATATTGCCGACACATTTTTTGTCGGAATGGCAAAAAGCGACGCTATGATTACGGCGGTGACCGTCTGTATGCCGGCATTTATGTTTTTGTCGGCAATTTCCAACCTGTTTGGTGTCGGCGGTGCCAGTGTAATCTCGCGAGCATTGGGAAAGCATAAAGAAAAAGAAGCGACGGACGCCTCCCGTTTTGCTGTGTGGGGCTGCCTTTTTGTAACATTAGTATATTCACTCGGTGCTTACCTGATGTTGGACATCTTTGTCGATCTGCTCGGGGGAAGCGATCCTTCCGTACATTATCATTCCAAAATGTATATGGTCGTCACGGTTGTGATAGGCGGAGGACCAACGGTAATGAACACTTTGCTGTCTCATTTGCTTCGGGCAGAAGGACGATCTTCGTATGCAAGCTTTGGAATCGCCATCGGCGGTATTTTGAATGTTATTTTGGATCCGCTTTTTATGTTCGTCGTTCTGCCGGCTGGAAACGAAGCGTTGGGCGCCGCCATTGCAACCATGATTTCCAATTTAATCGCTCTTTTATATTATGTCCTTATTATTTTGAAAAACCGAAAAAGGATGATCTTTTCGGCCGTGCCAAAGCGCACCATGTTTCATGCAAACATTCCGAGAAGCATTGTTCTAATTGGCTTCCCCGCCTGCTTGATGACGCTTTGCGAAAACATCTCTTATGCCATTTTAGATAATCTGATGGTGGCAACAGGAACATCGGCACAAGCCGGAATCGGTGTTGCCAAGAAAGTCAACATGCTTGCCCACAGCGTCGTTCGCGGGATGACACAGGGCGTTTTGCCTTTGATCGGATATAACTACGCTTCCGGAAACCGTACCCGGATGAAAAAAATTGTTTTTTTATCCGGCAATATTTCGCTCGGCATTGCTCTGTCTTGCATGGGCGTCTCTCTGCTTTGGAACAAACAACTGATCGGATTGTTTATTCAAAGCAATTCCGACTCGCTGATATACGGTGCGAAATTTTTGAAAATCCTCTGCCTGGGCGCTCCTTTTTCCGCTTTTGCTTATACCGTCATTTCCTTTTTCCAAGCAGTTGGACACAGTTTGTATTCTTTGGTTTTAGCGTTGCTCCGAAAAGGCATTTTGGATATTCCGCTTATGTTCATATTGAACAACTTGTATCCCACATTCGGAATCGTATGGGCAACACCCATCGCGGATTTTCTTTGCTGTGCTACATCAGTTGTTCTCTTTTGCGGATACCTCAAACGCCACGGGAAAGATAAAATGCTAGCGATTGCTACCGCTTATAGCGGTCAATCGCGTCACTGACGGGTGTTTTTGCACAGCAAAAAGCACTCGTCGGTTCATTGTTGTCGGAGACAACACAAAAAATCCCACCGCCTTGCGGCGATGGGATATTTTGCTGGCTGCCCCGAGAGACTCGGGCGACTTGCCGAACTTTTGACACAGATAAATAAACGCGCTGTTTAGCAACAAAGCCCTCGGTAGCGTAGCGGACGAGCGTCGACGACTTATCTTGCAACAGCAAGATAATCGGAAAGTTCATCTCAGTCGAGACGGCGGACAGAATAAAAGCACCAACCAAGCGGTTGGTGCTTTTATTCTGTTGGCTGCCCCTGACAGACTCGAACTGACGACACTTCGGTTAACAGCCGAATGCTCTACCGACTGAGCTAAGGGGCAATATTGATATTAAGTCCTATATTCGGGTTTCGTCGTTCAATCGCTACTACATTATATTTTATTTGGCTTTCTATGTCAAACGTTTTTCACCTGTTTTCGCAGTTCCGTTTCATTTTTTTGCGTTACGCAGGGTATTTTCGGTCTCACTGCGACCGAAAATACCCTGCGGTCGCCGAAAAAACCCGTAAAAAGCGCGGAAAGAAGGAAAATTTGCGAAATTTTATCAAAACGGTTGACAAACGCCTAAAATTGCGTTATCATAGTTAGGCTTAAAGAAGAAGCGACCCTTCTCGCCGTACCGATATCGTTTGCGTACGGCAACGATAACTTTTAACCGCTGCGGCGGTAGGTTTACTTTTCGGGGTTGCTTTACGGCGACCTTTTTGTTTTACGTTCTTTATTCCGCTATAAGGCGGAAAATATATATGAGAGGTACAAACCCATTAAAAAAGAACATCAAATAAATCAGGATATCCGAGACAGGGAAGTTCGGTTGATAGGCGAAACGGGCGAACAGCTCGGCATTATGTCGGCAAGAGAGGCTTTGGGGATTGCTGAAGAAGCGGGACTCGATCTCGTCAAGATATCTCCGAACGCCAACCCGCCGGTTTGCAAGGTAATGAACTACGGCAAATACCTGTTCGAGATGAGCAAAAAGGCGAAAGAAGCGAAGAAGAACCAGAAGATAACGGAGATCAAAGAAATATGGCTGTCGATGACGATAGACGTAGGGGATCTCAACGTAAAGGCGAAAGCGGCGCAGAAATTTTTATCGGGCGGGAACAAAGTCAAAGTTTCCATACGTATGCGCGGCAGGCAGATGGCGCACCAGAGTATCGGTATAGACGTCATGCAGCGTTTTTACGAACTGGTAAAAGAATTCGGGACCATAGAAAAGCAACCGCTGACGGAAGGCAGGAACATCTGGATGATGCTTGCGCCTTTGAAAGCGTAAAATAATTTAACAGACGGAGGGTATTATTATGCCGAAAATGAAAACCAAGAGCGCGGCGAAAAAGAGATTCAGAGTAACCGCAACCGGCAAGATAAAGAGGGCTTGTTCCGGCAAGAACCATATTCTTACCAAGAAAGACAGAAAGAGAAAGAACAATCTGTGCGACGGCGCGTACGTAGACGCATCGCAGCAAAAGACGATGAAGACGCTTATCTACAATAAATAAGGAGAAGGACCATGCGTATTAAAAGAGGCGTAAACGCCGTTAAAAAACGTAGAAAAATATTGAAACTCGCCAAAGGTTACTTCGGCGGCAGAAGCAAGAGATACAGAGTTGCAAGAGAAGCCGTAATGAAAGCCCAGATGTACGCGTACATCGGCAGAAAGGCTAAAAAGCGCGATTTCAGATCGCTGTGGATAGCGAGAATAAACGCCGCTTGCAGACTCAACGGACTTTCTTACAGCAAGTTTATGTTCGGTTTGAAGAAAGCCGGCATAGACCTTAACCGCAAGGTTTTATCGGAAATAGCCGTTTCCGACGCGGCGGGATTCACCGCGCTTTGCGAAAAAGCCAAAGCAAGTTTATAAAGACAAAAGCCTACTTCGGGTAGGCTTTCTTTGAAGTAAAGTGATAACTTCCAGACAAAACCCGATAGTAAAGCGCGTGCGCGCACTCGCCGACAAAAAATTCAGGGATAAGTTTTCCGAATACGTCGCGGAAGGCGTTAAATCCGTAGAAGAAGCGATTGCCACGGGACAGAATATTGCCCGTATCGTTACGACCGAAAGGTACTCAGGGCGTTTTGAACGTTTCGGCGGGATAACGGAGATTGTTTCGGACGAAGTTTTCCGTTATATAAGCGAAGAAGAGAACCCGCAAGGCGTTCTCGCCGTGATAAAAAAGCCGAAGCCCGAAATAAAGCCCGTATCCTGCGACTGTCTTTTTCTGGACGGGGTAAGAGATCCGTCCAACGTGGGGGCGATAATCCGCACGGCGGCGGCGACGGGGATAACGGAAATTTTCGCGGCAAACTCTGCCGACGCCTATTCCGGCAAAGCCGTGAGAGCGAGTATGAGCGGGATATTCCGCGTAAACGTGTATTCGGGTACGAGAGAAGCGCTTTTGCCTTTGGTAAAATGCCCGATAATAGTCGCCGATATGGGCGGCGAAAACGTCTTTACGACGAATGTTACGGGGAGTTTTTGTCTTGCACTCGGCAACGAAGCGCAAGGCGTTTCGGAAACTTTGAAAAACGCGGCGGAAAAAACGGTCGCCGTGCCTATGCGTAAAGATTTCGAGAGTCTGAACGTCGCCGTGGCGGCGGGGGTAACGCTTTACGCCCTTTTAAATAACCGAAAAGGAGAATAAATCATGTCAGGACACAGCCATTCGGCGAATATCGCCGTCAAAAAAGCAAAGACCGACGCAATAAAAGGCAAAATATTCACCAAAGTCGGCAGGGAGATAGCCGTCGCGGCGAAGAACAATCCCGATCCCGACACCAACAGCAAACTTGCCGACGCCATAGCCAAAGCCAAGTCGGTAAATATGCCCAACGACAATATAAAGCGTTGTATCGCCAAGGCGGCGGGAGAACTTTCGGGCGCGAATTACGAAGAACTTACTTACGAAGGGTACGGTCCCGCGGGCAGCGCGATAATCATAAAGACGCTTACCGACAATAAAAACCGCACCGTAGATTTCGTAAGGACGGCCATGCGTAAGCACGGCGGTTCGCTGGGCAACGCGGGGTGCGTTTCCTTCACCTTTACGACGATGGGTATAATCGTCGTGGAAAGAACGCCCGACCTTACCGAAGACGCGGCAATGGAAATGGCGCTGGACGCGGGCGCGGACGACTTTATCGCGGAAGACGACGCTTTCGAGATACACACTTCGGTTTCGGACTTCTCGGCGGTAAGAAAAGCGTTGGAAGAAAAGGGGCTTAACTTCTTCGAGGCGGAAGTTACCATGATCCCGCAGACCAAGATAACGTTAGAAGGGGAAGATCTTGCCAAGTTCCAAAGGCTTATAGACGCTTTGAACGATTTAGACGACGTGCAGGACGTTTACCACAACGTAGACCTTCCCGAAGACGAAGAATAAAAAAACGTTAAAACGCATAAAATCATCTTATTTGCCGATACTTTTTATACTCGGCGGTAAGGTGATTTTTTTACGGAAAATTCACTTATTTTATCGGCGTTTATATATTTCCGACGTACAGGCGAAACTTTCTCCGCCCGTTGCGGCGGAGAAAAGGACGATTTATTTCGTCCTTTAATTTTAAATATTTAAAGGTTTTTTCAAGCAAAGGGGTGGTATAATATTATCGTACCTTCGGAGGTGTGTTATGAAAACTTTAAGAAAAACTTTTATCCTTACCGCGATAATTCTCGTTATCGCATTGACTTTTGGCGGCTGTTCCTTTATAAACGCCGACTACAAGAAAAACAATCTGGACATAGGCGATTCGATAGCGGCGGCGCAATCGGTGAACTTCAACACGGTAGATGAAAACGACCGTGCGGAAATGTCCATGGCGGACGCTGTCGCCGCGGTGGAACGCACTTCGGTGGCTATCACCACCGAGTCGGGCGCAGGATCGGGCGTTATCGTGGATATTTCTTTCGACGACGAAGAAGATCCGAGTTTCGCCGCGAGCTGGAAACACGATCAGAACGTAGTTTATATAATCACCTGCCAGCACATGGTGAACGGCAAGGGCGAAATACGTGTATATATCCCCGACGAAAACTCTTCTTACGAAGACGAAAACTATATATTTAAAGGTTTTATAGGCGATAAGCCCGCAGCGACATACGAAAGTCAGGGTTACGCCGTTACTTTGGTCGGGGGAGATTTCAATTCCGATATCGCGCTTCTTAAATTAAATCTCGGTATCGCAGCCGTTTCGGGCGAAAGACTTTCCGCGGAAAAGATAGTAAAAGCAAAAATACCCGCGGACGGCTACAAGGTAAGGAAGGGCGAAACGGTGTTTTCCATAGGCAATCCCACGGGATCTCTCCCCGGTTCAGTCGCGGGCGGGGTTGTGAGTTATTTGGAACGCGAGACTGTTGTCAGCGAAGTGGGCGATATGACGCTTATGCAGATATCGGTTTCCACCAACCCGGGAAACTCCGGCGGCGGACTTTATAACCTTTACGGCGAACTGATAGGAATAACCAACGCCGGCAACACTAATTACACCGATATAAACTTTGCGATACCGTGCTTTTTAACTAACGGCAACGGGTTCGTCGAAATAGCGGCGCAACTCGGCGGCACGGCGAAGGAAGATAACTACGGTTACGTGGCGGGCAGAAGACAGAAGTTCGGGTTCACCATTACCGAAGAAGAAAACAAAAATAACGGGTACATCGTGTACGTAAGCGCGGTGTCTTCGGGAAGTAACGCGGCGAACGCGGGACTTAAATTTGAAGACGTGGTAAAAACGGCGAAAATTGCCGACAAGGACAAAAACGTTTTACAGTCTTTCGACGTGGCAAGGATTTCCGACGTGGATAAGGCGATACAGGCGCTTAACGCGGGCGAATATCTCGTTCTTGAAGGTACGAGAAAAGGGAAATTTACTATCGAGTCTTATACAGTGTATATGATGTGTCAGAATTACTGGTTCTGCAATACGGGAAGATAATATGATAATTTTCGCCCCGCGCCGTATTCGGCGCGGGGCGAAGGTTTAAAAAAGTTTCGCCCGAAACGTTCGTTTCGGGCGAAACCATTTTTTATA
>DBVR01000022.1:0-2550 GCA_002308755.1 Christensenella sp. UBA1259
AGCCAAGGGCTTTGCCGCGTAATTTTTAAATAAAAGTTTTCACATTAAAAGCGTGCCTTCGGTGGATTCTATAACTTTGAACATCTGTATCTGTTTTCCCGACGCGGCGTCGATATAAACGTAATAAAGTCCGTCTTCCGATTCTCCCGAAAACTCATAGCACAATCTTTCGGAAGAATTGCCGAAAGGCACTACGCAAAGTCTCGTCGTTTCGACGTTTATGCCGTCCGAAACCTTTTCCCGTGCTGCCGCCGCGGATAAGGCGGGCGTTTCTATATCTCTTTCAACGTGGTTATAGTAGTAGGAAGTCGCTTCCATACCTATAACTTCGCAGGTCTCGGCGCACACCCTTATCTTTATCATATCGGGGTATAGTATAACGTTTTCCTTTTCGCTCACGAAGTTGAAAGTATAAAGGTTGTTCGCTCTCGTGTACCATACGGCTTTCATATCGGGAATACCCAAGTTTTCGAGAAACTTTCCGCACTTTTTCTCCGCCGCCGAACTCTCGTAGTTCACGGCGTTACAGCTTCCCGAGAAAGAAAACATTATAAGTTTCCCGCCCGTTACCGATATCTGTCCGTAAAGTACGTCGCCGTCCCTTTCGCCCTGCACCGAAAAAGAAGGTATTCCCGTCTGCGTTTTGCCGACGCATATTACGTTATTTAAATGGTATTCGGAAAAGATCGCGGAGAATATATCTACGGCTTCCGCTTCGGTTATCTCGCCCCCTGAAAGCCCCCTTATTTCCCTTACGTCCTTGCCGTCGGAAAACGGTCCGTCGTAGATAAGTTCGGGAAATTCCGTCGAAAGGTTTTCGAGTTCCGATAAGTTGGTAACGATAGTTCCGTTATCGCTTTCTATTGCGTCCGCAAAAGAAACGCCGTTTTCGATGCCTTTCGCGACGTTTTGCAGGGAGTTTTTAAGGGAAAGGTTTAACGAATACAGTTCGCGGAGATTCGAGTATTCCGTTTCCGATATATTTTCGCCGCCGCCGAGTTTTTTCAGTATATATTTGGCGTAATCGCCTATCTGATTGATAAGTTTCGAAGTGTAGAACTTGTTTTCGTCCTTTAACGGAAGTTGCTGTATGCCGTTTTCGGCGAGTTCGCTGTTCACGGCAAGGTCTAAAAGATACCCTTGCATAGCAATGGTATCTTTACTGTTAAGGCTTTTCGAAAGGTTCAGATCCATGTTATCCACTTCCGCCATGACTTCGTAAAAGGACTTTTTATAAGAACTTTCGAGCGTAACGTCGCTCTCCGTCGGCATGACAAGGTTAAAGGTCAGTACCGAAGCGAGAATAAGCGTCGCGATCCCTAAAGTTATTATCGCCGCGAGATACCCGCCCACGCCGTTTTTACGGCGGGAGTTTTCCTGTTCAGGCACAGATCGAAAGGCTGTTTCAGTCTGTTTTTTTACCGACGGGGTGTTTCTTTTTTCCCCGTTTTCGGAATTATTTAAGGCGTCGTTCTTATCGTTTTTCATAATTTCTCCTTAATTTATTTCGCGAAGACGTGATTGCCGATGGTAACGGTCGTCTGTCTTGAAAATATCCATGCACTCGTTGCGGTCTTGGGGTTATAGTAGTATATCGCGCCGTAGGTGGGGTCCCAGCCGTTCATAGCGTCCTGCGCCGCTTTTTTAGCCGTTTCGTTGGGGGTAAGGTTTATCTGCCCGTCGTCCACCGCGGTAAAGGCGTAACGCTGGTATATGACGCCCGACATGGTGTTGGGGAAAGACGAACTTTTTATCCTGTTCATAACCACCGCGCCGACCGCCACCTGTCCGACGTAACTTTCGCCCCGCGCTTCGCCGTAAATGAGTTTGGCGAGCAGGTTGATATCGGAATTGCTGTAAGACGAAGTCGCCGAAGAACTTCCCGAAGAAATACCCATGGCGGCGAGTGTTTTCGGTCCCGCTATCCCGTCGGCGGTAAGTCCGTTCTTACGCTGGAAATATTTCACCGCCGCAACGGTTTTCGCGCCGTATATGCCGTCCACCGCGCCTGTGTAATAGCCCCAGTTTTTTAGTTTCTGCTGTAAAGTCTTTACCGTAGAACCCGTACTGCCTTGCTTTAACACGAGAGCGTACGCCGGTTGCACGGCGGGTGAAAACGAAACGTCCAAGGATAAAGCGACGGCGAAAGAGCAAAAAGCTATCGCCAGAATTTTCAAAGATCTTTTCATTATTTCTCCTTATTATCGAAAAAATTTCTTATTATTTCGTAGATTTTGCTTTTATATACGTAGCCCGCGCCGGTTTTGGTAAAGCACAGCGGCGGATACACCACGCACCACCAGTTGTGCCCCTCTCCTTTCCCCAGGGTGAGGCGCAGAGCTTCATATTTTCCCGCCGGCAGGGAAANNCGGATACACCACGCACCACCAGTTGTCGCCTTTTCCGCTGCCGAGTTCTATTATCAGCGCGTCGTAATATCCCTTTTCAAGAGTAAGTTCGCCGTAAGTTCTCGTAGGGAACTCTTCGGATTTGAGTTTCGCCGCGCTTTTATAGGTAAACCCGTTTTGGGCGAGTATACCGTCGGCGATA
>DBVR01000022.1:2574-2818 GCA_002308755.1 Christensenella sp. UBA1259
GAAGAAAGGTTCTTCTTTAACACGCTTTCCGCTTTTTCCTTGTCGTCGCACTCGGCGATAAACGGGGTGAGAAAGTCCACCACCGCGTCCTTTATCAGGTACTTTACCGCCTGATCTTTTTCGTCGTTGGAATCGGCGCGTATATGTATTCTTAAATATTCCGTTTCGGCGTCTTCTTTAAAAACCGTGCCCGACGCAACGAATAGGACGAGAATAAACGAGAGTATGGCGATAAGATATCTTT
>DBVR01000036.1:0-18378 GCA_002308755.1 Christensenella sp. UBA1259
TACGGAGCGTGGTGGATTTCCCGCAACCGGAAGGTCCGACGAAAACGATAAACTCTTTATCTTCTATATCAAGATTAAAGTCGGAAACCGCCGTAACGCCGGAGGGATAAACCTTGTAAATACCTTTAAGATTCAAACTCGACATAATATCCTCCAAGTCGTGTTAGATTTTCATACTATAATATTTTACCGCAAATGCGGAAATTTTACAATAGTCATTTTTTATAAATAAGCGGCGGCATATTGTAAAATATGCACAATTACTTTTCAGTCGAGTTCGTCGAGAGTAAGTTCGTAAGCCGCGGCAAAGTTTTTCATATAATATTCCACGGCGGGATCGTCGGCTTTCTTTAATTCTTCGCCTATGGTCTTTTTGGCTTTTTTGAACTCGGAATTGCCCGCCTTTACTTCTTCGACGCATTTAAGGTAGGCGGATATCCTGTCGGCGAACTTAACGAGTTTGTATTCGTAACTTTTTTCGTCGGGAAGGATATATTCCGCGTAATCTTCTCTTAGGTCTTCGGGCAGCATGTCGAGAAGTTTTCCGCACGCCCCCTTTTCAAGATCTTTATACGCCGTCTTTATCTCGGGATTGAAATACTTTATGGGGGTGGGGAGATCTCCCGTTATCACTTCTCCCACTTCGTGGTACTGCGCGAGAAGAACGGTCTTTTCAACGTCGGCTTTCGTTTCGCCGCCGAACTTGTTGTTTATCACGGCGAGAGCGTGGGCGATCATAGCCACGTCATGGCTGTGTTCCATAATGTTTTCTTCTCTCACCGAACGCATAAGCGACCAGCGCTTTATGTATTTCATACGGTTTAAGAACGCGAAAAATTTGGACATAAGTTTCTCTCCTTTATGTTCGGGGAATTTAATTTTATCATAAAAATTTTCTTGACGCAAGCGGGGAAAGGTGCTATTATTTATATGACAATATTTTGTGGTTCTTTAAGTAAGCACATACAACAGAATATCCGCTGTGGGTGCCGCAAGGCTGAGATCATACCATAGAATCCGCAAGGTAATACTTGAAGGAAAAGCGTAATCTTCCGTCTTTTGAGCGCCCCTTAAGGGCGCTTTTGTTTTTGAAAATTTTTATTAAAGGAGTTTTTATATGTCAAATTTTCTCGCCACCTACCTTATAGATATCGTCGGCGGCTACGCCGCGCCTATCACCGTCGGGATTTTAGGCGCGCTGATACTTGCGGGCGTTATCGTTTTTCTCGCAAAGAAAGACGTTGCGAAAACGTATTTAAAATACGCTTTTATCGGCTTTTTCTTCTACGCCCTTATCGCGGGGATATTCCTTCTTATTCTCGACGTGATAAAGCATTACGATCCCGCGTATCTCGATAGAAATTACGTCGACAAGGACGTCGTCGGTTTCGTGCTTATACCCGTGCTGGCGGCTTTCTGTCTCGTTCTCGTCTCGGTGGGCGCGTACTTTTTACTCATTAAAAAGCGTCCCGAAACCGCCGAGAAGGTAAAAACGGCGTTAAGCCTTATATGCCTTGCGGCTTTCGTCGCCGCACTCGTTCTTATCGCGGTGTATTATTCCCGCCACATAGCGGACAACGAATACTATTCCGGCGAATACGGAGAACTTAACAGTCTTATGCTGTACGTTTCCGCCGCCGCCCTTATCGTCGTTTCGGTGGCGATAGCTTTTATCACGGGCAGAAAAGACAAAAGCGGTTTCGATTCCCGTAGCCTTGCCTTCGCGGGGGTAAGCATCGCGCTTTCTTTCGCCCTTTCCTACGTCAAACTGTGGAAAATGCCGCAGGGCGGCTCGGTAACGCTGGTATCGTGCCTTCCCATTATACTGTTTTCTTTCGTGTACGGCGCGAAAAAAGGACTTCTCGTGGGGCTTGTTTACGGAACTTTGCAGTCGGTACAGGATCCGTTCATAGTGCACCCCGCACAGTTTTTGCTGGACTATCCCGTAGCCTACGCCCTTACGGGGCTTGCGGGGTGTCTTACGTACCTTGACGCTTTCGAAAAACTCCCGCAGTTGAAGTTCGCGCTGGGAGCGGTGATAGGCGCGGCGTTCAGATTTTTTTCTCACGTCCTTTCGGGGGTGTTCGCTTTCGGGGCGTACGCGAAAGACACGGGCGCGACCAACCTTTGGGCATACAGTCTTGCGTATAATTCCGTCGTGTTCGTAGATATAGCGCTCGTTATCGTCGCGGGAATAATTCTTTTCTCGTCAAAGAGTTTCAATTCGCAGATGCGTAGATTCAACGCGTACGGGAAAAACTGATTTTCTTTACTTAAACCGCTTGTAATTTACGTTAAACGCCCCCTTACGGCTTTCCGCCGTAAGGGGGCGTTCTTTTTGGTTTTATAAACGGTTTATCTTTTCTTATACACGACGTTGCCGTCCGAGAGCGTTAAAAGTACGTTGAACTTGTCGTCCAAAACCGTTACGTCGGCGGCTTTTCCGACCTTTATCGAACCCGTCCTGTCGAAAATATTCAGGTTGTTCGCGGGGTTTTTGGAAGCGTAATCTATCGCGTCGGTAAAGGGTACGCCGCAGGCGGTAACGAGATTTTTGACGGCGATATTCATTTTAAGAACGCTACCCGCAAGCGCGCCGTTTTCTAACCTTGCTTCGCCGTGCTTTACTATAACCGTCTGTCCGCCGAGTTCGGAAACGCCGTCTTTTAAACCTTTCGCACGCATGGCGTCGGTGATCAGAACGACTTTATCTTTCGGTTTTGATTTAATAAGCAGTCTGATAGCGGGGCCGCTCACGTGGATAAGGTCGCATATAACTTCGCTGTAAAGGTCGTCGAAAAGCAAAGCAGATCCCGCCACGCCTATTTCTCTGTGGTGAACGCCGCGTTGCGCGTTATAGGTGTGGGTTACGCAGGAAAGCCCGCATTTTTTCGCCGTTTCTATATCTTTCACGCCCGCGTCGGTGTGTCCCGCGCTTGCCGTTATCCCGTTTTTCGCGAGATATTTTATAAGATTAAGAGAGTGCGGTTCTTCGGGTGCGAGAGTAACGAGTTTTATGTGTTTGCCGCTGGCGGCGTAATATTTTCTGAAAACCTTTACGTCGGGTTCGGCGAGATACTCTACGGGTTGCGCGCCGACGTGTTTTGCGGAAATGAAAGGACCTTCCAAGTGAACGCCCAAGATTTTCGCGCCTTTACCGTGCGGCTTTGCCATATATCTTTTCACCGCGGAAAGCGCGGCGGTAATGTTTTCCTTCGACTGCGTCATAGTGGTGGCGAGAAAATTCGCCGTACCCTCTTTTGCCAGCGCGACGGCTATTTTTCTTAAAGCGGGGATATTGCCGTCCATGGCGTCCGCTCCCGCCGCGCCGTGAACGTGCTCGTCGATAAACGCGGGGCAGACAACCGCGTTTTGGGGAATTTCAAACGGCTCGGAGATATTAAGTCCCGTGCCGATATTTACTATCTTGCCGTTTTCTATGGCGATATCGGCGTATTTTACGCCTTCGCCGTCTACGTATACCTTAGCGTTTTTAAAACCTTTCATATTTCTCCTCCTAAGGTAGATTTTAGCATTTATTTTACCCTTTGTCAACGCGGTAAAGGTATAAAATCGTAAGGTTTACAATATATTTTCCACCGAAAGCAAAAAGGTCTTCGGTATCTGTTCGGTAAGTTCTTTTATTACTTCGAGCTTGGAAAGAGCGTCTTCCCACTTTTCCTTTTCGACGAGTTGTACCGCCTCGGCTATCCAAAGGTCTAACTCTTTTATTTCGCTGTGCGGAACGAAAGCGTGCAGGGATTTTTTATAGTAAAGCCACTTGTTTTGCAGGGCGTAAACGTCGTCTTCCGCGGCGGTCTCGTTCAAAACCTTGTCGTACACCGCCGAAACTTCGGTATTAAACTCCGAAAAGTGCGCCGATATATAGTGTGATTCGAAAATCGCGCCTACGAAGAGTATAAGCCCCGCGCACAGCATGGAAACAACGGATTTTACCACGCCGCGCTCTCCTTTAAGGGATATTCGGTTATTTTATACTTTTCGTTTTTGAATTTAAGGTAGCACCTGCCTTGCCCGTCCACCGTAAGGACTTCGGTGTTTTTGAGTTTTCCGCCGCGTTCTTCGATAAACCGCGCGATATCCTGTTTTTCGGCTTTTATGAGTCGGAGATTTTTGGCGTCGGTTCTGCCGCTGTTCACGATAAGCACGGGCACGGAAGACGGGGCGTCTTTCCTTTCGGAGTTTTCAAAGGGCGAAAGTTTCCCGTTTGACTCGAATATGGCGTAAGTTAAGTCGTCCAAAGAAAAGTACCCCATGGCGCGCATGGATTCTATCAGGTCGCCTATATCCATATTGTTTCTTTTAAGTTCGTTAAGGCACACGCCGTTTCTGTCTATGACCACCGAAGGTTTGCCCGATATAAGGCGTTTGAACAGGTTTCCCGACTGCTCCAAAAGAGAAAAAAGCTGGTGCAGCAAAAACAGGGTGAACACCGCCGCAAGCCCGTAGATAAGGGGTATGGAAACGTCCGCCATAGGGATACAGGCAAGGTCCGCCACGATCAGAGTTACCACGAATTCAAAGGGTTGCATTTCGCCTATCTGGCGTTTTCCCATCAGCCGCATAACGACTATAAGGACGAGAAATATAATGCAGGTTCTTATAAAAATAACAGACATGAAAGTAGTATGGGGAAATTGCTTGACAGTTATCCGTGTATCTGTTAAAATTGACGTAAATAGAGTAGCAAAAGCGCGTTAAGTGTTGCAAAATGGGATGTCGTTTGCAAACGAAAGTTAAAACTGCGGTGCTTTTGCGCGTCCGCTATTATTTGGCGTCTTTCGGCGCAAAATTTTATCGGATCTCTCTAAATAAAAAGGGAGATTTTTTTCATGTTCAACTTGTTTTTGGCGGAAGCTTTCGATTTTGCCGAAATATTCAAAACGATAAGGACGAGATGGTATTATTACGTCGCGCTCGCGGTGTTTCTGATTCTTTTGGTCGCTTTTTTCTTTTTTAAGAAACAGCCCGAAAAACGCCGCCTTTCAAAAACGCAGAAAATAACCTACGTCGCGGTACTTGCGGCACTATCTACGGTATGTAATATCTTCGATATAAAGGTAAGCGACGAATTTCAGATATCGCTTGTCGCGACGGTGGGCTTTATAGCGGGGTATACGCTCGGCGGCGGGCTGGGGTTTGCGGTGTGTTTTATAGGCGACCTTCTGGGCGCGATAATAAACCCGCACGGTCCGTATAACCCCATTATAGGCATAGGAACGGGGCTTTGGGGACTTATCCCCGGGATAGCGTTCTTCTACTTTAAGGGAAACGATTACGTAAAGACGGCGGTGTCTTTCCTGTTGGGATTCTTGCTGATTTCGGCGGGGATAAACGTCGTCGGGTTCTGCCTTATGTATCCGACTTATTACACATTTGAAAGTCTCCTTCCCACCATCCCCTTAAAACTTGCGGTGGTCGCCTTAAACTGCGCTTTATGTATGGCGATGATACCCGTTTTCCCGAGAATATTGCCTAAAAGGGAAGAGGACGGTTAATTAGAACGAATAAAAAAGCCTTGCGGCACTTTTTGTGCCGCAAGGCTTTTTTGATTTTTATCTTATTTTCCGAGTGATTTTTTGGCGGCGGCGACGACGTTATCAACCGTAAAGCCGTATTTTTCAAAGAGTTGCGCCGCGGGCGCGGAAGCGCCGAATTCGTCTATCCCCACTATTTCGCCTTTTAAGCCGACGTACTTATACCAAGGCATAGTCGCACCCGCTTCCACCGCGACTCTCGCCGTAACGGCTGCGGGGAGAACTTTCTCTTTATAGGCTTTACTCTGTGCGTCGAAATCTTCCATACACGGCATCGAAACCACCCTTGCGTCTATCCCTTCTTCCTTTAATTTTGCCTGCGCTTTGATAACGAGATTTACTTCGCTGCCGCTGGCGATAAGTATAAGGTCGGGGGTCTTTTTAACGCTGTCTTTCAGAACGTACCCGCCCTTAAAGGCGTCTTTACCCGTGCCTTCTATCATAGGTACGGTCTGGCGGGAAAGGAATAACGACGACGGGGCGTTGCCCGATACCGCGCTTATCCACGCCGCCGTAGTTTCTCTGCCGTCCGCGGGGCGGTAAACTTTCATATTCGGCATGGCGCGAAGTCCCGCAAGGTGTTCTATCGGTTGGTGAGTGGGTCCGTCTTCGCCGACGGCTATGGAATCGTGGGTGAGAACGTAGGTTACGGGCAGTTTCATTATCGCCGACATACGCATGGCGTTTTTCATATAGTCGGAAAACACCGCGAAAGTGGCGCAATACGGCATAAGTCCGCCGTGCAGATACATACCGTTGCATATCGCCGCCATAGCGTGTTCGCGTATGCCGAAATGCATGTTAGGACCGTCCTTTCTCACCGCGGAATAATCCCCGCGGTCTTTTATCACGCTCTTATTCGACGGGCCGAGATCCGCGCTGCCGCCGATAAGGAAAGGCAAGAGTTTTGCGAGTTTATTTAACACCGTCCCGCCGTAACCTCTCGTCGCGTCGTCCTTTTCGAAACGCCACAAGTCTTCGATATTTTTTAAGTCGGGGATTTTCCTTTCCTTCCAAAGGATATATTCTTCCGCAAGTTCGGGATATTTTTCCGAATACGCCTTAAATAATTCCTTCCACTCTTTTTCCTTTCTCTTTCCCTTGGTCGCGTATCTTTTACAATGGCTGAAAACTTCCTTCGGCACTTCGAACGGGGGAAGATCCCAGCCGAGATTTTTCTTCAATGCCGCAAGGTTGTCCGCGCCGAGCGGCGCGCCGTGGCAACTTGCTTTCCCTTGCAGGGGAGAGCCGTAACCTATTTCCGATTTCACTATGATAAGCGACGGCTTTTCCGTTTCCGCCTTCGCCTTTTTTATCGCGCGGTCGATAGCGTTAAGATCGTTTGCGTCCTTTACCTTTATGACCTGCCAGCCCAAGGCTTCGTGCCGTTTGCCTACGTCTTCTGTAAACGTTACGTCGGTGTCGCCTTCTATCGTTATATCGTTGTCGTCGTAAAGCACTATGAGTTTTCCGAGTTTAAGGCTTCCCGCAAGGGACGCCGCCTCGTTTTCTATACCTTCCTGCATGCAGCCGTCGCCGCACAGCGCGAAAGTGTAGTGATCGACTATCGGGAACCCGTCCTTATTGAACTTATTCGCGAGATAGTTTTCCGCTATCGCCATACCCACGGCGTTGGCAATACCCTGTCCCAAAGGACCGGTGGAAGTTTCCACCCCCGGGCATACGCCGTATTCGGGGTGTCCCGCCGTCTTCGCGCCGAGTTGACGGAAATTCATAATATCTTCTTTTTTTAAGCCGAATCCGAAAAGATAATAAAGAGAATATGCGAGCATAGAGCCGTGCCCCGCCGAAAGCACGAACCTGTCGCGGTTATCGAAAGCCGTATCCTTGGGATTAAAGGTCATATTCGTGAATAAGGAATACCCTATCGGCGCCGCGCCGAGCGGCATACCGGGGTGTCCCGATTTCGCCTTTTCAATCGCTTCCGCCGAAAGCACTCTCACGGAATTTACGGTAAGTTGTTTTACGTCTTTCATAATTTTCTCCTTGAAATCGTTTTACGGATATATTATACCTTATTTTCAAGGCTTTTTCAAGGCGTTTGGGGTAAAATACGGTAAAAAACTTGACAATTTTGCGGGACAAGTGTTTTAATATAAATATAGTCCATAATGGAGAAGTGTGCGATATCAAGGAGAAGACTTTAAATGGCGGAAACTATGGAAAATAAAGACAAGAAATTCGTAAAAGAAATAGCCGATATAAACGACAATTTCGCGCAGTGGTACACCGACGTGGTGTTAAAGACCGAACTCGTTGATTACGGACCTGTTAAGGGAACTATGGTCATACGCCCTTACGGTTACGCGGTGTGGGAAAACATCCAGCGCGAAATGGACGCGCGTTTTAAGGCGATAGGCGTAAAGAACGCGTATTTTCCGCTGCTTATTCCCATGAGTTTTTTCACGAAGGAAGCGGAGCACGTGGAAGGTTTTGCGCCGGAAGTGGCGGTGGTTACCCACGCGGGCGGGGCTAAACTCGAAGAACCGCTTGCAATACGCCCGACCAGCGAAACGATAATCGGGACTATGTACGCGAAGTGGATACAATCTTACAGGGATCTTCCCGTGCTTATAAACCAGTGGTGCAACGTTATGCGTTGGGAAAAGACCACCCGTCCGTTTTTGCGCACCAGCGAATTTTTATGGCAGGAAGGGCATACCGTTCACGCCACCGCCGAAGAAGCGATGGAAGAGACCATGCTTATGCTTGCCGAATATAAAAAATTCGCCGAAGAAGTTCTTGCTATTCCCGTTCTTTGCGGCAAAAAGACCGAAAAGGAGAAGTTCGCGGGGGCGGAAGCGACTTTCGGCATGGAAGCCATGATGATAGACGGCAAGTCGTTGCAGGCGGGCACGTCGCATTATTTCGGGCAGAATTTCAGCAAGGCTTTCGAGATAAAGTATCTCGACAAAGACGGAACGTTGAAGTACGGCTACACGTCGTCCTGGGGCACTTCCACCCGTATGATAGGCGCGGTAATAATGGCGCACGGCGACGAAAGAGGGCTGGTGTTTCCGCCGAAGATCGCGCCCGTACAGGTTATAATCGTTCCCGTAGCGGCGCATAAGGGGGGCGTGAACGAAAAGTGCGCCGAACTTTCCGAAAAGTTGAAAGCGGCGGGCGTAAGGGTAGAAACGGACGACAGGGATATGAGCCCCGGAAGAAAGTTCAACGAGTGGGAAATGAAAGGCGTACCCGTAAGGATAGAGATAGGTCCGCGCGATATAGAAAACGGCGTATGCGCGATTTGCAGAAGAGACACTTTCGGAAAAGCGGAAGTACCGCTTGACCGTGCGATAGAAAAAATAAAGGAACTCCTTTCCGAGATTCAGGCGAATATGCTTGAAAAATCCCGCGCAAGGAGAGATAAAAAAATCGTCGAAGCGGAGAGTTTAGACGGTATATTAAAGGGCGTCGAAGGGCAGAATTTCGTAAAGGCGGGCTGGTGCGGTTGCCGCGAGTGCGAAGACAAGGTAAAGGAAACGGCGCAGGCTACGGCAAGGATAATGTGCGACGAAGAAGGCGTGCCGGAACGTTGCGCGATATGCGGAAAACCCGCCAAGCACAAAGTCATTTTCGCGAGAGCGTATTGACTTTAAGGGGGATATATGTTGGAAATTGTCTACGAATACGGCGAATACGCGGAAAGTATTTCCGTTCAGCAAAGCGCGGTATTTGCGATATCGGCGGTAAGTCTTGCTTTCGTTCTCGTTTTTTACCTGCTGCGTTCGATAGGGCTTTATAAACTTGCGGTAAATCAGGGGATAAACAAGGCGTTTCTTGCCTTTATTCCATGCGTGTGGATGTTTATCGCCTGCAAACTCATAGGAAAGGCAAGGTTTTTCGGAAACTCTTTCGAAAAAATCGCGCTTTCCGTCTGTATCGTCTTTGCGGCGTGCGAACTTTTACCGCTCGTTTACAGCGGTTTTACGATAATTCCTTACAGTATACGATACTTACAGGGTGGCGATATCACAATAACGATTACTGCAAATGCTTTATTAAGTGTAGAACCGCAAGTAGATTATCCTTACGGAGTTAAAGTTTTATTAACTGTACTCTATAATGCTACCGGTATTTTAAGGCTTGCGAAGATAGTGATAACGGTATTCGTGTATATCGCGCTGTTCAAGAAATTCTGGCCGCAGCACTATATACTTGCGTCGGTGCTGTCGTTTTTCGGGCTGTTTTCGGTGTTCGTGTTCGCGATACGCAACAACAAACCCGTAAACTACGCCGACTACGTCCGTTCGAGATATTACGGTTACGGCGGCGGCTACGGCACGCCCTATAACGGCGGAAACGGGGGCGGGCAGAACCCCGACTTTGGGACGAAGAGAGACGATCCTTTCTCGGAGTTTTCCGATAAGCCCGACGAACCGTTTTCGGAGTTCGACGGTAACGATAAGGACCGTAAAGACGATAATTAAAAGATGAAAAGCGAAAACATAGCGGCGATATCCACGGCGGCGGGTCCCGCAGGAGTTGCGGTGATAAGAATAAGCGGGGATTCCCCATTATCCGTCGCCGAAAAAATTTTTAAGCCCGCGGGAAAAGTCAAAGTAAAAGACTTTACCCCCAACGTGATGTACGCGGGGGAGATACTTGCCGACGGGTTTTCCGATTTCGGGCTGTGCGTGTTTTTTAAGGCGCCCAAGAGTTTCACGGGGGAAGACACCGTGGAGTTTCACACTCACGGCGGCGTCGCCATAACGCGGGGGGTACTTAAAAAGATACTCTCTTCGGGGGCGCGGATAGCCGCCAACGGCGAATTTACCAAACGCGCGTTTTTAAACGGCAAACTTTCGCTGGCGTCGGCGGAAGGGCTTATAGATATGATAAACGCCGAGTCGGTAAGCGCGGCAAGGGCGGGGTATTCTTTATACCGTGAAAGGCTGACCCAAAAAGTCACCGCCATGCAAGGCGAACTTACCGCCGCACTCTCCGCGATAGACGCGGATATGGACTTTCCCGAAGAGGGGCTTGATGAAGTTTCGCGGGAAGAGATAAGGGAAATATTAAAATGCGTAATAGACGAAACGGAACGCCTGATATCCACTTTCCGAGTAGGCAGCGCACTTAAAAACGGTGTTAAGGCGGCTATATGCGGCAAGCCCAACACGGGGAAAAGTTCGATACTTAACGGACTTTTAAATTGCGACAAGGCGATAGTGTCGGATATTGCGGGCACTACGCGGGACGTAGTTGAAGGCAGTATCGATATAAACGGCGTGCGGTTCAATTTTTACGACACGGCGGGGATAAGGGAGTCGGAAGACGAAATAGAAAATTTGGGCGTAGCCCTGTCGAAGAAGACGCTTAAAAGCGCGGATATAGTTATTTTCGTCGTGGAAGAAGGGAATATCGACGGCGAAGACGAAGAAGTTTACGACCTTATAAAAGACCTTAACGTCCTTAAAGTCGTGAACAAGATAGATTTAAGATCGGAAAGGACCGAACCTGCGGACGTTTACGTTTCGGCAAAGACGGGCGAAGGGTTTACGGAACTTTGCGAAAAGATATTTGAAAAGACGGTGGGCGGCGCGGATTACGCCGACGGCGAGTTCTTATGCGAAGAAAGACACTTGGACGCCCTTAAACGGGCGGCGGAAAGCTTAAAAGCCGCCGAATCCGTATCGGAAACGGCGGAACTCGGCGTTATCGCGATAGATATACGCGCGGGCTGGCGGGCTTTGGGCGAAATATCGGGCGAAACTTCCGACGAAGCGATAATCGACGAGATTTTCAAGAGATTCTGCGTGGGGAAATGAGTATGGTGAATTTAGAACTGTATAAAGTGTTTTACTCGGTGGCAAAGTGCGGGAGCTTAACCAAAGCCGCGGAAGAGTTGTACATATCCCAACCCGCCGTTTCACAGGCGATAAAACAGTTGGAGAGAAGTCTCGGCGGCAAACTTTTCAACCGCACCCACAAGGGCATGGAACTTTCCGACACCGGCGGCAAGCAGATATTCCCCATCGTGGAACAGGCTTTAAGGCTTTTCGAAACGGCGGAATCGAAATACGCCGAACTTAAAGACACGGCGACGGGCGTTATAAGAATATGCGCGTCGGATACCGTAAGCACGCACTTCTTACTGCCGTACATAAAGGCGTATCACGAGAAGTTTCCCGACGTCAACCTGATACTGCAAAACGGCACTTCGAGCGAGACCATAGAACTTTTAAAGAATAAGAAAGGCGACGTGGGGTTCGTCAATCTTCCGATAGACGATTCCGACATAACGCTTATGAACACCGTTATGCAGTTGCACGACACTTTCGTCGCAAGCGATAAGTTTTCGGAACTTACGGCGGGTACGGTGGACTTAAAGCGGTTGCAGGACTATCCCTTGCTTATGCTGGAACTTTCCACCGCGACAAGGCAGGCGATAGTGTCTTTCGCGCACTCGCACGGCATACACTTGCACCCCGAAATAGAACTCGCAAGTTTAGAACTTATGACGGAACTTGCAAAAACCGGCATAGGGATAGCGTGTATTCCGAGAGAATTCGTAAAGCACGAACTCGAAGCGGGTACTTTAAAAGAGATAAAGACCAGTCCGTCTTTGCCGTCGAGAGCCATAGGACTTGCCCTTCCCAAGGATGAAAGTCTTACTTTCGCCGTCAAAGAGTTCTTAAAAATGATAGAAAACAAAAAATAGCCGCCTTTTTAAAAAGAGTAGCGCATATAATTCGGTAGGAGAGATTTATGAATATCTGGCAAGCGGTAATACTCGGGGCGGTACAGGGATTTGCGGAATTTCTGCCCGTGTCGTCCAGCGGACACCTGATTTTGGTGCAGAGATGGTTGGGGGTAAACCCCGACGGCGGGCTGTTTTTCGACGTAATGTTGCACGTGGGAACGCTTATTCCCGTGTGCATCGTGCTTTTCCGCGAGATAATCGGGCTTTTTAAAAAGCCTTTCGATAAACTGCTGTTTTTGGTTATTGCGACTATCCCCGCCGGGGTAGCGGGTATGCTTTTGCAGGACAAGATAGAAGGATATTTTATGGGCGGAGATATGCTTGCCGCCGTTCTTCTTGCCGTTACCTTTCTTATCACCGCGGCGGAACTTTTTCTGTCCGAAAGGCTAGTGAAAAAACAGTCGGAAAGTTTGCCGCTTTCCTATAAGTCTTCTTTGGTTATGGGGCTTTTTCAGGCGGCGGCGATAGTGCCGGGGCTGTCCCGCAGCGGCACGGTGCTTACCGGCGGCACGCTCTGTAAACTCGACAGGGAAAGAAACGCGAAGTTCACTTTCCTTATGAGTATCCCCGTTATTTTGGGGGCGGCGGCGGTTTCCGCCTACAAGGCGGTAAAAGGCGGTGCGGAAATAGACGTTATCCCCGTGCTTTTCGGCATGCTGACGGCGGCGGTGACGGGGTATATCGCCGTAAAACTTATGCTCGCCGTAATAAAAAAGGCGAATTATAAGTGGTTTTCTCTCTACCTTGTGATAATTGCGACGGCTTCTGTCTTAACCAGAGTCTTATTCAATGCGTAAATAAAAAATTTTATATAAAAGGAGAAACTTATGAAGAACTTTTTCAAGGAATTCAAGACGTTCATCACTCGCGGAAACGTGCTTGATATGGCGGTAGGTATAATTATCGGCGGCGCGTTCACCGCGATAGTTACCGCGCTTACCACTCATATCCTGACGCCTATAATCAACTGGGTTTTGACCCTTATCTTCGGCGACGGCGGTATGCAGGCGGTTTATACCTTTTTGGTAACGGTGCTTGACGCCGACACGGGCGCTATTGACCTTGCCAACTCCATCTATATCAACTGGGGCGCGTTCATAGGGGCGATAATCAACTTTATACTTGTCGCGCTCGTACTGTTCTGCATAATAAGGGCTATAAACAAGGTGAAAGAGAACAGCGAAAAATTAAAGAGCGGCAAGTGCAAGAAGTTTACCAAGGAAGAAAAAGCCGAACTTAAAGCGGCGGGCGTGGACGTTAAGGATAAGGAAGCGGCGCAAGCCTACTTNNNGAAGCCGAAGAAAAAGCCAAAGCCGATCGCCTTGCGAATCCCACTACCGAAGACTTACTGAAAGACATAAAAGCCCTTTTGGAAAAACAGGCGAAATAAAACGAATCAAAAATCGCGCTCCCGTCGTATTTTGCGGGAGCGCGATTTTTATTTTAAATTGAATTATTGCATTATTTCAACGCCCGTCGGCGAGAACATAAACACGTTGTTCTGCATTTCGTAAACGCCGCCGCCTATGGCGTACACCGCGCCGGAAAGCATATCTATAACGCGCCTTGCCGTTTCGGGTTTGAGTTTGTTTAAGTGCACCATGGCGTTTTTGCCGACTTTAAGCGCGTCGATTATTCTTTCGACGTCCTTAAAATCCGACGGCTCGAACACCGCGAGCGGCGCGTCGCCCTGTTCCGTAAATAAAGGTCTTTCCGCCGTTTTTCCGCGGCTTTCCTTTACCTTCGAATCCCTGCCGAACAAATCGAAAACACCCATCTTATTTTTCTCCGTAATTTCTTTTTCCGAATAACTTAGAACCTATTCTTATCATATTGCTGCCGTGTTGTACGGCTATTTTATAATCTTCCGACATACCCATAGAGAGTACCGAAAGGGAATATTCTTCTTTTAACCCGTCGTAAAGAGCGCGCGTTTTGTCAAACAGTCCCGCGAGAAACTCTTCGTCCTTTGATTGCGGCATCATAGCCATAAACCCTTTGACCGAAAGGTTGGGAAGGGCGGATATCTCTTTTATTGCGGCGGGTATTTCTTCCGCCGTAAATCCAGCCTTGGAAAGTTCTTCCCCTACGTTTATTTCGAGAAGTATATCCTGCGTTACGCCCTTTTTGACCGCTTCTTCGGAAACGGCTTTCGCAAGGTGAATACTGTCTATCGACTGTATAAGGGAAACTTTTCCCACGAGATACTTTACCTTGTTGGTCTGTAACCGCCCTATAAACTGCTGATCCGCCCCGCGGATAAGCTGCGTTTTCGCCGTAAACTCCTGAACTCTGTTTTCGGCGACGACTTTAACGCCGCAACTTATCGCGCGGTTTATAACTTCCGCGTCCTGCGTTTTGGTCGCCGCGACCAAAGTTATTTTCTCGCCGTAATTATTGCCAGCTTTTATATCGCTTAATACCCGTTCTACGTTAGTTTTAAGCATTTTACGAATTCAATAGGTCGTTCATATCGTAACGCCCCGCACCTTTTCCGATAAGGAACTTCGCGGCTTTCACCGCGCCTTCCGCAAACACGCCGCGGGATATCGCTTCGTGAGAAAAGGTTAAAGTTTCGTCTTTCCCCGCGAATATTACCTGATGTTCGCCGACGATAGTGCCGCCGCGTACCGAGTGGATACCTATTTCGTTTTCTTTTCTCGCACCTACTATACCGTGTCTCCCGTAAACCTCGGTCTTTTCGGGATATACCGATTTTACCGCGTCGGCAAGCATTACCGCCGTACCGCTGGGCGCGTCCTTTTTGGCGTTGTGGTGCTTTTCTATTATCTCTATATCGAACCCGTACAGGTTTTTCGCCGCCGCCTTTACCGCGTTTATCAAAACGTTCACGCCGAGCGACATATTAGCCGAGCGGAAAACCGCCGTTTTCTCCGACAATTCGTTTGCCGTCTTTATATCTTCTTCCGAATACCCCGTAGAACACAGCACCGCGGGAACGGCGTTTTTCGCGCAGTATTCCGCGATAAAGGGCAGGCTCTTCGGCGAAGAAAAGTCGATAACCACGTCGACGTTTTCTTTTACGCTTTTAAAATCCGCGTAAACGGGGAAGTTCTTATCGGAAAGATCTTCCGCGATATCCACGCCGCATACCGCCGTTGCCGAAGCGTCGCCGTTAAGTATTTCTTTTACTTTCGCGCCCATTTTGCCTTTGGCGCCGCAAATAAGTATTTTTATCATTTACTCTACCGTCTTTATGCCGTATTCTTTCATTATCTTTATCATTTTAACGGTGTGTTCTTCTTCGAGTTCGGTAAGCGGACCGCGCACCGTGCCGCCGGCGAGATTCATTAAACTTACCGCCTTTTTAACGGGGATAGGATTGACTTCGCAGAACATCACGTCTATAAGCGGCAACATTTTTTCCTGCAAAGCGGCGGCTTTTTCCGTTTCTCCCGCCTTGAACGCCGAATATATATCGCACACTTCTTTCGGCACGACGTTGGAAACAACCGATATAAGCCCCTTCGCCCCTATCGCAAGCATGGCAAGGTTTAAGTTGTCGTCGCCCGAGTACAGCGAAGTTTTGCCGTTTATAAGCCTTGCGGTTTCGCAAATTTGTTCCATATTGCCGCAGGCTTCCTTTATACCGCCTATATTCTTTATTTCCGCTATTTCCGCCATGGTTTCGGGCAGGATATTCACGCCCGTCCTTGCGGGAACGTTGTAGCAAAGAACGGGAATATCCACGCTTTCGCAAACGTCCTTATAGTATTTTACCAGTCCTTTCTGGGTGCATTTATTGTAGTACGGGGTAACGACCAGAAGTCCGTCCGCGCCGAGTTTTTGCGCGAGCACGCCGGTTTTTACGGCTTTTGCCGTACAGTTGCTGCCCGAACCTAAAATAAATTTCGCCCGCCCCGCTATCTTCTCGAAAGAAAATTCGGCGACTTTTACGTACTCTTCTTCGGTAACGGTGGGCGCTTCGCCCGTCGTTCCCAAAATACACAGCGCGTCCACGCCGCCCGCTATCTGAAACTCTATCTGTCGTCCCAGCGCGTCGAAATCTATCCCGTTTGCCGTAAACGGGGTAGTCATCGCCGTGCAAACGCCTTCGAAAATACTTTTATTCATAAAAACTCCTCGTACCGCTTAATTGCGCTGATCCTTAACGGCGCCCATCTTTATGGCGTATTCCGCTATCTGGACGGCGTTGGTCGCCGCGCCTTTCCTTATGTTGTCGGCAACGACCCAAAGGTTTACGCCGTAAGGCACGGTATCGTCCTTTCTTATCCTGCCGACGAACACTTCGTCCTTGTTTTCCGCGATTATCGGCATGGGGTACACGTTGTTTTCGGGATCGTCCATAACAACAACGCCCGTCGCCGAAGACAGAACTTTTCTCACGTCCTTTTCGTCGCAGGGCTTTTCGAACTCGACGTTTATCGACTCGCTGTGTCCGTAATATACGGGAACGCGCACGCAGGTCGCGGTTATTTTAAGGCTTTGGTCGCCTAATATCTTTTTGGTCTCGAATATCATCTTGTCTTCTTCTCTCGTGTAGCCGTTGTCCAAAAAGACGTCTATATGCGGCAGACAGTTGCCGAATATGGGATAGGGGAATTTCTGGGGCTTTTCGCCGCAGATACCGCCTTTTAAGTCGTTGAAACCCTTTACCCCCGCGCCCGAAACGGCTTGGAAAGTCGTATAGACCACGCGCTTTATCTTAAAGGCTTCGTGCAGGGGCTTTAACGCGACTACCGCCTGAATAGTGGAGCAGTTGGGGTTTGCAATAATATTTCTATGCCACAAAATATCGTCGGCGTTACACTCGGGAACGACCAAGGGAACGTCCTTTTCCCTTCTCCAAGCGTTGGAATTGTCTATAACGAGCGCGCCGTGGTCGGCAAATATCGGAGCGAAAGCGCGGCTTACGTCCCCGCCCGCCGAAAAGAGCGCGATATCTATTTTTTTGTCGACGATATTCTTTTCCGAAAGTTCTATGACGGTGTGGGGTTTACCCATAAATTCTATGGTAGATCCCGCGGATCTTGCGGAAGCGAACAGATAATAATTTTCCACCGGCAGATTTCTTTCGGTCAACACTTCCAGAAATTTTCTGCCCACCATGCCGGTCGCGCCGACTACCGCTACGTTGTATTTTTGCATCTTGAAAAAGCCTCGATTCCTTGCGTTTTTTTATAGTTTAGCAAATAGCGTAAAAAAAGTAAAGTTTTTTTTCGCGATAAGGCGATTTTTGTTTGTAAAAGTTTAAAATTAAGTTATAATATATGTACTGAAAGTTTTGCGCCCGACGCGGCGCGAAAGGTGGGTAAATGGCAAACGGCAAAACGGGCGGACTTGTAAACAGACTGCTTTTGGGAAAAGAAAAATCCGAAGGCTACGCAAGGGCGTCGCTCCCGTCTAACCGCTGGGAACTGTTCTGGGATATATTTAAGGGCAGGTTCTGGAAGTTGGTCGTCATCAATATTCTTACGCTTTTATTCTGCATACCGCTATTAGCAATCGTGGTACTGCGGCTTATGATGCTGTCGGGCGCGGGGGCGGCTATGCCCGTGACGCAGGGGTTCGGCGTCGGTTACGGCGCGCCGTACAGTTTTGCGGGGCTTGCGGAACAGGCGACCTTTTCCGTCAACGTGGTAAGCCTTATTTTCCTGCCGATAGCGATGATTATCGCCGCGGTGGGGCTTTCGGGCGCGACCTACGTCATACGCAATATGGTGTGGACGGAAGGGATTTTCGTCGCCAACGATTTCTGGCGCGGCGTAAAACAGAACATAAAACAACTGATAGCGATAGCGATAATCTATTCGCTGCTGTTCTATATCGTACAGCTGACCGTGTCGCTTACCGACTACTACCTTGCGGTAACCGATGAGAGAAAGTGGCTTTTCGTTCTGTCGAAAGTTTTAGCCTACACGTTTTTGGTGTTTTTCACCTTTATGACTCTGCACATGGTTTCCATGTCGGTAACCTACGAATATAAATTCCTGTCTCTCATCAGAAACTCGTTTTTGTTCACGCTGGGACTTTTTCCGCACACGATAGTGTTCGCGGCGGCGGGAATAATACCGTTTTTACCTATGTTTATAGGCGGGTTTTTCATGC
>DBVR01000036.1:18385-41754 GCA_002308755.1 Christensenella sp. UBA1259
GCCGATAGGCGTCATACTCGTCCTGCTTTTGGGAGTATCGTTTTTCCTTCTGGTGTGGACGGTGTTCTGCCAGTGGGCGTACGATAAGTTCATAAACGACAGAGTACCGGGGGCGAAGAAGAACAGGGGTATTTACGAAAAGGTAAAGGAAAGCAATTCGGAAGCGTTAAGGCAGTACCGCCAGCAGGTCGCCATGGCGCGTACTTCGCTGAATTCGAGACCCATTAAGCCTATAACCGACGACGAACTCAAAATCGAAGAACTTCCCGCGGCGTTCAATCGGGACGACATAATAAAATTGCAGGAAAGCAAGGAAAGACTTTACGAAGACAACGCGAAGTATATAGAAGAACATAAAAACGATCCGGAATTTTTACCGACCGAAGAAGAAAAGGCGGCGAGAAAAGCCGAAGAAGAAAGGGAACGCCGCATAGCCGCGGCAAAGAAAGAGTTGGAAAAGCGGAATAAAAACCGCAAAAACTGATAGGCAGGCGTAAAAAGAAACGAAAAACGTGAACGGCGAGTTTGCGTTTTTTACTATAATAAAAATAAAGCGGAAAACAAAGAAGGAAAGATATGCCGAACGATATTCCCGAGTTTTTGGGACAACTTGCGATAATTCTTTTTTCGACCAAACTTTTGGGTATTCTTATGCGGAAAGCGGGGCTTCCGCAGGTCTTGGGCTTTATAATCGCGGGGCTTTTGGTAGGTCCCGCCCTTTGGGAAGTTATTTTCGGCGAAATAGCGAACCCGATATTCCCCATAAAAAGAAGCGGGTATCTCGACGCGTTCGCCGAAGTGGGCGTGGTATTCGTTATGTTTACCGCGGGACTCGAAACCAACTTAAAAGACGTAAAGGACACGGGCATCGTTTCCTTTCTTATCGCGGCGGGCGGGGTTTTGCTCCCGCTGGCGGCGGGGGTGGGCTTAGGCGCGGCGTTTCTTCCCGAAGAAGGGTTTTCGACGTGGCTGTTTATAGGCGTTGTTATGACGGCGACCAGCGTCGGCATCACGGTGGAAGTACTGCGGGAACTCGGTAAACTCCAAAGTAAAGTAGGCACGGTGGTGCTTTCGGCGGCGATAATAGACGACGTGCTGGGGATCATGATACTCGCGGTGGTTTTAAGTCTTACGGGCGGCAGGACCGACAACGCCGTGCTGTCGGCGATAAACCCGAACGGAAATTCCTTCGTGTCGGTTTTATGGATACTCGCGTTTTTCGTTTTCGCAGTGGGCGCGGGTATAGGGTTTTCCAAACTCTTTAAATATATCGAAAAGAAGTCTCCGCACACGAGAAGAATACCCATACTTTCAATCGCGCTGTGCTTTCTTTACGCCTTCGTGGCGGAAAAGGTGTTCGGCGTAGCCGACATAACGGGGGCGTACATAGCGGGGCTGGTGCTGTCCACCAACCATGCTTCGGCGCAGTACGTCGACAGAAAGGTTACGATAAACTCCTATACGCTGTTTGCCCCGATATTCTTTGCGTCCATAGGCATCAAGATAGGTTTCGGGAACTTCGGCGGGCATATACTCTTATTTGCGGCGTGTTTCGTTATAGTCGCGATAGCAATGAAGATAATCGGTTGCGGCGGCACGGCGAAACTCTGCGGCTTTAAGTGGAAAGACTGCGTAAGGGTAGGCGTCGGCATGATAGCGAGGGGCGAAGTCGCGCTTATCGTTACCGAAAAGGGCATAGAAGGGGGGCTTTTATCCGCCGATTATCGGGCGATAACGGTGCTTCTCGTGATGGTAAGTTCGTTGCTTGCGCCGATACTCTTAAAACTCCTGTATAAAAAGGACGACACTCCGCTTCCGCTGTCCAAAACGGCGACGGAAGAAGGCAGTTACGAATAAGGTGGGAAAAGTTGGACAGGCTACTTAAAACGCTCGTTTTCGGCGGGGACGTTTCGGCGGCGGTGATAAGCAATACCGACGCCCTGAATAAAGCGATAAAGATACACGGTTTTTCGCCCGTGGCGGCGGCGGCGTTCGGCAGGACCATGACGGCGTGTACCTTTATGGCGAGCGGGCTTAAAAATGCGACCGACAAACTCTACGTTACCGTAAAAGGCGACGGAATCGGCGGCAAAATAACCGTTTGCGGGGACGGGAACCTCAATATGCGCGGCGCGGTGGACTGCCCGCACGTTGACCTTCCCCTTAAAAGCAACGGGAAACTCGACGTCGGCGGGTTCGTCGGCGGTAACGGCAGGATAACCGTAGTAAAGAGTATGGGCTTAAAAGAACCCTATTCGGGTAGCAGCAGACTGGTTTCCGGCGAGATAGCCGAAGACTTTACGGCGTACTATACGTTAAGCGAACAGACGCCCACGGCGATGGCTTTGGGGGTTTTAATAGGAAAGACGGGGAAAGCGTTGAGTTCCGGCGGGGTGATAGTCCAAGCAATGCCCGCAGCGAAGGAAGAGTCTCTCGTAAAAGCCGAAGAAATAATAAGATCCCTTTTTGACGTGTCGAAAAAATTGAAAGAGTTCGGCGCGGAAGGACTGTTAAAGAAATGTTTCGGGGCGACGGAGTTTACCGAATACGCGCCGAAATACAAGTGCGCCTGTACGAGAAAATACGTCGAAGGGGTGATAATATCTCTTGGCAAAAATCAAGCGGAAGATATAATAAAAACGCAGGGGAAGATTGAAATAAACTGCGATTTCTGCGGCAAAACCTATATTTTTACCGCAGAAGACGTGGAAAAACTTTTCTGATATGGGTAATATACTCGGTTTCGGCAATGCCGAAGTAAGAAGAAAAATAGCGGAAGAAAAGGCGGACTCGGGGGAATTTCTGCAAGCCTTGGGGCACTTGTATTCCGCGCTGAAAAACGCCCCCGACGACGCGGACATTATAGTGGATATAGCCGACGCGTACGCCGATATGGGGCTACTTGAACTTTCAAACGCTTTTTGGTTTAGGTATCTCGATATCGCGCCCAAAGAAAAAAGGAGTATTGCATACGAAGAACTCGCCATAAACTTTTTTTATATGGACAACGTGTGGGCGGCGGGATATTATTTTCATCTTAAAGTGGCGGAAGACGGCTTTATCGCCGAAGAAGGGCTGGATGAAGAAATACTCGAATTTTTTTCGGAGTCGTCTAAACGCGCGGGGTATAAACTCGTGTATCCCTTTGAACGCGCCGACTATTCCGACGTTATAAAGGCGGCAAAGCGTTCGCTTTCCTGCGGGGATTACAAGACGGCGGCGTATCTTTACAGGTCGTTGCCCGAAATGAAATGCACCGAAGAGATATACGGCGACTACGCCGTTTCGCTGTTTTTGGCGGACAGGGATAAGGAAGTTATCGAAGTCTGCAAAAAATCGCTGGACAAGTTCGGACCGAACATGACGGCGTATTGCAATCTTTCCACGCTTTTTAAGGCGAAAGGCGAAGACGAAAAGAGCGCTGTGTACTACGCGATGGCAAAGGACGCCGCAAAGGGCGACGGCGGGGAAAAGTATAAACTCGCCACCTGCGCGATAGAACAGGAAGACGACGAAACGGTAAAGGCGTGCCTTAACGAGATATTGAAAGAACGACCTTTCGACGACACCATGAATTTTTTCTGCGGGATAGCGCATATAAATTCGGGAAATTACGACGCGGGGTGCAGATATTTGTCCGCGGCAAGGCGGATAGATCCCGAAAATCTTTGCTATAAGTTCTACTACGAGTATTGCACGGAACTTTTGAGAACGGGCGTGGATGCCGAAAATTACCTGCCGTTTAAATATTTTAAGAGAATCCCCGAAAAAGCCGACAGAAGGATAAGAAAGGCGGTCAAAAAACTGGTGGGACGCCCCGTGCCGAAGAACGGTTTCGACAAAGAAACTGCGGAAAATCTCGTTCTGGGGCTTTACTGCGGCGGCGAAGAACTCGCGAAAGACTGCGCTTTCTTAATAAGTTTTTACGGCGGCGAAAAGGAAAGGGACGCGCTTTTTAAGTTTATTCTCGATCCCGAAGCCGACGAAGAGATAAAAAAGGCCGCCGTTTACAACGTCGTGAACGCGGGCGTGCGCAAAAAATTCGGCGTTACGGCGGGGAACTTTTACGTCAGGGTAAAACTCGGAAAACTGTTGTCGAGAGAAGTTCCGGGCTACGAATTTTTCACCTGCGGTTACGCCATCGCGACGGTGCGGGCGATATTTTCGGGCGCGGACGATTTCAATAAGATAAACTTTGCGACCAACAAACTTTTCGCGCTTTACGGCGCGGAACTGAAAGAAGACGGGTTTCTGCCCGAAGAAGCGGCTACCCTTATAACCCTTACTTTTAAGCCGGAACAGATGTCGGTTTCGGATATATGCAGAATATACGGAGTAAAACCGGAACGCGTATCGGAATATTTCAAACGCTACTCGGAACATAAAGGCGGTATAAATGATAAAGATAATTGATCTGGACAGACTTTTCGACAAGTACATAGAAAAGTACGTTTACGAAAACGTCGGCAAGGTGAAACCCGAAGAGATAGAAAACGAGATACCCGTGCTGTACGAAAAGTTCGGCGGCGAAAAACTTTCCGAACTCGACGGCGCGACGCCTAACTCGTATTACCGCAATTTCGGTGCGGAAGACCTTCTTAACGCACTTAAAGAACATATAGAGCGGGGCGTTTCGGTATCCGACTTTCTCTGCGAAGCGATAACGGCCGATAAAGACTGCGAAAAGGCGGTAAAAAGCGAACTCTTAAAGGAAAATTCCGCCGAGTACACGGCGTATCTTATGAATTTTCTTTCCGATATAAACGGGGATATTCCGATAGGCAGGTATCTCGAATTCGCGCTTTTCGACTATCCCGAAGAGATAGGGGAACTTGCGACGGAGTTTCTCGGCAAAAACGCGGACAAGGCAAAATCTGCCGTGCTGACCGCCCTTGCCGACGCGGCGGAAGACAAAAAATCGCGGCTTTACGAGATACTGTCCTGCGTAAAGGAAAGAGAAGACGCCGTTTTCGACGCTTTGGTCGCGGGGTTTTTAAAACATGCGGGGGAGATTCCGCTTTACAGTTCTTTTCTCGCCCGTTACGGCGACGAAAGGGCGATACCGTTTTTGTCAGCGGCGGCGGACGGCGACGTAAATTACGCCGATTTCGAAGAATTGCGTTTCGCGATAGAGGCGCTGGGCGGGGAGTATAAAGGCAAGAAAGACTTTTCCGCCGACAAAATCTATAAAAAAATAAAGGGCGACGGCAAGTAACCGTATAAAACCCCGTAAAAAGGAGATAATAGTTTTACTTTATGTAAGCGGGGTATGATATGTCTAAAAGAAAAAAGACCAAAATAAAAAAACTCACCGAAGAAGAGTACGGGCAGTATATTATGGCGTTGAAAGACGAAAAGCCGCCCGTTGCGGTAAGGAAATTGCAACACTGAAAAAGTCGCGATTTTATCGCGACTTTTTACCGTTTACGGTACGATTTTCAAGCGTTGTTATTTAAAATCTTTGCTTTTAGGTAAAAATTGTGCTACAATACCAAGGTAAAATCGTTTTACCTTTCGGTGGAAATATGTTAGAGATAAAAGAAGTAGCAACGAAAAAAGACTTAAAGACTTTCGCGAAGTTTCCGACGGAATTATATAAGGATTGCCCGTACTACGTTCCGTCGCTGTATTCCGACGAACTCGCCACTTTTAACCCCAAAAAGAATTTCAGTCTTAAAAACAACGACATAAAAGGGTTTCTTTGCTATAAGGACGGGAAAGTCGTCGGCAGGATAGCGGGGCTTATAAATAAGGCGTACAATAATAAGACCGGCAAAAAATACATACGCTTTTCGCGGTTCGAGGCGATAGACGATATAGAAGTATTTAAGGCGTTACTTTCCGCCGTGGAAAATTTCGGAAAGAAAAACGGTATGGAGATAATGCACGGACCTTGGGGTTTCAACGACACCGACAGGGAAGGGATGCTGACTTTCGGGTTCGACAAACGCAGCACGTATTCCACCAACTACTATTACCCCTATTTTTGCAAGCACATGAAAGAACTCGGCTTTAATGACGAGTCCAAGTGGATAGAAAGGCAATTCGTTATTCCCGACGAACCTTACGAAAGGATAGTCGCGATAAGCGAAAAACTGAAAAAGAAGTTAGACGTTACGGAACTTGCCGATATAATGTCGGTAAAAAAGATACTGAAAAATTACGGTTCGGCGTTTTTCGACACGTTAAACCTTGCCTACGGCGATCTCGACGGGTACGTTCCGATCGTCGGAAAGGCGCAGGATAACGTGTTAAAGCAGTTTGCCACCATAGTGAACTTAAAATACATAAGTATTCTCGCCGATAAAGAAGGCAGGGTGGCGGCGTTCGGGATAGTTCTTCCGTCCATTGCCGACGCGCTTATAAAACACAGGGGAAGGCTTTTGCCTTTCGGGTTTATCGACGTATTGAAGTCCATGCACGATCCCAAAGAGTTGGAAATGGCGCTTATCGCCGTGCATCCCGAATACAAGAACACGGGCATCAATTCCATAGTGATAACGCGGATAATGAAAAACGTCGTGCAAAACAAGATATCGCATATAGAGTCCAACCCCATGTTGGAAACGAATTACAATATCCAGATGCAGTGGAAATTCGCCGCAAACGATATAATAAAGAAACGTCAGACCTATATAAAGGAAATAAATTAAGGGCGTTCTTAAAACCGAATAAAAAACGACACAAAAAAGCACCGTATAAGCAAAAACGGTGCTTTACGATTATTTCGGGCGGGAAATTTCCGGTGAGACTGGTTGTAAGAGAAAAAGACTAATCCTGCTGCGGTTTGGCGAGTTCTTCTTCGAAAGCCGCAAGCACGGCTTTGATAAGTTCTTCGCGGGTTTCCGTCTTGATGGGGTGGGCGATATCTCTGAATTCGCCTTCGTTGGTCTTTTTGCTGGGCATGGCGATAAAGTAGCCTTCGTTACCGCTTATGACTTTTATGTCGTGCACGACGAAACAATCGTCGAAAGTAACCGAAGCCACCGCTTTCAGCTTACTGTCTTCCTTTTTGACGAGCCTTACTCTTACGTCGGAAATAGTCATCATTGTACCTTCCTTAACCGTATCGGCAACAACCGACACTCATAATATTACAATCATAATAACATATAAACGCGGCGATTTCAAGCCGTTTTTTAAAATTTTTTCCGTTTTTTTGAAAATTTTGCGGAAAATTTACAAATTTTCGCCACTAATCATACTATAAAGTATGAAAAACGTCGATATTTTTTCGGAAAATTTCCGTCCGCACTTTATCGGGATAGGAGGCGCGTCCATGTCGGGGCTCGCCAAGTTTTTTTTGGTTCGGGGCGCAGAAGTTTCGGGCAGCGACAGGGAAACTTCTCTTGCCACCGAAAAACTCAAAAAACTCGGTGCAAAAGTAAACGTACCGCATAAAGCCTCGGCTGTGCACGGTGCGTCGGCGGCGATTTATACTTCCGCGATAGATAAGTTTAATCCCGAAATACAAGAAGCCGAAAGACTAGGTATCCCTATTTTAAAGCGCAGCGAAGTGCTGGGCGCGATACTTAAAAGTTTCAGAACCGCCGTATGCGTTTCGGGAAGTCACGGCAAGACCACCGCCACCGCGATGATAGCGGAAATACTTATAGGCGCTGGGAAAGATCCCGCCGTGTTTTTGGGCGGAGAAAGCAAGGTTTTCGGGAATTTCCGTTCGGGCGACGGCGTGGCGGTGGCCGAAGCCTGCGAATACAAGCGCAATTTTCTCGATATCGCACCCGATATAGCCGTCGTTCTCAATATCGACGACGATCACCCCGACACCTATTCTTCCATGGAAGAAGAAATCGCGGCTTTTTCGCTTTTTTCAAAAAACTCGCTTGCGGTGATAAACGCCGACGACGAAAACGCGGTGAGAACCGCGCCCGTTTCTTCGGTAACTTTCGGGATAGACCGCCCCGCCGTCTATTCGGCGAAAAGAATAGCGAAAAAAGATGGCGGCTACGCCTTTACCCTTTACGTTCGCGGCGCGAAAAAGGAAAGGATAGTCCTTCCCGTTCTCGGCAGACACAACGTTTACAACGCTTTGGCGGCGATCGCCGTCTGCGACTTACTTAAAATTCCTTTTGGAAAAATAAAGTCGGGGCTTGCGGGTTTCGGCGGGGTAAAGCGCAGAAACGAGTTTTTGGGCGTTTACAAAAACGCGCGCGTTTTCGCCGATTACGCCCACCACCCCACCGAAATAGCGGCGACGATCAAAGAGTTTAAGGAGAGAAAGGTAAAAACCCTGTGCGTGTTTCAGCCGCACACCTATTCGAGAACGAAAAAACTTATGCCGGCGTTTATACGCGCGCTTTGCGCCGCCGACGGCGTTATCGTGTATAAAACTTACCCCGCAAGGGAAAAGTCAGATATATCGGGGGACGCCTTTACGCTTTACGGGGCGTTAAAGCCGGTATATAAAGGCGACTGTTTTTACGCGGGCGACGAAAAAACCTTAAAGCGCCTTGCCGATAAACTTATAAGAAACTACGGCGTTATCCTGTTTTTGGGCGCGGGCGACATGTATTTCGTCGCAAAAAATAATTTTTTGCCGAAAATTTAAAAAAGTTTACGAAAAACTATTGCCAAAAACGGTTTTTTCAGGTACAATAAGTAGTAGAAATTATAATAGGTGAGAATCGGCAAAAATGTTAAACGAGAAGAGAAAAATCGCCGTTTTAGGGACGGGAAACGTAGGTGCGACCATAGCGTATTCACTTGCTTTTTCGGGGATATGCTCCGAGATAGTTTTAGTTGACGTAAACAAGGCGAAAGCCGAAGGCGAAGCTATGGATATTTCCCAGTGCGCCGCCTGCATACCGTCCGTTAAAGTCTGGGCGGGAGAATACGCCGACGTAAAGGATTCCGACATAATCGTGGTAACTTTCGGTATCGGCAGAAAACCCGATCAGACGAGGTTGGATCTTGCCAAAGTCAACGTGGGGATACTTAAATCGGTAATGCCGGAAGTGGCGAAGATCGCCCCTTACGCGTTGTACATAATAGTCAGTAACCCCGTGGACGTTCTTACTTACGCCACTATAAAATGTACGGGACTGCCCGCAAACAGAGTTATAGGCACGGGAACGCTTCTCGATTCCAACAGGCTTATAAAGTACGTCGCCGACTACTGCAAGGTGGACGCGCACAACGTTACGGCGTACGTTCTCGGCGAACACGGAGACGCGTGCATGACGCCGTGGAGTCTTTGTTCGGTAGCGGGACTTTCCATAGAAAATTACGCCGAAAAGGTGATGAAAGTAAGCGCCAAGGAACTCGATGCGGAACTCGATAACATATATTCCGAAATGGTGAGATCCGGTTCTCTGGTGATAAAAGCGAAGGGCGCGACATACTACGCCATAGCGGCGTCGGTAGTACAACTTATCAAAGCGCTTCTTTCCGATACCGACAGTCTTATGCCGCTTTCGGCTATGTTGCACGGCGAATACGGCGCGAACGACCTTTGTATGGGCGTTCCCTGTATCGTCTGCGGTTCGGGGATAAAGAAGACCGTCGAATTGCCTATAACCGAAAAGGAACAGGAACTTCTTTCGGAAAAGATAAAATCACTTAACGCAACTTACGACGCGTTGGAGATAAGATAACAAGTAAAGGGGAGTAGTTAGCGCAAGTTTTTGCGTGCGCGTCGTCGTCAGGACGATTTTATATCCGGCGACGCGGAACCTTACGGTTTTAACAAGACTTTTACCGTTTTTTACGGCAAAAGTCTTTTTATTTTTATTTCGGGAACTTACGTACTTATGAAAATTTTCGTTCTTGTCGTTTTCGTCATCGCATACGTGCTTATCGTGGCGATGCCGAAAAGAAAAACTGTTTTTTGCGGTATCTTCGCGGCGATTTCCTGCGGAGCGCTTATCGTGTTCGGTTACGCCGACTTTAAGTTCGTTATAGAAGCGATAGACTTCAACGTCGTGATGATGCTTACGGGATTTATGGTAACGGTAAGCCTTTTCAACCGTTCCAAAATGCCCGAATTTATCGCGGACAAACTCATAAGCAAAATGCCGACGGCAACCGCCGCTTTCGTGTTTTTAGCGGTGTTGAGCGGGATAATTTCGGCGTTCATAGATAACGTCGCCACCGTTTTGATGCTTGCCCCGATAGGACTTGCCGTGGCGAGAAAAACCGGCGTTTCGCCCATACCCGTTATAATAAGTATCGCGGTGTCTTCTAACCTTCAGGGTGCGGCGACTCTGGTCGGCGATACCACCAGCGTTATGCTCGGCAGTTACGCCGATATGAGTTTTTCCGACTTCTTCTTTTTAGACGGCAGGTTCTCTATATTCTGGGCGACGGAGATAGGGGCGCTTCTCACCGTGCCGCTTCTTATCTTTATTTTCAGAAAACACAATACGAAACTTAATTACGTTTCGGAAAACGTCGAAGTAACGGGCGTACTGCCCACGGTGTTACTGCTTTCGACGGTTCTTCTGATGATATGTTTTTCCTTCGTTCCGGGAAAGCCCGCCGTTACCAACGGGCTTATCTGCGTTTCCGTGGCGGCGGTAGGTATCGCCCTATCGCTCTTTCGGGATAAGGGAAAGGAAGCACTTGCCGCCGTGCGGGAAATAGATTACCTTACGGTACTGTTTTTAGTGTTTTTGTTCCTGCTTATTTCCTGCGTGGAAAAGGTGGGCATTATAGAAGACATAAGTAAACTGTTCGCCGAGATAGGCAATAAAAACGTATTCCTTTTATATACCGTGATAGTGTTCGGTTCGGTGCTGTTTTCGGCGTTTATAGACAATATTCCGTACGTCGCGACCATGCTGCCCGTTATAAAAGGGCTTTCGGCGGGTGCGCTCGGTGTTTCGCCGTACCTGTTCTATTTCGGTATGCTGGTAGGCGCAACGCTGGGCGGTAATCTTACCCCCGTCGGCGCGCAGGCGAACGTAGTCGGTATGGGCATACTGAATAAAGAAGGGGAAGACGTGAAAAATAAAGACTTCTTTAAGATAGGCGTGCCGTTCACCCTTATCGCCGTTACCGGCGGATATCTGTTCTGCTGGCTCGTCTGGGGAATATAAACAGAGAATAAATCAAAAAAGACAGGCACAAGACCTGTCTTTTCGTTTTGGTGACCCCTACGGGAAGCATCTCCGCAAACAAGTTTGCTACGATGGTGCAAGCACCGAACCGATGGGTTCGCTCCTACATAAGGAACAGCAACAAAAAAAAGATGGCAAAAACCATCTTTTTTTTGTTGGTGAACCAGATTTCGTCGTTATTGAATAGCGGTTAAATGTATATAATTATCTCTAAATTAAGCATCTTTTTATAATTTTCGGTATTGTTGTAAAACAGTTCGTAAGTCTTATTGGTTGTATAGAAAGAAAAAGCCTGATGGTCGTTGCCATCAGGTCTTTCCGTATAATTAATGGTTATTTCCATTTTGTCGTCGTATAGAATTATTTGTTTTACCAAAAGGTCTATAAGCAAAATCGGTTCGGCTTTTACCGCCTTTTTAAGGAATTTAACGATTTCTTCCTTTTTTATCAGCATATTGTTTTTGGTTTGTTCATAGGCGATTTTATCGTCAAGTTCTTTTCGCTTTTCTTCTAACGCGGTTAAACGGGTTTTCGTGGTCTCCGTTATAATTCCTTTCTCTATGGCGGTCATAACGTTTTGAATCGCCGTATCGGTCTCTTTTTTCTTGTCTAAAAGTAAATTTAATATTGACTGGTTTTCTAAAATCACTTTATGTCTATCTACTATTTTTTCGGCAACCGTTGATACTATGGTAGGGTTAGATAAAGACTCTGTAATAGAGTTGACAACCAAATCTTCAAGCAGGTCTTTTCTAACGGCGGCTTTGTATCAAGACAAGCGCACACCTAATTGCCATTTTAAAAAATACGGTAATTTTTGGACGTGAAAGGCGGTGTGTGAAAGTAGGTTAATATCGCACGAACCGAAGATGGCAAATATTTTATAAGTTCAAAGTTCTTTTTTTGTAAGCCGAAGGGGTAAAACCCGTTATGCGTTTGAAAGTTTTGGTAAAGTAGTTGGGTTCGCTGAAAGAAAGTTTATCGGATATTTCTCTGACCGAAAATTGATTGTCGCGAAGGAGATCTTTTGCCTTTTCTATTTTAAGTTTAATAAAATATTCCATAATCGAACAGCCCGTTTCCCTTTTAAAAAGCCGCATAAGGTATGCCCTGCCGTAGTAGGTGTTTTTTAAGATTTCGTCGATAGTAAGAGTAGTGTAGACGGAATTTTCAAGCAAGGAGATAAGGTCGGATATCTGTTTTACCGCGTATTCTTTTCCGCGGATAAAAATATCGTTTGTGTTCCCCGTTTCCGTTTGGGATCGCAAAAGGTTTATAAGAAAAATTTCGAGATAATTTTTTATTATCTGTTCTCCGCCGAGCGATGGGGACGCAAGCAGTTGCATTTTTTTCAAGTTAGGATCTGAAAAGGATATGTCGAAAGTTTTTCTGCCTTCGTTTAATATGTTATAGATATATCTAGCGTTGTTTTGGGAAACGCTAATTTTTTTATTTTCAAAAAATTTCATTGCTTCGGACTTACATACGAAAGAAACGATAAACACGTTGGGTGGTTTTTTACCGTTTGCAGCAAGAATATGAAATTCGTTGGGTTTATGAAAAAGTATCTCGCCTTTTTCCAAAACGATTTCCTTGTCGTCGGCGTAGCAGATTACACTTTCTTTATCGACGTAAACGAATTCCCAGAAATCGTGTGCCTCGCCTTTGGTTCTGAAATTTTTTTCAAACTCGAAATAGTGTATCGTTACGATTTTACTGACGTTTATAAAGTTTTCAAGTTTGTGTTTGAAATAATTTTTCACACCATTATTGTATTATTGTATCAATAAAAAGTCAAGTAGATTTTTTTACTCTTTTTGAGAACTTTACGCCATTGTAAAAATTCCGATTATATAATAATCTTAAAGAAAGGAGAGAAATCCATATGAAAGTTTTGGCGATAGGGGCGCATCCCGACGATATAGAGATCGCTTGCAGCGGTACGCTTGCAAAATGTGTCAAACGCGGCGACAAAGTGATAGTGTGCCACGTATCCGACGGTGATTTGGGACACGTAATAATTCCGCCCAAGGAACTTGCGGCAATGCGTAAAAAAGAGGCGAAAACGGCTGGCAGTTTAGCGGGGATAGAAGTTATTTGGGGCGGGTTTTCGGATTTGGATATTTTTACCGAAACGAAAGAAGAAAGGGATAAAATCGTGGACGTAATAAGGTATGCGAACCCGGATTTTATAATAACGCATAATCCTGACGATTATATGCCCGACCATACTGCCGTCAGTAAACTTGTGTTTGACGCGGCGTTTACGGCTACGCTGCCTAATTATAAATGTTCGAGCCAGGTGTATTCGAAGGACGGCGACGTAGCGAAACTCGTACCTATTTATTATATGGACACGCTTGCGGGGGTAAACTTTGTTCCGACCGAGTTCGTTGACATAACCGACGAGATAGAGTTGAAGATTAAAATGCTTAACTGTCACGAAAGCCAACTCGTATGGATGAGAGAACATGACGGAATAGATTTTGCCGATATGGTTAAGACCTGTTCGAGATATCGCGGTTATCAGTGCGGCGCGGACTACGCCGAAGGTTTCCGTCAATGTCAGGTATATTTGAGGGGAAATACTAAAAGGCTGTTGCCTTAAAGGAGAAAAAAATGGATTTCAATTCAACTGTAAAGGGAAGTTTACTCGAAGGGTTTTATCCCGAAGGCTGGGATTTTGAGAAAATAGACGCGTGCTGTTCTCATTTGCCGGAAGAAATAGTCGAAAGGCAGGATTTCTGGCATAAGGACTTTGCACCGGTCGAGTGTGCCGACGTTAAGGAGTTCGACGTGAGAATGGGACACGAGATAGCCAACGAAATAAGAAAAGCAAACGCCGAAAAAAGGAGGATAGCGTTTATACTTCCCGTAGGTCCCATGGGTATGTATAAATGGGCGGTGTATTTCTTAAAAGAGTGGAACGAGTCGTGCGAAAACGTATGGTGTTTCAATATGGACGAGTGGGCGGATGCAGAAGGAAATACCATAACGGGCGAAGCATCTTTCCAAAGCGCGATGGAACAGGCGTTCTATAATCCTTTGGGGGAACTGACCGTTCCGAAAGATCACCGCAATTTCGCTTGGAAAGACAATCTGCCGACCTATCCCGAAAAAATAGCGAAACTAAAAAAAGACGGGGCTAAACTGGTTCTCGTTTACGGTATAGGCAGAATGTGCCATATTGCGTTTTGGGAACCTATGATAGGCGCAGAGTTTTCTTCTGACGAAGAGTGGAGAAAACAGCCTTACAGAATAGGCGTTAAACTTCATCCCTTAACGATAGAGCAGAATGCTATCACTTCGTTCAAGTCCAGAACCACTCTTGTTCCGTGCAGGGCGAACACTATAGGCCCTAAACTGATGTTTTCGGCAGATTACGCGATAGGCGGTGCGGACGGCGCACTTTCCCGTGGTATGCAGTGGCAAGGCATGAGTTTATGGATGACTTTGCGTTATGGTCCGACCAGATTCGTTACTTCGAGTTATATTCCGACTCTGCCCGGCAAATTGTTCTATCTCAAAGAACTTGCCGGTCCGTTAATACCCGAGGCTAACTGATATGAAAGGAATTGCCGTAGCCGGAACTATTCTGGTGGACAACTTGAACGAAATTGAGAGATACCCGAATGAAAGTGAACTCGTTACTGTGAAGAAGATAACGAAAGCGGTCGGCGGGTGCGTGCCGAACGTCGCGATAGATCTTAAAAGGATTTCGCCCGAAAACGAAGTATATGCTTATGGCAAAGTCGGCGACGACGATAACGGCGCATATGTCAAAGGCGTGTTGAAAAGTGAGAAGGTCGACATAAGCGGAATAAGTCTGTCTTCCGATATGACGAGCAAAACCGAAGTAATGAGTGTTGTCGGCGGACAAAGGACTTTTTTTACGTATCCGGGGGCAAGCAAGGATTTCGGGTTTGACGATATAGACTTCGACAAAGGTGATTTTTCGATGTTACATCTCGGGTATTTTCTTTTATTGAAAAAGGTTGACGGCGGTGACGGACTTAAAATATTAAAAGAAGCGAAAAGGCGCGGGATAAAAACTTCGATAGATATGGTCAGTCGCGTGAGTACGGATTACGGCTTTATACTCAAATGTCTTGAATATACGGATAATCTTATTATCAACGAAATTGAAGCCGGGTTTTTGACGGGGATGGAACCGAAGAAAGAAAATCTTGCGGAAATGACGAAAAAACTACTTGGTTTCGGCGTGAAAGAAAGAGTTATAATCCATATGCCCAAACTTGCTGTATTGAGAACGTCTGAAAGTTATATTGTATTGCCGTCGTATAAATTCCCGAAAGAAAAGGTAGTCGGAACAACGGGCGCGGGCGACGCGTTCTGTGCGGGTGCGCTTATAGGTATATACAAGAATTACAATGATGACGAAATACTGTCGCTTGCTTCTTCCGCCGCATTAGTTTCGTTGAGAAGTGCGGACGCCACCGGCGGAGTCGTTTCCGAAGAAGAAATAAAAAAATATTGTGAAAATTTAGAGAGATTGAAATTATGCTTGTAAATCTTGAATACGTTCTGAAAAAAGCGCAGAAAGAACATTATGCCGTAGGGCTGTTCAACACTATTGATACGGATATGTTGGAAGCGGCAATAGCCGCTGCGGAAGAGTTAAATTCGCCTATAATAATAGGCACGGCGGAAATTCTATTGCCGTATGGCGGTTTGGACCTTATAGCACCGTCGATGATAGCGGCGGCAAAACGTGCGAAAGTTCCGGTTGTTGTAAACTTTGATCACGGTTATTCTTTTGATAAATGTCTTGAAGCCTTAAAACTCGGGTTTACTTCGGTAATGTACGACAAATCCGCGGAGAAATACGAAGACAATATAAAGATGACGGAAGAAATGGTAAAGATAGCCCACTCTTTCGGGGCTTCGGTAGAAGGCGAGATAGGGCACGTCGGCGAGGCTGAAAACAACGATAACCTTGCGACGGATATGTATACGACGCCCGAAGAAGCGAAGAAGTTTTACGAAGCGACTGGCGTAGATGCGCTTGCGGTTGCGATAGGTTCTGCGCACGGGGTTTACAAGACGAAACCTAATCTCAACGTAGAAAGGTTGAAAGAAATAAGAAAGGAGATAGACGTTCCGCTGGTGTTACACGGGGGAAGCGGACTTTCCGACGAAGATTTCAGGAACACGATAAGAGAAGGTATCGCAAAAGTCAATATTTTTACAGACTTATGTCTTGCTGGCGACGCGGCAATGAAAGAATGTTGCGAGAAAGGTTTAGGCTACCTTGAAACGCGCAATATTAAAGTAAACGCCATTAGAGAAGCGGTAAAGAAGAAGATAAAACTTTTCGGAAGCGAGAATAAAGCGTAGGGGTATGCGCTTGTATCAAGACAAACAATAGAAGGGCAAGCGGATAACGAATTATTACTTAAAATGCCGAAAGCGAAATAAAAACAGCCCGAACGGGAGAGTTGTGAAAGGATCGCCTAAGCGGGTTAGCGGGCGACCTTTCACGCCCCGTCGGGCGTTTTAAGGCAATTAAAAGCGTTCCGTCCTGTCGGTAGAGTCGGTTTGCGTGTGCTTGGCGCTCGGCGGGGCGAAGCCCCGACGACTTGTTTAAAAGCCAAGCACACGCATAACTGTAAAATAAGCAAATTAAGATTAAATTTCCCCGAAGGTTCTAACGTATTTTCTTCTTATCTGGTATCTCAAAGACCAAGGGGAAGATTTGGGAAGATTCAAGTATTTGACTATTTCCATATAACTCATATTTGCCATATAACAGTTGGGAAGAATAAGTTGTTTTTCGTTAAGGTTTATCATATTCCCTTGATTTCTCATAACCTTTATCTATCCTTTTTGACTTTTTCCGCAGTCTGACGCATAACTGTAAAAGTACAATTTTTTCAGTCGTTTTTTCAAAACACCGAACGGTAGTAAAAAGGTCTTATAACAGCACGTGTCGTTTTGGGCGGGGCTAACAATTAGGAGGTTTCATATTATGAAACAATTTGTGATATTAAAAAACAGATGTTATAATTAAAAAAAAGGAGGAGCAAAGATGGAAAAATTTTTATTCGGTGTCTCTACATCTGCACCGCAAATAGAGGGGGCATACAATCAAGACGGGAAAGGATTGACGATTTGGGATTATTATTCCGAGCAAAATTTAATTAAACACGGACACACTTGTTTTACGACCTGTGACAGTTATAATAGGTTAGAAGAGGATTTACAAAACATTAAAGACCTTGGAGTTAACGCTTATAGATTTTCCATATCTTGGGCAAGAATTCAACCGAAGGGTTATGGAGAAATCAATCCAAAAGGAATAGATTATTATAACAGGCTAATTGACGGGCTTTTGGCGATAGGTGTTGAGCCTATGATAACTTTGTTTCACTGGGATTTGCCGCTTGAATTAGACAAAATGGGTGGATTTTCCAACAGGGAGATTGTGAAGCGTTTCGAAGAATACGGTAAGATAGTGGCTGAAAATTTTAGTGACAGGGTTAAATTGTTTTCAGTTTTAAATGAACCTGCTGCACTTGTTGACTTTTTATATGAATGGCCGGTTGGCTTGGGATATCCTAAAAAGAGTAAAGAAGAAGGGTTTATTGCAATGCATAATATACTTCTTTGTAATGCGGCGGCCACATATGCGTTAAAAAAATATGCCAAAAGCAATATCAAAGTAGGGTTAGTAACTTCTACTTATATAAAAGTTCCTAAGGATCCTTCGTTAGAAGATTTTGCACGTGATATTATGTTCCGGCCTGAGAGGACTTATTACAACGGCAATACTCCATTTTGGGATCCCGTAATGTTTGGTAAATATAATGAAGATCTTGTTAAGCAGTACGACTTGGATTTATCTATAGTACAAAACGGGGATATGGAATTTATAAATTGCAAGGCAGACTTTATGGGAATGAATATATACTGCGGCAGGAAAGTAGAGCCTGATGGAAAAGGCGGATTTATAAGTACGCCGCCTTCGCTTAACACTGCGTACGGTGATGCCGGAGGTGATGTTGTCGGAACGGCCGAATGTATGTATTACGGACCCAAATTTATGTATGAAAGGTATAAATTGCCTATATATATCACAGAAACGGGTTTGTGTTTGCACGAATGGAAGACGTTAGACGGCAAAATTCGCGACGATATGCGTTCGGATTATCTAAAACGGTATATGCCATATATGATGAAAGCGATAAAAGAGGGGATAGATATCAGGGGTATGTTCGTGTGGTCGCTTTTGGATAATTTTGAATGGTCCGATGGTTTTGCCAGACGCTTCGGTTTGATTTACGTTGATTATGAAACGTTAGAAAGAACAAAAAAACAATCTTATTTTACTTATAAAAAATTGATCAAGCAGTATTCTAGAGATATTTTTAAAGTCTGGAAAGACAAAAACAAATAAGCTTGCAGAGAGTTCAAAACTAAAAAATGGGTATGCGAAATATAATTTCGATACCCATTTTTTGTAAAATGTTTCTACATCTAAATATTTTGGCTGTTTTTGCTGTATTCGTCAAATTTTTTGTTTATTAATGAAGCGGCGGTGGTAAGTTTTTTTACAATGTCGGCTTCTGCATTTGCGCTTTCAATTTTTTTGCTATTTAGCGTGATACCCACTGCTCCCCAAATTTGCCCGTTTTTCTTTAATAAGCAAGAATAACTTAAGATCAAAGTTTTATTTTCATTGTAAAAAACAAATTTATAAACGTGTTTGTTGCGAATTGTTTTCAATAAATTCAGTAAATTTGTAAATGAATTGACGTTAGGCCAAATATTTTTATCGGGCAAGGGGTTGTTTTTATAAACATTGTACAGATCTTGAGTGTTGAGGGTCGAAAGGAGATGCATACCGGTAGCGCTTTTATAAAATTGATCTTCAAACAAAGGAGAATCATCGGAAATTATGGTTATGTCGGAAGAATAATAAAGTAAGACGTATTTTTTATTGTTTATGATTGTGGACACAACGACGGATTCTGTCGTTTCTTTATGCAACCAGTTAAGGATCGGTTTGATAATCGATAAATCAATTTCCAAATAGGTTTTGTTATTAGTCCAATAAAATACACGAGGACCTAGCTGGTATCCCTTAGAAGCGGATAATTTAATTAAAATGTCATTATCGATAAGCGTTTTTATTAAGTGGCAACAAGAACTTTTATTTATGTTCAATGTCTCGGAAATATATTTAAGCGTCGGACTATTATTTTGTGGGTGGCTAACAATATTAATTATTTTTATAGCCTTGCTAATTGACTCTATCATACTTGTATTATAAGTGCTGTGCTACGTTTTGTCAATAGAAAACCGATCAAATTGTTTCATAATATGAAACAATTTGATTTTTTTCAAAAATTGTAATAGTCTAATTTAAACGGATATTCTCATGCGTTGTGGTTAAAAATTTATATGGAGTTTATATGGAAAACGAGTTTTTAAAAGTGGCTTTTTCAAGTTTCTCTCATAAGTTTACAAGGAAACAAGTTATAGATAGTAAGTTTCATACGAGTAGTGGCGTAATAACGGCCGTAAAAAATGAATTTGAATGCGCACAAATTATATTAACGGCAAAACGAGACGGTTTTTTCTATATAGAATTAACAGATTTTATTGACGGTAGGGGCAATTTTATAAAAAGAGAAAATATAAAATTGTTCGTAGAAAGATATTGCAACGTTGTAAGGTGCGGTGATTATAAAGGCAATTTTCCCGACGGGTATCCCGATCCTATGATGCCTTATGAAAACGTAATCTTACATAAGGATAACTTTATTAAAAAAGATGAAAACGAAATTATTCTGATTGAATTTAACTCTGTTGCCGACCAAGTGGCAGGGGAGTATTGCGGTGACGTAAAAATAACAGGTGGCAACGAGTGCTTGGTGTTTCCTTTGGTTATAAAAGTTTTAGACGTAGCCATTGATAGCGGGACAAGCCAAAACACGCTTTTTAATTTTGACGATTCGTGCATTTCTTATTTTGAAGAAGATAATATGTCTAAGGGCATGTATGATAAATACGTTGATTTGGCAATTTCTTCAAGAATAGGCGTAACCCATGTTTTACCTAAATTTGATTGGACTGATGACGGCATAAAAAATGCAGTTAACGAAATGTATAGTTTCATAAAGAAAGGCGGCAGTTTTACGAGTATTCCGACTTATCCTAGGACTTATATCAGAGGGAAAAGTATTTTTGATAGGGATATTCTTATTAAATATATTTTTGAACTTGCAGTTAAAAGCATGGAAACCGGTTTTAATTTAGTGGATAAAGTCGGATTTTACGATTGGTGTATGGACGAGCCGTTTTGTTTGCAACGTATTGACGGCGGGATATACGACGGGCTTGTGGAAAACGAAATACTTTCTTTTAAAGACTGTATCGGTAAAGTTGTGGATAAATTGACAAAAGATAAGAGATTTAGTACGGATTTCGGTAAAGAAATTATAAAATCCGTCAGAGAGTTCAGACATATTATTACCGATTATTATGATTTCAAACAGCACGATCCAAAATATGTACAAAAAAACAAAAAGGGACAAGATTTAAGATACGACGTAAAAGATGTGGTGTTATGTCCCAAGTTTGACGGGTTGGATACTCCGGAACATAGGGCACCATATAAGGGTGCTGAAGTGTGGTGGTATAATTGCGGCGAACCGAACGGTCCGTTTCCCACCTACCATATAGATGATAATTTGTCTGCACCTAAAATTTTAACTTGGATGATGTCGGATTACGGCGTCAAGGGAAACCTGTATTGGAATTGTACTGCAAATACGGAAATTATGGAAGATTTTTCAGTATGCAAAATAAAAGATCCTTACGGTATAAGGCGCGGATATGGCGTAAACGGGGAAGGTACGTTGGTTTATCCGGGTAAACCTTATGGTGTTGTCGGACCTATCAATTCTATAAGGTTTGCAGCGATTAGAGACGGACAAGAAGATTATGAAATGTTGTCTAAGTTAAAGGCCGAATATAAAAGGTTGGACAAGGATTTTGACGGCATATATTCCAGAATAACTTGTTTGCTTTATAACAATGCGAAAGTTGATTATTATGGCGATGCGTACGATACGGCAAGGCGAAATGCATTGAATTTACTTGTTCTTGCCAGCAAATACGACGTTACTATAGAAAGCAAAAGCGATTTGAAAAATAAGTTTTATTTTTACGGCAACATAGAGAAAATTGTTGTTAACGGCAAAGGCTATGACGATATCAGAGAAATTTCATTGCCGATCGCTAGAGAGTGGGTAAACATAAATATTTCAGTCGGTGCGGAGAAATTTGAATTTGATTTCTATCTGGGTAAAGGGTTAAAGATTTATATGAATCACGAAATTCCCGAAGCCGTCTATTCGGGAGATATAGAAAAAATAGATTATGACAATCATGAATGCGTATATCACACGATAATAAAACTTAGAGACAAGGGTAAAAAGTTAGTATTCAATTACAACGAAGATTTTACTAAGCTTACAAAGATAGCGATTTGCTTTTTGGTCAAGTATTCAACTAGATATAAGGTTTATTCCGGCGGAAAAGTAATATTGCAAGGAGAATTTATTTCGCTTGATAAAGAATATGGGACCGGAAATAGGATAGATATATTAGCCAACCTTATAGCAGATAATACATTCACACTCGAATTACTTGATACTGATTTTATAGGCATCAGAGAAATGTATATATATGGATAGAAGGAGAAAAAGAATGAAAAAGGGTTTTATCAAAGTTATGTCTTTTGTTTTCTGTTTGATTTTTATTTGTAATCTTACAGCTTGTCAAAAGGAGAAAGACATTAACGCATTGTCAGAAGTTTGGGCGGTTAGCGCGTCTGAAAAGGTTTTATCCGACAAAAATGCCGACGAATATGAAGCAAGTCGTTTAGAAAAGATCAGGATAGACGCTGTCAGAAACGAATATGAAAACGGGCAGATAATAGTAACCGCAAAAGAAAATCTTTCGTTTACGGTAGAGATAAGCGATTTGGTTAAAAACGACGATAGCACAAAGATAATATCCAAATCAAACTTTAAGGTTTATACAGAAATGTTTGTACCTGTTACTCATATCACACATGGGAATGGTGCAAGTACAGGCAATTATCCCGATGCTATTATGCCGCAGGAAAATGCGGTAGAATACGGATTGAACGAAGTACAACAAGGGCAGAACGGCGGTGCGTATTTAGAGTTTTATATTCCGAAAGATACTGAAGCGGGGCTATATGTTGGAGAAGCGACGGTAAAAATAGGGGACAGCACGAAAGCTGTACCTATCGAAGCAAAAATTTACGATTATACGCTTTCGGACGAAACAACGTCAAAAAGCATTTTTGTCGTTACGACAAGTTCTCTTTCATCACGAGAATATGATAGCACACAAGAAATGTATGATAAATATTTGAGTTTATTGAAGAAATCGAGATTAACTCCGCATAGCTATTGTGCTAATCTTTCAAGCAGGCAATATTGTGAGAAGGCTATAGAATACTTAGATAGTGGCAGTTCAACTATTGCAGTAAGACATAGAAGTTCTGGTGAAACATTAAAGGCAGACGATCTATATACAGATCTAATCGAATTTGCAGAGTTGTCTCTACGAGATAATAGAAATTATTTGGATATGTGTGTTTACTATAATGGCGTTATTGATGAACCGTGGTGTCGTGGATTCCCAGATGGATTAGTTGAAGAAAACATTAATTTATTTGATAATACAATAGCAAGAGTAAAACGAACGCTTTCACAACGTAGTGATTTTAATACTGCTTTCGGTCAACAATTGATAAACAGTGTTGATAATGTTAAACATCTTATAACCGATTATAAAGTAGACGTTGGCAACGAAATGTTGCATAGGACTGCGTTGCTTAAAAATGCGGATGGTTCACTTTTGTATTACGACGATAAAGATGTTTCTCTCTGTCCGGAATTTGACTGTATTTTATCAGATAAAGACATAGAAGATTATCGTGAGCATGCAATGGAAACAGGAAATGAAATGTGGTGGTATGGTTGTTGTTCGCCTAGATATCCATATCCCAGTTATCATTTGGAAGATACGCTTCCCAGTGCGATGCTTATAAGTTGGATGATGGCGGAGTATGGAATAGTAGGAAATTTATATTGGTCTATGAATTGTTGGTCTGCGACTGAAGACCCATATAAAATAGCTTATTGTGGTTACGGCGCAAACGGTGAAGGCATTCTTTGTTATCCCGGTCGAGTTTATGGCATTGAAGGACCTGTATCAAGTTTAAGA